>NZ_JBHIKY010000003.1:0-296718 GCF_042139015.1 Alteribacillus sp. HJP-4 | reverse complement strand
ACAACACAGGTAGAAAATGATCAAACTTTTTTATAAAAATCAAACTTAAATCCGCTGAAAAAGAATCCATTTTGATCAATCTTTTTTCAAAATGGATTCTTTTTATTTATCGTAAAATATGGGTTTGCGAGGTATTTTTTATCAAACTTTATTTCAAAGCTACAACTTACAATAAAGTTGTTTAATTACAAATAAAATCGTTACATTTACAATAAAGATGTTTAAAAATCTAGTCATATTATATTCCATTAAAGGGCCAGATTGTTGAATGACAGCAGGAAATTTATTGATGGTGGAGAAATTAATGTTTATGGTATTTAATGTATGTATCGGCAGTATATTTATTAACATGTTGTTGGATGTAGCGGAGTAAGATTCATACATTTTTCGAGAAAAAGGATATATATATGAATACAACCCAGTCAAAGGACGGTACAACTTTAGCGTACAATGTCTACGGTAATGGTCCAGCTCTTATTTACATAACGGGAGCGAGCTGCCACCGCTCATTTAAGCCGATAGTGCAAGATGCCAAAATATTTGCCACTGAATTCACTGTTTACAATTACGATCGACGTGGACGCGGCAATAGCGAAAACACACTGCCTTATACAATGGAACGTGAAATCGAGGATATCGAAGCCATGATTGATTCAGCAGGCGGCACGGCGTATTTGTATGGCCATTCTTCGGGTGCCGTATTAGCACTTGAGGCTGCACTTCAACTTGGCAGCAAAGTGCAAAAAGTAATTATGTATGATGCTCCATATGTACGTGACGAGGAAAAAAAGGTCGAATACAATCAATTAAGCCAAAAAATAAACAAACTTCTCGATAAAGGGAAACATGCAGAAGCAATGAGCACCTTTTTGAAAGGTATTGGGATGCCAAAAGTATTTGTTTTGCTATTGCCTCTATTGCCCGGCTGGAGAACTATGAAAGCACTAGCTCCAACCATTGCTTATGATATTGCTCTAACTCAGGACATGCCTCCTGTTGAACGAGCTACTCGAGTTTCCGTACCAACACAAATCATCGTTGGCGAGAAAAGTCCATCCTCAATGCATGATGTCGGCCGCCAACTAGCGAAGGCAATTCCAAACGCAAAGTTTGTACAACTTGCAGGCCAAGACCACATGGTTAACGGAAAAACCCTTCTGCCTCTGCTTTCGGGCTTTTTCAAAAAATAATGCCCTCTTTCGTAAGATTCTTTTGAATTTTGAATCATCTAGTCCCGGCAATAAAACCTGCTAGTTTACTTTTAGGATCTAATACTTAATTTAAGGGAATGATTGCATTCTTTCTTGATGTAAAGGAAATTTGTAAAGAGAGGTGTACAATTGAAAAATATTTTTAATCCATTGTATTCAGAGGAAATTTTAAACCGTATTGACAAATTAAATTCAAATACAAAACAGCAATGGGGTAAAATGAGTGTTGCCCAAATGCTAGCACATTGCTCATCTTTTCAAGATATTGCAATGGGAAATTCCTTTCCTGCGAGAGATTGGTTAGGGAGATTAATAGGAGGCTTTGTGAAACCAATCTTTTATAACGACAAGCCATTAGCCCAAAATATGTCTACAATTCCAACCATTTTGATAGTAGAAGAAAAAGAATTTGAAACAGAAAAGAAAAAATTAAAACAAAAAATTATAACCTTCCCAAATAATGGTCCAGAGAAGTGTACGATCCATCCACATCCTTTTTTCGGTAAACTTACTACCGAACAATGGGGAAAAGGAATTTACAAGCACCTTGACCATCATTTAAAACAGTTTGGAGTTTAGTTAGTCTTTAGAAGTTTAAATAAGATTGAAAGTGACAGGAATTGAAAATCAATACACCTGAAATAACAAATAATGATATTCCACAATCAGGCGCTATTGCTGAACAATGAGCAGTCACTTTTTTACTAAATGGATCAGAATAGTTCTAAAATAATTAAGAAACCTAGCTAATCTTCTCATGTGAAGGTAGCTGGGTTTTTAAAGTTGAATGTGCAAAATAACACTTAAAATAAGCGCAATTTATCGGTCAAAGTGACATACTTCCCTGTATGGCGGGAAATTTGGCTTACTTTTTGGCCGATAACGGAACACATGTCCTGCAAAGCTCGGAAGACGAGCTGTTTGGAGATAATACCATTGTCCGGAAACCCGGCCGCAGCAGTCTACTGCTTGTGGCGTTTAAGCATGAGCTTTTCTTATTTATTTTTTAAAATTTTTAGCTTGCTTCACTGCTGAAGTAATCATTCTTTTCGCTTTTTCTCTGTTTCTTTGATCCTTCAGGTATTTTTGGCTCCTCCTATGGATCATCCTGCTGACTCGTTTACTATAACACATTCTAGGATGGCTCTATTTTTGAATGTTACTGAAGGGCGGACTGTTTTGCGAAATCTCTTGGGGACATGCCTGTATGCTTTTTAAAGTTGCGGTTAAAGTGGCTGAGGTCATTAAATCCGCATTCAAACGCTATATCTGCAATTTTATTGTTTGTATCGCTTAAGGCTGCACAGGCTTCCTTCACCTGCTGCTTCTGGCGGAATTCAATAATGGTCATGCCTGTAAAGGCTTTAAATTTAGCCGTGAGAGAAGAGATGCTCATACCGTACGTCTGGCTGAGCTGCGCTAATGTAATCGGCTGATTATAGTGGCGGGTAATAAATTCAGAGATTGATTTGACAGTTTCTTCATCATTCAATGACACCTGAGGCTGTGTTTTACTTTTGTTGTAAAAGCGGCTCAGTAAAATAAAAACCTCGATCAGCCGAGTTTTAATTATCAGTTCAAACCCGTCTGCTTTTGAATGAAATTCCTTATGAATGTCGTCTAAATGCCGCTCGATTTGAAGCTTCTGGGTCATATCCAGGGGAAGGTACGGAATAAATGAAGTTGTTTTCCGCAAAAATGGGAGCAGATAAAAATAATTAATGAAGGAGGGGAGCTGACTTAAGAAACTTAATTCATTCTTAAGAAATTCCCTTCTGAAAAGAACATTATAAACAATGGTGTCCCCGCTCTCTGCCGCAGTGAAGTGGTGGTATACATCCGGTTCAAGCAAAAAAACATTTCCCGCCTGCACCTGGTAGGATTGTTGGCCGATATGGTGGACAGCGTTTCCTTCAATCACATATACCAATTCAAGAAAGTCATGATTGTGGGGATGGACATGGGTATTTTCAGCAATGCAATAACGGTCGATGAAAAAAGGGAATGCAGGTCTATTAAAGTAATTTTCACCGAGTAATTTCCTTTTTTTCAGAGATTTGCTCATTTCTGCACCGCCCTCCTTGTTGTTTTCAAAATAAACTGAAAAATGTACTGGTTACTATAGCACAATCGGCCTATTTCTGTCATCTGGCAGATACGCATAGTTTCTTAGCAGATCTGCCAAGATAAATGAAACTCACTGCGGTATATTTTAGTTATCCTTACTAAAAGGGGATGCGTTTATGTTTAAAGATTCCCGTTTACATCTGCCGCAGGAAAAGATAGATTTTTATCAAACAAACGGCTATGTTCAGATTGATAATGTACTGAGCGATGCAGAAACAGCTGAGCTGAGCATGCATCTGGATGAAGTGATGAATGTGGGCAGTGAGAGGTCCGTGCAGACGAGTAATTCAGACGGAGCTTACTATAAAGTGTTGAATCAAAAAGTAAACACCTGGCGCGATCATGGCGGCATGGCCCGTTATGTATTATCTGAAAGACTGGCGGGCATTGCTGATCAGCTTTCCGGAAATAAAGGGATCCGTCTCTTTCATGATCACGCTCTTTGGAAAATGCCGAATGACTCAAAGGAGACCCCGTGGCATCAGGATTATCCCTATTGGCCTCTGACTGAGGCAGGAGCTCTTTCGATTTGGCTCACTCTTGATGATGTGGATGAACAAAATGGCTGTATGAAGTTTCTTCCCGGATCCCATAGAATAAAAGATCTGCAGGCAGTAAGCCTCGTAGATGCACATGATATTTTTACAGATGCGAAGGGGAAAGGGAAGGTACTGAACAAGGAAAATGCAGTGTCGGTCCCGCTGAAAAAAGGCAGCTGCACATTTCATGACGGATTGACTTTTCATTATGCCCATTCCAATCAAACCAGTAACCCCCGCCGTGTGCTGGCGATAATTTATATGCCTGATGGATCGGTGTACAGTGGAAAGGACCATGCTGTGACGAAGGAATTGGCTTTACAGAAAGGTGAAATGCTACAAGGCGGATTATTTCCCAAACTAGCGTAAATTCTACGTTTTTTTACACGTTTTCATTCTTTCAGCTCCCTCTAAAACAGCGGGGGCTCTTTGGCATGATGGCGCGATAAGCCATCTTTTTTTTGTGTACAAGCTATAGCAGCGTTTTTCCTGTCTTAAATAAGTCCATATAGACTATGATACTTTTTGTGAAATATTTTAATATGAAGAAAGTAAGAGAAACAGAAAGGAGCGGATAATGCTGAAAGCTGCTGTCATCGGTGTAAATAATATTGGGCGTCTTCATTGCCAGCATTACAGTAATCATCCTGATATCCAACTAGTTTCTGTCTGTGATTTATTAGAGGAACGGGCAGCCGGCATCGCAGAGCAATTCAACACAGCTTATTATACGGATGTACATGAGATGCTTGAGAAGGAAGATATTGATCTGGTCAGTGTCACTACAGCAGGTGAGGAAAATGGAAGTCATCACTTTGCTCCGACGGTTGCTGCTATCGAGGCAGGTAAGGATGTCATGGTGGAAAAGCCGCTCTCGAATAATGTGGAAGAAGCAAGAAAAATGGTGGAGAAAGCAAAAGCAAGGAACGTGCGGCTCGGCTGCAATTTAAACCACAGCTTTGTGCCTGCTGCGCGTAAAGGAAAGGAAATGATAGAAAAAGGTGATCTTGGCACGCTGTTGTTTATAAATATGAAGCTGACCATTCAGAATCCAAAGGATGTTAGTCCCTGGTTTCATATGCGGGCCCTGCATCCCCATTCTATCGATGTAATGAGGAATTTTGGAGGGGAAGTAAAACGAGTCCAGTCCTTTATGATAAAGGCCCCGGGAAGACAGATTTGGTCGACTGTTTCTATTAATATGGAATTCTGTTCTGGAGCCGTCGGTCATTTAACAGGCAGCTATGATATGTCGAGACGCCATCCGATTGAATATTGTGAAGCAGCAGGGGACCAGGGTAGATTTGTGATTGATAATGTGTATGAAAATTTTACCTTTTATCCACATGAACGATCCGAGCAGACAGTACTCCGGAATTCAATCATGACCGGTCTGGGGAGTTTTCATGAGACGATAGGCCGCCGGCTTGACCGCTTTATACAACAGGTAAAAGAAGGCGCAGTCCCGGAAGAGATAGAAGGTTCCGGTGCAGATGCTCTTGCTGGACTTGAAGTAATTGAAGCGGCTATTCAATCTCAAAAATCCAATGGCAGGGTAATTGACGTTCGTTCTTGCGCACTTCATTAGTAAATGCCTAAAAGAATAATAGTTTGGCAGATGGATGTACAACAAAGGTTTGTGGTTTCCAGTAAATAGGAGGCAATATGTAAATATTTTAAAATAATAGTATAATAGCTGTATAAAAAACGAGGAATGTCTTAGTGAAATGCGTAAGATCCCTGAAAGTGCCATGGGGAAACGGAAGAAATACAATATTTTTAATAAGATCAGGATTCAGAATTTTCTGCATTAATTTCCAGCATATTCCGAAATTTTTCCGATATAATGAAAGCGCTGTCAAGTAATATTTTGGTAAACAACATTTTATTAAAAGGGGGAGTAAGACATGAGTTATTTCAAATCAACGTTCACATTATTTGCAGGTACTTTGATGATAGCGGGGGTGATGGCAGGCTGCAGCGGCGGCGGTGGAGATGAAAATAGTGAGGCGTCCGGCGGCAGCGGCGGCGATAGTGAAGAGCCAGTCACTCTGACGATGCTGAGCAGTGAAACGGAAAACTTAAACGGAATAGAGGCTGTAGCGGAGGCTGCCGAGGAAGAGCTGAACATTTCACTTGAAATTGAACAGCGCCCGGCTGGACCTGAAGGGGAAAATGTAGTGAAAACCAGGCTCGCCACACAGGATATGACCGATCTTGTGTCCTTCAATTCAGGTGCTCTGCTGCAGACGATCAATCCGGAACAAAATTTTGTTGATTTAACTGACGAACCATATATGGACCGGATTATGGATGATTATAAACAAACTGTCATGACCAATGACAAAGTATATGGAGTGCCAGCCAACTCTAGTCAAGTTGGAGGCTGGATGTACAACAAAAAGGTATATGAAGAGCTGGATCTCGAGATTCCCCGCACGTGGGACGAGCTGATGGAAAATAATGAAGTCATTAAAGAGGCAGGAAAAACAGCAGTAATTGGTTCCTACAGTGAAACGTGGACAGCTCAGCTTCCACTGCTCGCTGACTTCTATAACGTACAGGTAGAGGAGCCTGATTTTGCGGAGCAATATACAGCCGGGGAGGCAAAATTTGCGGATACACCAGCTGCACTGCGTGGTTTTGAGAAACTCGAGGATGTAGGCGAAGCAGGCGGAGATTTCTTAAATGAAGATTATAATGCTACCACGTATAACCAGGGGATGGAAATGCTCTCAACCGGTGAAGGAGTACACTATCCGATGCTGTCTCAGGTGCTGCCGATTATGGAAGAAAACTATCCAGATACAATTGAGGATATAGGTGTATTCCCTCAGCCTGGCGACAGTGCTGACAGCAACGGATTTACCGTCTGGATGCCGGGAGCTTTCTTAATTAATAACAAATCTGAAAATATTGAAGCAGCAAAGGATTGGCTAGAATTTTTCATTTCGGAAGAGGGTCTTGAAATTTATGCCTCCGCAGTCAAAAATATTGGACCGTTTGTTGTAGAAGGGGTAGAAATGCCGGATGATGCGTATGAAGCAGTAAAGGAAATGCAGCCTTACTTTGACGAAGGAAATACGGCGCCGGGGCTTGAATTTGTGAGCCCGATCAAAGGAGCCAATCTTCCACAGATTTCAACGGAAGTAGGTGGAGGTATACGCTCGGCCGAAGAAGCAGCCAAAATGTACGATGACGATGCAAAAAAACAGGCGAATCAGCTCGGCATTGATGGCTGGTAAGAAAGATAGGAGACGGAGCCCTGCGCTGGTGCTGGCAGGGTTCTAAATTTAAAGGGTAGAAGGAGAGGTAACAATGAACGTATTAAATAATAAAATGTACTCCTATTATTTTCTTCTCCCGGCAGCCATCATATATTTTGTGTTTTTTCTTCTGCCGACGTTAATGTCATTTTTCTACAGCATGACATGGTGGACATTAACGGATTGGGAATTTATCGGATTTGAAAATTTTATTAACTTTTTTCAGGAGCCGTCGCTTCGGATAGGTTTTCGCAACACGCTCCTATTTGCTGCAACTGCCACAACCGGAAAGGTGATTCTGGGGCTTTTATTTGCCGTATTTCTCTGTTCGAAGATTCGAAATAAAGATATTTTACGATCGTTTGTATTTTTTCCAGTATTAATCAGTGCTGTAGCAATTGGGATCGCCTTTAGTGTTATGATGCATCCGACCGACGGCATCATTAATACCAATCTGGCGAAAATTGGTGTTGCCGGTCCGAATTGGCTGGGAGAGGCAGGTCTCGCGATATTCTCTGTCGCGTTCACAGATATTTGGCGCGGAGTAGGAATTGCTACTGTTATCTTTATTGCCGGAATAATGGCAATTCCGGGTGAATACCAGGAGGCGCTGAAAATTGACGGAGGCAATTCATTTCAGGAATTCTGGCACATCACACTGCCGCTATCGAGGCCCGCTATGAACACCGTTATTATTCTCGCACTGATTGACGGTCTAAGGAATTTCGACCTCGTATGGGCGATGACCGGTGGAGGACCGGGATTCAGTTCGGACGTACTTGCCTCCATCATTTATAAGCAGTATGCAGGCGGATTTTACGGATTGGCAACTGCGGGAAATGTCATCTTATTCTTGTTCGTAGCCCTGATCGCATTTCCGGTATTTAAATTCATTAACCGAAAAGAGGTGGATTTATGAGTGTCAATTATGGAAAAAGCTCTGAACTTGTCCAGAGCAGGACCAAAACAAAGGCAAAAACAAAAAAACACCCGAAACGAATATGGTTTGCAGAAATCTTTGGCACTCTTGCCGCTCTCTTGTTCTTCGGTGTCCCCTTTTACTTTGTCATCATAAATTCATTTAAGCCTGCCGAGGAAGCAGCACAGATGAATTTGAGCTGGCCGGGGTCATTCAACCTGCTGGAAAATTACCGTGAAGTCCTGACAGTAAACGATGGCAGGCTTATGCTCGCTTTTTTTAACAGTACCGTCATTACAATAAGCACGATTGTTGTATTAATTATTATCTGTTCGATGGCTGCATTTGTGCTGCAGCGAAGAGAAGGGATTACGAAAAAGCTGAACTACCTTGTCCTTATCGGACTCATGATTCCCCCGGCGATTGTGCCAACAATCTGGGTACTGCAAAATCTTGGCTTATTTAAGACGATGCCTGGGATTATCCTGCTTGAATCCGCGCTCCGCTTCTCATTTGCATGTATATTATACAGGGCATTTGTTGCGACGATTCCAAGAGAGCTTGATGAAGCAGCTTTAATCGATGGATGTGGTCCGCTGCGGCTGTTTTTCCAGATCATTTTTCCATTGCTGAAGCCGGTAACCTCTACAATTATTGTGTTGTCCTCGATTCAGGTGTATAACGATTTTGAGAATATGCTTTACTTTTTTCCCGGAGCAGAAAATGCGACGGTGCAGCTGACACTTTATAACTTTACGGGCATGTTCGGTACTTCGTATCATTATTTATTTGCGAATGTAATTTTAATTTCCATCCCTCCGCTGATTTTGTTTATTTTCTTTAGTAAAAAGATTGTGGCGGGGATGACAGCAGGTGCTGTGAAAGGTTAGAAGCAAGGGTTAAAACTATTGATCAGGAGGAACGATAACATGAAGCTTGGTGTAAATTCTGTTCTATTTGGCGGATACGACTTGAAAACGGCGGTCGATTATATAAAATTCAGCGGATATGACGGAATAGAATTAGCATCGATTGTCGGTATGGCTGAACATCTAAGCGATACGGCAAACGATGAAGAGCTGGATGAAATAAGAAAGACTATCGCAGAGGCGGAACTGGAGCTGTATTGCGTAGAGGCTGCGACGAACATATTAATTCCTGAAAACCTGGAACGGACAAAAAGAGTGTTCGAGAGAGCGGCGAAGCTTGGTATTCCTATGGTAACCTCCGGAAGTGCCGGTGAATCTGATAACGAAGAGAAAACGGAAGCCTCCATTCGAGCGGTAGAGGAGCTTGCGCAGGCAGCAGGTAATGCAGGAATCCGTTATGCGCTGAAGCTTCATTACGGCCAGAGTATTTATAACACGAAGACGGCGCTGCGGTTGATGAGTGAAGTTAAAGATCCTGCGCTGGGGCTGAACTTCGATGCCACCCATGTCGGGAGGGTCGGTGATGATCCTGTGGCTGCCATAGAGGCTCTCCAGGACTATATTATCCATACCCATATCCGCGATACGTTCATTGAGCAGCTGAAGATCGCGGCACCGGAGTATCAAATAGCAGGACGAGGTACAGTACCGTTAAAAGACGTTGTTCAAAAAATGACAGAGACGGGCTATAAAGGAGCGACGGTGCTTGAGATTATCGGAGCAAAGGATTATGAACTGCCCAAAGTAACGGCGATTGCGGCAGAAAGCCACGGCTACTTGAGAAGACTCTTTCAGGAAGCACAAGAAAGAAAGGAGGTCGTCAAATGATTAAGGTTGCCGTTGTCGGAGTAAATAACATTGGGAAAATCCATTGTCGTTATTACAGCCAGAACCCGGATGCAGAGCTTGTAGCTGTCTGTGACATTATAGAAGAAAGAGCGCAGGCGATGCAGGAGCTTTATGGATGCAAAGCATACCCTGATTTGAAGTTGATGCTTGCTCACGAAGAAATTGATGTCATCAGTATAGCGACCGCCGGAGAAGAAAATGGAGGAGATCACTACGGCCCTGCAGTGCTGGCAATAGAAGCAGGGAAAGATGTACTTGTAGAAAAGCCGATTTCTAACAATATTGAAGAAGCGCGGGAGATGGTGAGGCTTGCTGCCGAAAAAAACGTCAGACTCGTAAGTAATCTAAATCACCGTTTTGTACCTGCAGCTTATAAAGGGAAAGAAATCATCGAACAAGGGGAGCTCGGGACACTTTTGTTTTTGAATATGAAACTGACGATACAAAACCCGAAGGAAACAAGTCCATGGTTTCACCTGCGGGCTCTTCATCCCCATTCCATAGATGTTATGAGGTATTTTGCAGGAGATATCAAACGCGTACAATCCTTTATGACGAAAGCGCCGGGTCGAAAAATATGGTCTACTGCCTCCATTAATATTGAGTTTGCGTCCGGAGCGGTAGGACATCTTACAGGAAGCTATGATATGGCCGGCCGGCACCCGATCGAGCATTGTGAGGCAGCCGGCAGCAAAGGTCGATTTGTAATAGACAATGTATATGAAAATTTCACCTTCTATCCTCATGAAAGTGATGAGCTTGTCGTAATGCGCAATTCCATTATGACCGGGGTAGGCAGTTTTCAGGAAACCTTTAAAAACAGGCTCGATCATTTTATTAAGCAGATAAAAGAAGGAGTAGATCCAAAGGCCATGGAAGCCTCCGGAGCAGATGCGCTCGCCGGACAGGAGGTAATTGAGGCGGCCATCCGTTCGCAGATGGAAAATGGAGAGGCTGTAGAAGTTCCGGAAACGAAAAAGGATGCTGTGCTTTGACCCTTTGCAGTAAAGTGTAATGTCTCTCTGAAAATGAAAGGATTGGTTGATTTCACCCCTATTTCATCAGCGTGGGAAGGGCGGAACCGAAAATGAAATTAAGAAGCAGTCAATTTATGCGAGAAAAAAAGTTTCCTTTTTGGATTAACCACAAAATTCATACAGAAGAAAACCTGCCTCCGGTTCACGGACACGATTTTATTGAGCTTGTCTTTGTGACCCATGGAACGGCGGAGCACATTTTTGAAGGAGAAAAGTATGAGCTGTGCGCAGGGGATGTATTTATAATTAACCCGGGCGAAGTTCATACCTATCAGCTGCACGAAGGCAGGGAACTCAGTATTATCAACTGCTTATTTTTGTCGACGCTTATTGATGACATTTGGCTGCGGGAGCTGGGAGTTTCTGAATCAATGGATTATTTTTATATCCACCCTTTTTTAAACAAGCAGGAGCGGTTTCATCACTGTTTAAATCTGCGTGGAGAATACGCTGAAGACATTTATTCACAGTTTGAGAAAATGTCGGAGGAGTATAAAAAACGGAAAGCAGGATATGAAACGCTGATCCGCCTGCAACTCGTCCAAATTCTCATTCAACTGTCCAGAATCTACGGAGAGCAGCGATCGTCCACGAAGCATTTAGAGGTTCAGCACCAGGAAAGGAAGGTGCTGGTGCAGAGGATCTGGGGATATTTGGAGAGGCATTATGACCAGAAGCTCTCGCTGGCGGGATTGTCTGAGCTATTTAATATCAGTTCCAGGCATTTGAACCGGGTCTTCAAGGCGGAGACCGGCCAGACCGTTATAGAAGCGGTGCATCATATCCGTATTAAGCGTGCAAAAATGCTGCTGGCGGATACGTCGGATAAGATCATATGTATCGCCATGGAAGTTGGCTATGATGATCCTGCCTTTTTCACCCGGCTTTTCACCCGGCAGGTCGGGTGTTCGCCCGGAAAATATAGGAACCTTCGCAACCCAGTGCTGATAACTAGAAATATATTTAAAGAAGCAGAAAAAGTGTAATGCGGGAGGAGAACTTGAATGAAGCGAGCAAATGTTATTGTATTTGGTATAGATAGTCTGCGCCGTGATTATATGAGCAGCTATGGGTATCATCACCTGACGACTCCTCATATTGATAAATTTGCGGAAGAAGGGGTATTATTTGAACAACATTTCAGTCCAAGTATTCCAACTACCCCGGCTTATGCGGCGATGCTGACCGGAGGTGACTGCTTTGATACAAATGTCGTCGGTCTCCGTCACAAGGGCCCTGTCGGAGGGGAAGGGGTGCAGACCCTGGCAGAAATTCTCGGAGAAGAGGGTTATAACACCACGTGTGTCGGTTTTACCGGTAATCCGTCCGCAAAAGGATTTCAGAATTACCTGGACTACGAAGCGTGGCTGCCGGATGAGACAGGCCGCTGTCCGAAAGCTGAAAATTTAAACAATGCCGCAATACCGGAGCTGAAAAGATTATCTTCAGAGAATCAGCCATTCTTTCTTTTCCTCCGCCATATGGATCCACATTCCCCGTATCTTCCGCCGCGGCCGTTTGAAAGAATGTTTTACGATCGGAATGAGAAGGATCCTGCCAATAGGTCGATGGAGCCGGTTTATAATTTTAAGCCGCATGCAGATTTTATGAAATCATGGATTCCGGACGGTGTAACCGATCAGGCCTATGTGTCTGCACAATATGAAGGTGCTGTCGCCTACATGGATGCGTGTATCCAGAATATTTTTCAGACGGTGGAGGACCTGGGAATAGAAGAGGAGACGCTGATCATCGTTACTTCAGATCATGGGGAAACCCTATATGAGCACGAGTGTTATTTTGACCATCACGGCATGTATGACAATTGTCTGATCGTCCCGCTCATTCTTAAATATCCAGGCCGGCTCCCGGAAGGAAAACGGATTTCAGACGTTACGGTTATTGAGGACATTATGCCGACGATTCTCGATCTTTTAGATATTCAAAAAGACCAGCAGGGCACAGGAAAAAGCCTGCTCCCGCTGATTCGGGAGGAAGTGACAGAAAAAGTTTCAGAGTTTTATATCACCGAATGCACATGGATGAGAAAGCATGGCTGGCGAACGCCGGAGTGGAAGCTGATTCAGGCGCTGGAACCGGATTTTCATTTTAAGCCGATGACGGAATTATATAATTTAATTAAAGATCCACAGGAGAATCATAATCTAGCAGAGGAAGAGCCTGAAGTGGTCACCTTCCTTCAGGAACGAATGGAAAGTCATATTCAGAAACGGGAGAGAGAAACGGGAAGGGTCAATCCGATGTATACGAATACCGATTATCACGGGCTTGGCGGTGGACCGTTTAAGACCTCGCAGGAAGCATATGACAGACTGTATTTAGGATCGATCACCAGGGCCAGAACCCTTCAGGCGAAAGAAAAGTGACCGGATTGTAAGTTGTGATAGAGACTTGGTTACTTAACCAGGTCTCTACTTTTGTGCAATAAATAGAGCTGTTCCAGGAAGAAACGGAAACAGCTGCTGGGTGGAAATCGTGTGGGGAGAGTGGAAATAGAGCGTTGATGGTGGAAAAGTGGCTCGTGGGCGTGAAATCGGAGGATACACGTGGAAACAGGTCCAGTGAGCGGGATACTGTGTGGAAAGTAGGGAAACGAGAAACGGCCAGGGGGAAACGTGCAGCGCAAGGAGGGAAATCAGCTATGTAACAGGGGAAAGCTGCCCGCAGCGGTGGAAATCGAATAGTGGTGGTGGAAATCAAGCGTCGACGGTAGAAATGCGGATCAGAGGCGTGAAAGGGGAAGCGACCACGTAAATAAAAGGTAAAAATTGCTGCAAATTCATAATGAAACAAAAAAGAAAGCCTCCTCGCAGGAAAGGCTCTCTAAACGGATTTCTTATCAGGCAGCAATTGTTCAAGCTTTTCTTTGGAAGGGTTCCGACGCCATTCCTCCCACGTTAATCCGGCCTGGTTTAAAATTTTTTCAATTCTTTTGCGGAATGGGAGTCCTTCTTCCTCGAGCTGCCGCATCATAGGATCTTCCTTTCCATCGAGCATCTGCTCAATCCACAAGTTTAGCTCGTGCTCCAGCTGCCCGGCAAGCTCTTTATACTGCTCAGCGAGGTTGTATGTTTCGCCAGGATCTTTCTCCAGATCATAAAGTTCACGGGGTGGGCGTGTAAACGGCCCGCTGTCGTAGTTTTTTATGAATTTAAATTTATTTGTACGGATGCCGCGGGCAGCCTGCCAGGCGCATTCACTTAAATAAATTCTTGATTGTGTACCATTTTCTTCTCCGAGAATGGAGGGCCACAGACTTTTCCCGTCCAGTTGGACGGAGTGAGGCTCGGGAGCTATATTTCCGCTTTTGTCTGCCTTTTTTACAGCCTCGAGGATTGTAGGCATAAGATCCGGCTGCTGTACTAAACCTTCTACACGCTTGTCTGCCGGCACATGTCCAGGCCATCTGATAATTAACGGCACGCGCGCAGTCGTTTCATAGAGTCCACAATGATCCCAATAAATATCGTGTTCGGTTAAGCTTTCTCCATGATCGCCGAATAGGATCAGCATGGTGTCTTCTTTGATGCCGATTTCTTCGAGATATTCATCTATTTCTTTAATTTTGTCATCTACGTAACGTACTTCGGCATCATAGAGGGCATTTACATATTCAGCGTCAGTGACTGGACCGAGCAGGTCAAAGTGATGATGCTTGAAAAATGGGTAGGCCATGTGGTTATAGGCTTTTTCCATGCTTTTATTGGATTGATCAAATGGATCCTTTTTTTCATCATAAAATGTATTGATATATTTGTCCGGCGGGAGATATGGCGTATGCGGATCCCAATAATGAAGGAAAAGAAAAAAATCCTCGTCTTTATGTTCCACAAGCCATGGCTTTGTAAGTTCATTCACTGTACTGCCGTCAATCCATCGCTTATTTCCAGAGCTGTTGATATAATAACGAAATCCTCTGGCAAACCACTCTTTTAATTGAAAAAGGTTGTCCACAGCGCCTGTCGTAATTCCTGCCTGCTTTAACATGGAGGGAAGCCACTCGACGCTCTTGGGAAGATACGTGATTTCAGAGCCGTGTGATATGACGCCGGTCCGCAGGCCGACTTTTCCTGTGAAAATCGATGTATGAACGACTTCTGTTGGAATATCAGAAGCGTAAGCATTTTCAAAAAGAACCCCTTCCGAAGCGATCTTATCTAAATATGGACTTGTCGGTTTTGAATAACCGTAGCACCCGAGTCTTGATGCACGGAGTGAATCAATGGATATCATAATTATTTTCAAAACAGTATGCCCCCCACTCTATTTTAGGAATATTTCATTGTTCAAGGCTTGAAAAGAAGGCGTTATTATTATTTTACAATGAGAAAACCAGTACTTCATGGTCGATCACGCCAAGCTGCTAATGCTGATTAGACTCCGTTTTTTTAAGTAATTTATTTTTTCGGCGTGTGATCGCAGTAAACGCAATTTCCGCCGACAGCATAAAAAGAAAGGCCAGCCCGCTTGCACCAAAGAGCACGAAAAGTCCTGGAAAGGAAACCATTGTAAAATAGAGAATCGCTATTCCTGCCAGCATCATTAATGTGGAAAGAGGAGAGACAATCATCATAAAAAATGAGGTTTTAATCATGGTCAGCACACCGCTTTCATAATGAGCGAACACAGGAAATGCGTAGAATAATGTAATCACAAACAGAAAGGCTGCCATGAAAAAAATGATACTTAGGATCTGGAGGGCACTGCCGTTCAGCAGCTGGATCAGTTCATAATATACATAAAGAGAGAAGCCTGTAACAGCAAGAAGGTAACCCAGCGCATTACTTTTCAGAAAGTCCTGCTTCCAGATTTTCCAAAATACAGCGAAAATCGGAAATTCCGTATTTCCATGAATCCACTTTCGAACAACGACAAACAAGGCTGCGGTTGCAGGAAAGATACCAAATAGTAAGGCCCCGGCACAGGAAAAAAGAATCCATAAAGCGTTTACATAAACAAACTTAAGTATCCATTCAGGGATGCGCAGAATCCCGAAAGCAAAAGAGTTCATAATATATCCTCCTGTTATCACACTAAATAAAGGAAAAATTCTGAAAAAATGAAGCGGGGGGGGGGGGGGGGGGGATAGCTTAGCCCCTCGATCAGTTTCAGGAAGAAGCTTCGATTTTTGGTGTCATCATTACTTTTTTTACCTGAGTGTTGGACATTTGTATAATGCGTCCGAGGGATAGGGCAATGACGATGGTTCCGATACCCACCGGTCCTCCGAGAAGAAATCCGACCGCTACCCCGCTCCATTCGATTAAGAGCCTTGACGATCTAATGCTCCAGTCATACCTTGTGCTGACTGCTATCATTAAAGCATCCACAGGTGATTTTGGAAATTTGGCTTCAATGTAAATACCGATGCCAGCACCGACAGCGGCGAGCCCTGCTGCGAATGTGGCAATCTGTGTTTCTAGTGAATACGCAAACAGTATATCCGAGAGCACAAAGTAATACCAGAAATCCAGGAACCAGCTGCGGACAATAATGACAATAATAGATTCAAGCTGCGGCCTTGCTTTTTCAATCAGGGATGTTACTGTCACAAGAAAGGCCTGAGCAATTATAGACCAGATTCCGATAGTGAGGCCGAAATGGTTTTTTAGACCGACAGCGACGGCATCCCATGGGCCGGCCCCGATGGAGGAATGTACAATCAGCGCAATCCCTAAGGCGGTTATCGCAAGTCCCGCGAGATAGATAAATATTCTTTTTCCCACTCCTAAAATCCTCTCTCTATTTCTTCACATGTATCTCTTAAGTTTATCATAATCTCAAGGATGTTCTAGAAAATTGTATTTCTTCTATGTGGCGGCAGGAGGCATTCCTAGTATATTTACGCATGTGAGTGATTACTCACTTTACTTTCTTACATTGTGAAGCTATAATAATAAGTGAGTAATCACTCATCATTGTTTTGGGAGGGGGATAAATATGAACGCGGAAATCAGGCTGCAGAGCATTGCGCATTCATTCGGAGATGAAGCAGTAATTAAGGATATTGACCTGCAGATTCAAAAGGGGGAAATTTTTGGTCTGCTTGGGCCATCTGGTGCAGGTAAGACCACACTCGTTAAAATCATTGTTGGTATTTTAAAGCCGACTCACGGATCGGTAGAGGTGCAGGGAACAACAATGCCGTCGCTGCAGCAAATGCGCAGTATTGGATTCATGGCTCAGTCGGACGCGTTGTATATGGAGCTTTCAGCAAAGGAAAATATGGAGTATTTTGCATCCATTTATGGACTTTCCAGATCAAAACAAAAAGAGAGAATGGAACACGCGCTTGGGGTTGTGAATCTTGTGGAACATATGAAAAAACCGGTCGAAAAATTTTCGGGAGGGATGAAACGAAGGCTGTCGCTTGCGATTGCTCTTGTCCATGAGCCGACTGTACTTGTACTCGATGAGCCGACTGTCGGCATTGATCCTCTGCTCCGCCAATCCGTCTGGGATGAATTTCAAAAGCTCAAGCGTAGAGGAACTACAATCATAGTGACTACGCATGTGATGGATGAGGCAGAGAAATGTGACAAGCTTGCTCTTTTAAGAGACGGATTTGTAATTGCTCAAGGCTCACCGGAGCAGCTGAAACAGGAGGTGCAGGTAGATACCATTGAACAAGCGTTCCTGCATTATGGGGGGATGAAGCGATGAATACACTTGCCATTATGAAAAGAATTCTACGGCAGTTTCGGCGTGATAAGCGCAGCCTTGCATTAATGCTCGTCGCTCCATTGCTCGTTCTTACGTTAATGTGGCTTGTCCTGGACAGCGGAGACTATAAACCAGAGCTGGCTGTGGTAGATATGCCTGCGGAGTTTACGGAAATGGTAAAAGAGCAGGGTGCTGTTGTGACAGAAATGAATGACGACGAAGCAATCAGCGCACTTGCTGAACAACAAATAGATGCCGTTATTAACTGGAAGGAAAGCCAGCCGAAGGTGACGCTAGAAGGGAGCGATCCTTCCGCGAGCGGCGCGGTTCATCAGGTGCTTCAGCAGGCACTCAATGAAATGAACCCTCAGGCTGCGGAGATGGAGCCGGACATCGAATATTATTATGGCTCAGAAGATTTACAATTATTTGATCACGTGGGACCGGTGCTAATAGGATTTTTTGTATTTTTCTTTGTTTTTATCGTCGGTGGTGTATCTTTTTTACGGGAACGGACGCAGGGAACACTCGAGCGCAGCCTCTCGACTCCGATAAAGAGATGGGAAATCGTTCTTGGTTATCTAGGCGGTTTTGGATTATTTACTATTTTGCAATCCATCATCATTGCCTCCTATTCCATTTATGTTTTGGATATTTTTATGGCAGGAAGCTTTTGGTACGTTCTGCTTGTGACTTTTCTGCTTGCGTTAACGGCACTAAGCCTGGGAACTCTGCTGTCGGCCTTTGCTAATAATGAATTTCAAATGATTCAATTCATACCGCTCGTGATTGTCCCGCAGGTGTTTTTTTCAGGGTTATTTAATCTCGACACGATGGAACCATGGCTGCGTGCCATCGGGAAAGTGATGCCGCTCACTTACGGTGCAGAGGCGCTTCGGGATATTATGATCCGTGGTGCGGCGCTTGAGGATTTCATGATTCCAGTAACGATCCTGTTTTGCTTTGCCGTCATGTTCACTTGTTTAAATATAGTGGCATTAAAGAAGCACCGCAGGCTATAATAGGGGAAATACAGTGAACAGTTTTTTAAAAGGGGAATGGCATATGGAGGAACACAAATACTTGCAGCAGTTAATCGACGCCGGTGAAAATGCCCCTCAGCTGACCCCGAAGCAGGCAAAAATACTTGATGCTGCCATCGAAATTTTTGCTGAAAAAGGTTATGCCAATACGTCAACAAGTGAGATCGCAAAAAAAGCGGGTGTCGCAGAAGGAACAATTTTTCGTCATTATAAAACAAAGAAGGAATTATTAATATCCATTGTTACCCCGGTGTTGACCCGGTTTGTCGTGCCCGTTTTCGCCACCCATTTCGTCAAGCAGGTCTTTGATCAGGAGGCGGGAAATTATGAAGATCTTCTTCGGAAAATTATTGTAAATAGATTTGATTTTGCGAAGAATAACGTGCCGCTGATCAAGATTATTATGCAGGAGATGGCATTTCACTCAGAAATCCAGCAGGCATACCAGCAGGTCTTTTCCCGGGAAGTGTTACCAAGGTTTAAAGAAGCTGTCCACCATTTTCAAAAGGAGGGGCAGATTATTCAGTATCCCTCAACGACGATCATCCGGTTTACAATGACGACGATTATCGGCTTTCTCATCACTCGTTTTATAGTTCTGCCGGATGCCGAGTGGGATGATGAAGAAGAAATAAACCGTACCATTGATTTGCTGATGCATGGCATCACCCCGCGCTGATTGCAAGACTAATAAAAATGTACTCAAGTGGAAAGAAAGATTAGATTGTTAATAGATAAGAGAGAGTAAATACAGGCTTTTAGTTGAACTTTTTCAGTGCGGGGTTAGCATTTTCAAAAGAAAACAGAGCGCAGGCGATTGGCCCGGGCTCTGTTTGTAATCTTCCGATATTCATCAGAATAATCTGCTGCGCCACGATTCAGAATTTTATTTCCAGATGACAAAGCTGCATCCGTGAAGTGTCAGGGTGCCCTCATCCATATCGATATTTTTCTCGGCAAGAATTTCCCCTTCACCGCGGTCATTAAACGTAGAAGCATTTAATGGAACGTCCTCTTCCCCAGCATGAAGAAGAAAGAATATCTCCTCACCGTTGGCAGCTTTTCGAAACATCACTGCATCCTCGTCATCAAAAATATCATCCACGTAAAGCTGGCCGTTATTTCCAAAAGCTGAGTGCTCCCGACGCATTTCTATTAATGTTCTTATAAAATGCAGCATATCGCGGTCCTGGTCTTCTTTATCCCATACCATACAGGCACGGCAGCCGGGGTCCGGTCCGCCGGACATACTGATTTCGTCTCCGTAGTAAATACACGGAGTTCCCGGGTACATAAACAATAGCACATAAAGGAGCATGGCCCGATCCGTGTTTTCCCCTGCCTCTGTCAGCACTCTCGGGGTATCATGACTTCCGAGCAGGTTAAACATTACCTCGTTTACCGAGGAAGGGTACAGATTCGTGATGGTTACTACTGCCTGGGCGAAGTCGCGGGCGGAAATATCCTGGCGCGCTCCGTAATTCAATGCAGCCTGTGTGAACGGGTAGTTCATCACACTGTCAAATTGGTCTCCCTGGAGCCAGGGCATCGCATCATGCCAAATTTCTCCCAGAATGTATACATCAGGTTTAGCCTCTCTCGTGCGCTGGCGAAATTCGCGCCAAAACGCATGGTCCACTTCATTGGCTACATCAAGCCGCCATCCATCGATGTCACATTCGCGGATCCAGTAAACGGCAGCATCGAGTAAATAATCTTTGACCTCCTGGTTTTCTGTGTTCAGCTTCGGCATCTCTGGAAAGAAGCCAAAGGTATCATAATTGACTGGGGGCTCCGTTTTTACGGGAAAGTCTTTTATATGAAACCAATCTTTGTATTTTGAGTTTTCGCCTTTTTTTAATACATCCTGAAACGGTTTAAAATGATAGCCGCTATGATTAAATACAGCATCGAGCATGACGCGGATGCCTCTTTTATGGCAGGCCTTCACAAGCGACTTTAAATCTTCCTTCGTGCCAAATTGCGGATCTAGCTTAAAGTAATCAATTGTATCGTATTTGTGGTTTGATTTCGCTTTAAAGACAGGGGTGAAATAAATTCCCGTAATCCCGAGCTTCTCTAGATAATCGAGGTTATCTTTGATTCCTTTTAAATCCCCTCCAAAAAAGTTGGTGGTACTCGGATCCTCGCTTCTCCAGGGTTTCGTATTTTTCGGATCCCGGGCAGGGTCTCCGTTGGCAAAGCGTTCGGGAAATATTTGATACCAGACCGTATCCTTGACCCATTCCGGTGGTGTGAACATATCAACAGCATTTAAAAATGGGAAACAGAAATAATCTCCGGCGTTCCCGGACGGCTCGTCTGCCCAGCCTTTTTCCGTGTAAGTCCATGAGCCATCTTCATTTTCAAAAATAAAACCATAGCGGAGCCGTTTCGACGGAATGCTCACCTGCACCGCCCAATAATCATACAGCTCAGAGGATCCTGCCGGGTGCATCGGCTTCGTTTCAGTAACCCACTCTCCATCTTTCATTTCGAATTGATCGCCGAAAAGCAGAGTGGCCTCGTCTACATCGCCTTTTTTTGTATGGATGCGAATTTCAAACGTTTCCGCATCTATTGCATAGGAATCTCGATATTTAGGTTCATGAGAAACAGCCGTGAATTCGATGATCATCACATTCTTTGAGAAATTTTACCGATAAGTTATTATAGCGGAACTTTCCAATCTCGTAAATTAATTTGCAGACTGTAATGTTACTTGTCTAACTTCAAATTTAAAATAGTATAAAAGATTGAAAAACAGATAAAATGAAGATGTTGCACAATGTTTGCACAAAAAATAATTTAAAGCATTATTCATAAAGCTCTTGCAAGTACCGGTAAAAAACCGAATAATTAAAAGTATAAAGAAATGACAACGGCTGCAGCATTACACGTAAAAACAAGAAGGAGGTGGCAGCGTTGGCTGCAACGATAAAAGATGTTGCAAAAAGAGCAAACGTTTCCCCATCAACCGTATCACGCGTTATATCAAACAGCTCGAGAATCAGCCAGGCAACGAAGGATCGGGTACGTAAAATTATGAAAGAGCTGGGGTATCATCCGAATTACAATGCCCGCAGCCTCGCAAATCAACATACAAAAACGATCGGGATCATCATGCCCCGCTCTGCTAAAGTAGCTTTTCAGAATCCATTTTTTCCAGAAGTCATCCGCGGGATCAGCATGAAAGCGCGCCAGGAAGGCTATGGCTTATACCTTTCCACCGGCCAGACAGAAGAGGAGATTTATGAAGAGGTTATGCACATGGTGGAAGGATCGAGGGTAGACGGCATTATTTTACTGTATTCAAAAATGAACGACACCATCATGCCGTATTTAATGGAAAAAGAATTTCCATTTGTGTTAATCGGCCGGCCGTATGACATGCCGCCGGGGCAGGTTACACATGTCGATAATGACAATGTAAAAGCCGCGAAAATGGTAACGGAGTATTTAACACTGCTCGGTCATACCCAGATTGCCTTTATCGGGGGAGACAGCGAATATGTCGTTACAGTGGACCATCTGGACGGCTACAAAGCAGCACTTGAGCGTTCTGGCTTGCCTGTGTATGATGAATATATTGTTTATAATGATGAGCTCGAAGAAGGCGGCCAGGAAGCAATCATCGAACTTATGTCCCTGACAGACCCGCCGTCTGCACTTGTCGTCGCAGATGATATTATGACATTTGGCGTTCTGCGCATGCTTTACGAAATGGATGTGAAGGTACCGGACCAGCTGTCTGTTGTCAGCTTTAACAATGTAATGATTTCTGAGCTCTCGTCCCCGCCGATGACCACGGTTGACATTCATATCGTTGATCTTGGCTCAAAGGCGGCACAGCTGCTGTTTGATAAAATTAAACAGCCTGAGCTTGGACCGCAGCGGCTGCTGGTGCCCCATAAGCTGATTAAGCGCCAGTCGTGCCGGAAGCTTGCCGCAAAGGAAATACAATCTCAATAATACAAAAGTGGCCGGGACCAACCACAGCATAGAAAAGCTAAGGCAATTCGCAAAATCAAATGGCGAAAGCCTTAGCTATTCTAATACTTTATTCCTTTAAGAGGCTAAACTTCTTAAAGAGTGTGTAATCAGCCATAGAAAAACTGCACCTCCAAATATTAGATAGTGTCCAACAAGCAGGGGGCAGTTCATAATGGAAGGAGTTTTTACTCAGGTAAGGAACCATCAGAGGGAATTTGTCCCCGCAGGAATGCCTTACTCTCATAAGAACTATGCTTCATCCACGTTTTTTTCTTCCGGCTTTTTTTCATCTTGTTTATTCTTCTCATCAGCATAGATTAAATATTTGCTGCCGAACGTTTTCGGATTATCTTCTTTTACTGCCCGCACAAAGGAAACAGCAAGCATTCCCATAATGAAAATCAGTGGAAAGCCTCCAACGATACTGGCGGTCTGCAATGTTTCAAGTCCGCCCAGATACATCAGCACAAGTGATGGCGCCGCAAGGACGAATGCCCAGAAAAGGCGGTTCCAGCGGAGGGGTTCGTCATCAATGTAGCGCTGTGTTACAGAAGCAAGGATATAGGAACCGGAGTCAAATGTTGTTGAAAGAAAAACAATGGCAAGTATAACAAATATTCCAACGAACAGAGAGCTGAGCGGCAATTGTGCAATCGTTCCAATTATCGCAGCTGGTGCTCCGTCATTATTTAAGACATCGACCACGGAATATTGCCCGCTTAATTCCAAATACAATCCGAAATTACCGATAATTCCGAAGAAGAGAACACATCCGATCGTTCCGTACAAAACAGTCCCGACAATCATTTCCCGGATCGTTCTTCCTTTTGAAATCCTGGCGACAAACAAACCGACAAACGGGGCATAAACAAGCCACCACGCCCAGTAAAACACAGTCCAGGCTTCAGGGAAACCGGTCGTTTCAAATCCGCCTAAATCTTCAAAAGGCTCAGTCCACATACTCATTCTAAAAAAGTTATCGGCAAGCATACCGATGCTGTTAATGGTCGTATTGCTTATAAACACAGTCGGACCGATAACAAAGATGCAGCCAAGCAGTACAACGGAAAGCCAGAGGTTTACGTTACTCAGTACACGTATGCCGTTGCGGAGACCAGAATAGGAGCTCACCGCAAAAATCATGGTACATAAAATCAATACAAGTGTGTTTACGGTCAGGCTTGGCTCGATGCCTGTAAAATAATCCACTCCTTCAGCAATCAACGGCGTAGCCAGCGCCATTGTCGTGCCGGCACCCCCGAGAAGACCGAACATGAATAAAACATCAACAATCGTGCCAATAGGGCCGTCTGCATGTTTTTTCAGAACAGGACGGCATGCTTCACTAATTTTTAACACGGGGCGTTTACGAACATAGTAAAAATATGCAATTGGAAGGGCGGGCAGGCAATAAATGGCCCAGGCAATCGGCCCCCAGTGAAATATTCCATAAGTGGCTGCCCATGTGACCGCTTCATTTGATTCTGCTTCAATTCCAAATGGCGGGCCAGTGTAATAATAGGCCCACTCGATCGTTCCCCAATAAAGAACACTCGAGCCGATACCGGCAGCAAATAACATCGCCGCCCAGGTCAGCGTGTTAAACTCAGGTTTCACACCGCGGTTTCCCAGCACAATTCTGCCATATCTGCTGAAGGCTATGTACATGAGAAAAATAAACAAACCCATTCCAATGAGAAGATAAAGCACGCCAAAGTTTTGAGATACAAACGTATTAGCTGCTTCTACAGCCCCTGCCCCAAACTCGGGAATCATGACGAGTGGTCCGGCGACAAGGACCAGTAATACCAATGCCCCAATAAAAGCGGGCCAGTCCATGATGTTTTTGTTCATTTGTTCCCTCCTATATTTTGATGAAAAATGTCGAATTATAGCATCTCTTTACTATAACATGCGGCTATTCTACTGCAACTATGCTTCAGCATAGTATTTGTCTGTTATGTCCAGGTGGGGCAGTGATAACATCCGTTAATTGATTATCAATGCAAAACAAAAGAGCATCTCCACTGTCATGGAGATGCTCTGAAGCAGTTCTTTTCTTTACACAATCTGCCGGAGCTGACTTGTCAGCTCATTTATGATTAGTTTTTGATACCCGCTGCCGCTTCCATACCGTTCAGCAATTCCATCGTAGGCTTTCTGGCGGGCTTGATCGATTTCAGGATCGTCCGGCTGAAGATTTTTTTGCTTAAATTCCACCATAGGCTCCTGCACGTATGCCGGCCGTGGTCCCCAGCTGAAATGAACGTCGCCGTTCTGATTGGCAACGATAACCTTAGGCACCGAACGTCCGCCCATTGTCAGAAAGTGATCCAGAAAGTCTTCATGCTTTTCGACAATAAACAGCT
The DNA here is from genome assembly GCF_042139015.1 of Alteribacillus sp. HJP-4. NCBI lineage: Bacteria > Bacillati > Bacillota > Bacilli > Caryophanales > Bacillaceae > Alteribacillus > Alteribacillus sp. HJP-4. Next base: position 271,752 of record NZ_JBHIKY010000003.1, on the reverse strand, counting down.
CGGTCGGAACATCCGCTTCCTTCATTACTTCAAGTATGGGTCCGAGATTGCGCTGCACGTCGCCGCACCAGTCCCCGGCAATAATCGCACAGCGTAAATCTTCCCGCTTGGCTACCGGCTCGAGTGCTTCGCGGTCATGGTCCTGCCATGTAAACATATCGTAATAGGATGTGAATAGTTCACGGTATTTCCTGTTCATTTTTTCAATAAACTCTTCCGGGGTAATGCCTTCACCAAGTTTATCTTGAATATTTTCCGCTGAAATCATGGAACTCCTCCTTCGTAATGAACGATCACGCTTCACAGCTTTTATTGTTTGTCTCGTGCTATGAAGAAGCACAAAAACAATTCGGTCAAGGCTGCGGGAAAAATTATAAAAATCTGGAGAGATATTGAAAATCTCCATCCGCCATGGAGTCTCCATATGGCAGTTAATTTATCCCAATCGTAACATAGAGCGGCTCACTTTTGTTTATAAGTAATCCATAACAGGGTAAAGAAAAACAGAATCGAAAGAGTGAGGTGCTAGAAACGATGTATGATGTTATTGTAGTCGGAGCAGGGCCGGCTGGAGCAAGTGCGGCTCTATTCACAGCCAAGGCAGGAAAGAAAACATTGCTGATTGACAACGACCAAAGCATGACGAAAGCAGCCTGGGTGGAAAATCATTACGGGGTGCCGGAAATCGAAGGGCCGGCGCTTGTGGAAACAGGAAAAACACAGGCGGAGAAATTCGGTGCAGAGATTGTAAAAACGCAGGTGAATAATGTAAAGAACATGGATACGCACCGGGTCAGTGCAGGTACCGATGACGGAGATTATGAAGCGTCCCATCTTATTCTTGCCACCGGCGGAAATCCAAAGCTCGCCGATATGTCCGGGATAGAATTAATAGACGGAACCGAGCCCCGTATTAAATCGATTATAAAAACGGACGATGCTGGCCGGACCAGCATGGGAGGTGTGTGGGCTGCAGGGACAGTTGCCGGTGTCAGTGTGCACACGATCATTACTGCCGGTGATGGAGCAAAGGTGGCCATAAACGTATTGTCAGAGATGAACGGAGAACGATATGTGGATCATGATGTTTTGAAAAAATCATAGCTTTGCAGCACTCCCGTTTTGCAGAGAAACGGGGGTGTTTTTTAGGTTTTTTGTTATTTTCAAACATTTATATTGACAATATTGTTTGTTTCAATCACAATTTATCTATAGATGTTAATTATAAACAAAGGACGATAAACATGAATGGTCATGAAAGGCGCGAGCATATTGCACGGCTCCTAAAAGATGAAGGAAAAATGGACATTGACAAGCTGACTCAGGAATTTAACGTCTCCACGATGACAATTCGCCGGGATTTAACTCAGCTTGAAAAAGAAGGGAAGCTGCTGCGGACATTCGGCGGCGCCGTGCTTCCGCATACGGACAAAGGCGAAACGCCATATTTGCAGAAGGAAAGTGAAAACACAGCGCAGAAAAGAATGATCGCCAAAAAGGCTGCTGAGCTTATCAAGGAGAATTCCACGATCATCCTGGACTCGGGAACGACAACACTCGAGCTTGCCCGCTGTTTAAGGGATAAAGACGGAATTACGATTGTTACGAATGACATTTTAATCGCTGCTGAGCTTGTGCACACCCCCGTGCAGGTAATAGTAACCGGTGGTGAGCTGCAGCGCGGGGTGGGAGCTATGTTTGGAAGCCACACCCAGCAGCTGTTAAGCTCCCTGCACGTGGATTACTTTTTTCTCGGTGCCCACGCGGTAGACCGAAAAGGAGGGGTCACGGCACCAACCTTTGAAAAAGCAAAGATTAAACAGCTTATGATTTCTGCGGCTGCAGAGACCTGGCTGATAGCAGATGCAAGCAAATTTGATACTGTCTCTTTTGCGCATGTCTGTGCGCTCGATCGTGTGCACGGCATCATTACGGACCGCCGGCTCTCGAATGCGGATCAGGCTGAGCCGTCATATCACGACAATATCCTCTATGCAGCGGCTGAAAGGAGGCAGACGGATGAAAATTGGAATCATCGCAGATGATCTTACCGGAGCAAATGCGTCCGGGGTTCGTTTGTCACATCAAGGCTTCCGCACGATGACACTTTTGCATAGTGCCGCATTTCCCGCGAATGATTATAATGCGGTTGTGATGGATACAGACAGCCGCTATGCCAAAGAGAATATTGCCAAAAAACGGGTGTCTCAGGCGCTTGCTGCGATGGATAAATGGGAAGCTGTATTAACAGCAAAACGAATTGACAGTACACTCCGCGGCAATGTCGGAGAAGAGCTCGATGTAATGCTCGATCATTATGAAAATTCTGTTGCTGTGCTGGCTCCTTCTTTTCCGGACTCCGGCCGGATCGTTGCCGGCGGGTATATGCTTGTCGATAATATCCCGCTAGAAAAAACGGCTGTTTCCCAAGATCCAGTAAAACCACTCACTCAGTCCTATGTGCCGAAACTCCTCAAGTCGCAGAGCCGTCATGAGGTGGATGCGATTTTTCTGGAGGATATCCTGAAGTCTGCTGCCCACACAAAAACGCTGCTGCAGAAAAAAATAGCAGATGGTGCAAGAATCATTGTCTGCGATGCGGTCTCCAATGAAAACTTAGAAACGATTGCGGAAGCCATGAGCCAATTGAAGACCGAGAAATTCATTCCGGTGGATCCGGGACCGCTGACCGCTTACTACGCAAAGGCACTGCAGGAAGAAAACAGCAGGACCGCCTCCACCGTTCTCGTGATGGTCGGCAGTGCAACCTCGCTCACTGGTAAGCAATTAGATTATTTAAAGGAAAAAACGGCAGCAGCAACTCTCTATGTGAACGCGGAGAAACTTGCGAGTTACACATCGTCTTGGGAAGACGAAGTAAATCAGGTTACAGAAAAAGCGCTGGATCAGTTAGAAAAAGCAGGTGTACTTATTATTACGACCCATAAGCCGGGATTTGGCCTAATTGATTTAAAATCAAGAGCTAAAGCGGAAGGTTACAGCGAGGATGCTTTAGCAAAACGGATTGCCGATGGGCTTGGCAGTATCTTCAGAAAAACTATGGAAAAAGGAGAGGCTGGCGTCAGCGGCTGTTTTTCCAGCGGAGGCGATGTGACGGCTTCCGTCTGTTCCTTCGCACGTGCAAACGGCATTGAGCTTATTGATGAGGTGATTCCCCTTGCGGCTTACGGGAAGCTCGCCGGTGGTTATTTTCCAGATCTTCCGATCGTCACTAAAGGCGGAATGATCGGGGATGAGACAGCAATATATGAATCTGTCAGACTGCTGCAAATGAAAGCAGAAAGTAAATAAGGAGAGTGAAAAGAATGGAAAAGAAAGCGATAATTGCAATTCCTATGGGAGACCCGGCAGGTATCGGACCGGAAATTACAGTAAAAGCATTAGCACAAAAGGAGGTTTTTGAAGCGGGAAAGCCGATCGTGATCGGCCAGGCAGATATTTTGGAAAAAGCCATAGAGGTCACTAATGTTGACGTGGTGCTTAACCGTATCAGTAATATACAGGAAGCAAGCTTTGAATTTGGTACGATTGATATTCTCGATCTGGACAACGTAGACACAAAATCATGGACTTACGGGGAAGTGCAGAAGCAATGCGGTCAGGCCGCGTATGAGTATATTCAAAAAGCAGTCGAGTTTGCGATGGACGGATCAGCTGATGTGATAGCCACCACCCCAATTAATAAAGAATCGCTGCGTGCTGCAGATGTACCTCATATAGGGCATACGGAAATGCTCGCTTCGATGACCGGAACGAAAGATCCTTTGACGATGTTTGAAGTCCGCAATCTGCGTATTTTCTTTTTAACACGCCACGTATCGGTAAAAGAGGCAATTGATCAAATGACAAAAGAGCGGGTTCGTGACTATCTGATGCGCTGTGATAAGGCGCTTAAGAGGCTTGGAATAGAGAATCGGAGCATCGCTGTTGCTGGTTTGAATCCCCACAGTGGAGAGAACGGTCTATTTGGCATGGAAGAGGTCGATGAAATCCGCCCGGGAATAGAACAGGCCAAAGCGGAAGGAATAGAGGCTGCAGGACCTGTGCCGGCAGATTCCGTTTTTCATCAGGCTCTGCATGGAAAGTATGATGCTGTCCTCTCTCTTTATCACGATCAAGGTCACATTGCTGCCAAAATGACTGATTTTGAACGAACCATTTCTGTGACGAATGACCTTCCTTTCTTACGGACATCTGTTGATCACGGAACTGCCTTTGATATTGCGGGACAGGGTATTGCCAGCTCTGTCAGCATGGAGGAATGCATTAAACTGGCTGCGAAATATGCCCCGCATTTTACAGCAGATAATTCATAGCAGCTTACCGCTCAAAAGAATTGGCGAAAAACAGTTCTTTTGAGCGGGAGTTTTACTATCAAATGAGGTGAAGACGATGGAAGTATCTGGTACACAAATGATTATCGGCTTACTTATCGGAGTATTTATATTAATTTTTCTTGTTTTAAAAACAAAAATTCATGCGTTTGTCGCTTTGTTGATCGCGGCTTCCATTACTGGTCTCGTCGGGGGTATGGCTCCGTCTGATGTGATCGATACAATTACCGCTGGGTTCGGTTCGACATTAAGTACAATCGGTATTGTCATCGGACTCGGAGTGATGATGGGACGGATCCTCGAAGTCTCGGGGGCGGCTGAACGAATGGCCTACAGCTTTATTAAATGGCTGGGCAGACGAAAAGAGGAATGGGCAATGGCGCTTACCGGCTACGTTGTTTCAATTCCAATCTTTGTCGACTCTGCGTTTGTTATTTTAATGCCGCTGGTGAAAGCGCTTTCCACAAAAACTGGAAAATCGGTCATTGGGCTTGGTGTAGCGCTGGGTATTGGCTTGACTGCTACGCACCATATCGTTCCTCCGACACCAGGACCGCTCGGAGTCGCTGGTATATTTGGAGTAGATGTCGGCATGATGATGCTCTGGGGACTTTTATTTGGCATACCAATTCTGATTTCCGGGGTGTTTTATGCCAGATGGATTGGAAAAAAAATTCATCAGCTGCCGTCTGAGGACGGTCTCGATTATGTCCGGCCTGAAAAAACGCTGAATTTAGATGAATATTATGAGCTGCAGGAAAGCAAGGATCTTCCGAGTTTTGGCATTTCAGTAGCACCTCTTGTTGTACCGATTCTGCTTATTTTCGCAAATACTACCGTGGGTGCAATCGGTCTCGAAAATGGTTTTGCAGAATATATGGCCTTTTTTGGCTCGCCGGTAATTGCGGTAACTATCGGATTAATTATTGCGATTTACGGATTATTTGGAAAAGTAACACAGCAGGATGCAATGGATCGAATGGAGGAAGGCATCAAAACCGCCGGAATAATTCTGCTTGTCACCGGTGCCGGCGGGGCACTTGGTGAAGTGCTGCGGGAGAGCGGCAGTGGGGACTATATTGGTGAGCAAATTGCCGAGACTGCCCTTCCGGCTGTGTTAATTCCGTTTTTCATTGCTACGATAGTAAGGCTTATTCAAGGAAGCGGCACGGTGGCGATGATTACAGCCGCCTCAATTGCGGCACCAATTATCGCAAACATGGAAGTAAATATGGTCTTTGCGGCGATTGCTGCGACACTCGGCTCAACGATTTTTTCCTATTTTAATGACAGCCTGTTCTGGGTGGTCAATCGGATGCTCGGCATCAAAAATGTAAAAGAACAGATTCTCGTCTGGTCGATTCCCACGACAATTGCATGGGGTGTTTCCCTCGTCATGTTGCTTATCGTAAACGGCTTATTCGGCTGATAATAATAGAAAAAACTACTCTCTGAGAAATAAGAAGCTTAAATTTAGGCTGTTTCCAAAAAAATATTTGGAACAGCCTCTTTCTTTCGATCTATTTTAGGAAAAGGTTAAGGATATAGGTCTTTAGGGAATGGGGTGGTGTGCATCATAAAAAGGAGGGGCATCATGAAAGCGGTTGGATTTTATCGATATCTGCCCATATCTCATCAGGAAAGTCTGCTGGATATTTCGGTGCCTGACCCTGAACCAAAGGTCCGGGACCTTTTAGTTAAAATAGAAGCTATTTCTGTAAATCCGGTAGATACAAAGATACGTGCTCCTCAGGGGAAAGTCGAGAGCGAGGCACAGCTGATCGGCTGGGATGCCTGCGGAGTTGTGGAAGCAGTAGGAGAGGAATGTGAGTTTTTTCAACCAGGTGACGCTGTGTATTATGCTGGGGATGTAACAAGACCCGGGGCTTATGCAGAAAAACAGCTCGTGGATGAAAGGCTTGCCGGCAGAAAACCTGAGCAGCTTAGTGCGGCCGAAAGTGCTGCTATGCCGCTCACCACGCTGACAGCATGGGAAGCATTATTTGAACGTTTATCGATTGAGAAAGAAAAGGAAGCCGGGCAAAGTATTTTAATAATCGGCGGAGCAGGTGGAGTCGGTTCCATTGCCATTCAGCTGGCGAAGCTTGCCGGTCTGCATGTGATCGCCACCGCCTCGAGAAAAGAAACAGAAGTCTGGTGCGAAAAGCAGGGAGCAGATGTAATAATCAATCATAAAGAAGCTTTGCTGCCGCAGTTAAAGGAAGCAGGCTTTGGAGAAGTTCCTTATATTTTATGTCTGGCTGACACAGCCGGACATTGGGACAACCTTGTTCAGTGCATTAAGCCGCAGGGCAAAATCTGCTCCATTGTGGAAACGGCGAAGCCGCTTGATTTGTCGATGCTGCAGCACAAAAGCGCATCGTTTTTGTGGGAATTTATGTTCACGCGTTCGATGTATCAAACCGAGGATATGGCAAAGCAGGGAGAGATTCTTAACCGGGCCGGAGAATTATTTGACAGCGGCCAACTGCAAGCGACACTGAACGAAACATTAACTCCATTTGGTGCGCGTACGTTAAGAGAGGCACACAAAAAACTGGAAACCAGTGAGATGATTGGGAAACTTGTAGTCAAAGGGTTTTAAAGTAGAAGCCTGGCTTTGCCGTTGCGGCAGAGCTGGGCTTTTTCATATTCCACTTTAAAGAGGAGTTTTTCTTTGGGAGGCGAAATAATACATAAATACACAATCTTTTAGGGGGAAAACATGAATTCACCAATACAATCAAAAATAAGCACAATATTTATTCCGGTAAGGCAAATTGAAACCGCTCGGGACTGGTATTGCGATATACTGGGGATAGAGGCTTCTGAGAAAATTGTGGCAGGCCATTTATATATTATTTTTTTAGAGGGCGGGTCACACCTGGTGCTCGACAGCAATATCTTTGCAAAACGTATTGTTGACGATGCCCCGCTTTTTCACTTTAATACGGATTCGGTAGAGGACGCATATGCCTTTTTAAACGATAAAGGTGTTGTCTTAACCTCCGATATAGAAAATGGTCATTGGTTTACTTTCAAGGATCCTGATGGAAACACATTGATGGTCTGCCGCCCTGATGACTGACTTTTCTAAAATAAGATACTTGAAAGTAATCAGCATGAAGACCAGCAATGGACCTGCAGAAAAAAACAGCTGGAATCAAAGGAGGCGGGCCTCATGCGCCGTATTTTTTCATTTTTATCATCATATCGCATTGCGGTAGGGGCCGCATTGTTTTTAATGCTTGTAGAGCTCGCCGTGGAACTTTCACAGCCGCTTTTAATCGCGAGAATAATTGATGACGGAATTGCAGAACAGGATATTGGCATTGTCATGCAATGGGGAGGAGTGCTTGTCGGTCTTTCTCTAATTGCCTTTACGGCAGGTATTTTCAGTTCTTTTTTTGCCTCGCATGTTAGCCAGAGCACCGGATTTGATATTCGGGCTGTGCTGTACAAAAAGGTGCAGGACTTTGCCTTTGCCGATTTTTCAAGATTTCATCAATCTACGCTTCTGACTAGAATGACAAACGATGTGACCCAGATCCAAATGTTTGTATTTATGGGGCTTCGAATACTGTCCAGAGCTCCTTTGCAGGTGATCGGTGGAGTAATTGTTGCATTATTTATAAACGTAAGGCTCGCTCTTATATTTCTTGTTATTATACCGGCGCTGTGTTTTGTTTTATTTTTTCTCATGAAAAAAGCGGCATTCTTTTTTCAGGCGGTTCAGAGAAAGCTTGATAATGTCAACAATGTCATGCAGGACAACCTAGCGCGCATCCGTTTAATTAAAGCATTTTTACGTAAGGATTTTGAAAAAAAGCGGTTTACCGGTTCAAACGAAGAGCTGCGTGACCGTACGAAAACGGCGCTGCGGCTGGCGGAAGTGACCATGCCGCTCATCTTCCTGGCGATGAACGGGTCCATTCTGGCCATTCTTTGGTTTGGAAGTATTCAAGTACAGGCAGGCACGGCCAGCACCGGAGACATCGTTGCGATTATTAATTACGCCACGAGGATGATGGGAGCGATGTCCATGTTTTCGATGATTATTATGATGACCTCCCGTGCCCGTGCTTCTTCAGATAGGATTGGCGATGTACTGGATGCCGATACGAGTGCAGCTGATATGGAATTTGGAAAAGCAGAACGAACTCCTGCCTCTGGAAGCCTCCGTTTTGAGAACGTTTCCTTTCGTTATCCAGAAACAGAAACGGAGGTTCTGCAGGACGTCAGCTTCACGGTCAATGACGGAGAGCGGGTGGCAGTGATGGGGGCGACCGGTTCTGGGAAAACCACTCTCTTTCAATTGATTCCAAGGCTTTATGAAATAGAAACCGGCCGAATATTTATTGATGATCTGCCGATTCGCGATATCGCTGCCGGAAGACTAAGGCGTAAAATTGGAATTGTGCCGCAGGAGTCATTGCTGTTTACCGGCAGTGTACGCGATAACCTTCGCTGGGGAAAAACAGAAGCTACTGATCAGGAAATGATACAGGCTGCAAAAGCTGCGCAGATTCACGAAACAATTGCAGAGCTTCCACGTCAATATGATACGAAAATTGGCCAAAAGGGCGTGAATCTTTCCGGTGGACAGAAACAGAGGCTTTCGATTGCAAGAGCACTGCTGCGGGAGCCTGAGATTCTGCTTCTCGACGACAGCACGAGCGCACTCGACGCAGCAACCGAAAAGAAGTTAATGGAAGCACTCAGCGATTATGAATGCACGACGCTGCTCATTACCCAAAAAATTCATACAGCGATGAGTGCAGACCGGGTGCTGCTTTTTGAGGATGGTCGGTTGCTTGATGAGGGCTCCCATGTGGAACTGCTCGAAAGATCCGACCTGTACCGGCGCATGTATCAGTCGCAGTCAGGGGAGGGGGAGCGGAAAAGTGTTTAACTCATTAAAAGAACCATTTACGTACCCGAAGGAAACGCTCGACCGTCTATTGGAACAAGAGAGCCGCGCCATGTCTGCCAGGAAGCGTAAAACAAAAGACTGGAAAGCCACAATAATTAAGTTATGGAAGTATTTATCAATGAGAAGAGGCCGTCTTACACTTGTGCTTGTGATGGTATTTTTTAGTTCTGCCTTTGCCCTTCTCGGCCCCCTGCTTGTCGGGCGGGCAGTTGATAATTTCATTGTCGAGCAGAGTTTTGCAGATCTAGGGTTGTTTTTGCTCGGCTTAGGAGGTATTTATGCGCTTCATGCCGTCTGTGTGTGGCTGCAGCATTTCTGGATGGTCGGCGTCGCCCAGCAGACAGTGTATCAGATGCGCAAGGACTTGTTTGACCACCTGCATGATCTGCCGGTCGCTTACTTTGACAAAAAACAATATGGCGAACTAATGAGCAGAGTGACTAATGATATTGAAAACGTGAGCAACACACTGAACAGTTCGGTTATCCAGATCTCACAAAGCGTGCTCACCCTTGTCGGAACGATTGCGGTAATGCTATGGCTGAGTCCTTTATTAACAGTGATTTCACTTGTGATTGTACCAGTGCTTTTCTTTGGAATGAAATGGATCACGAAGCGGACCGGGAGGCTGTTTAAAGCCCAGCAGCGCCACCTCGGCGAGCTGAACGGCTATATTGAAGAAACGATCTCCGGTCAACGGGTTATTAAGGCTTTTTCTCAGGAAGAGTGGGTAAAAGCAGATTTCATGAAAAAAAACGAGCGTCTCCGAACAGCAGGGTTCTGGGCGCAGACATTTTCGGGCTTCATCCCGAAGCTGATGAATATGCTCAACAATATGGGTTATGCGATGATTGCCCTCGCCGGCGGCATTTTAGCGATTCAAGGGGTGATCACCATCGGGGTCATTGTTGTATTTGTAGAATATGCCCGGCAGTTTACGAGGCCGCTGAATGATCTTGCCAATCAGTTTAATACGATACTTTCTGCCATTGCCGGGGCGGAGCGGGTGTTCGAAGTGATTGATGAGAATAAAGAAACGGAAGAAACTGGGCGGACTCTGCCTGTGGTTATTCAAGGAAATATTTGTTTTGATCAGGTCTCGTTTTCGTATGACAAAGAAGAATCTGAAACCGTGATAGATATTACTTTTTCCGCTGAAGCCGGTGAAACGGTAGCATTTGTAGGAGCAACCGGAGCCGGGAAAACCACCTTGATCAATCTGCTTTCACGGTTTTATGAGCCGGACTCCGGCAGTATCCTGCTGGACGGAAATAAACTCCGCACCATTAAACGATCGGAGCTGCGCAGACGGATGGGTTTCGTTCTCCAGGATCCGTTTTTATTTCAAGGTACGATCCGTGACAATATTCGGTACGGCCGTCTTGAAGCCAGTGCTGAAGAGATAGAGGAAGCAGCGCGTCGGGCAAATGCTCACCGTTTTATTAAGAAGCTTCCTCAGCAGTATGATACAACACTCAGTGCTGACGGTGGCGGCATCAGCCAGGGCCAGCGCCAGCTCCTCTCCATTGCACGGGCACTGCTCGCTGATCCGGATATTCTCGTGCTTGATGAAGCAACAAGCAATGTGGATACGATTACAGAAATGAGTATACAGGAAGCATTGCAGCGCTTAATGAAAGGCCGCACCAGCTTTGTGATTGCCCACCGGCTGAATACCATTCAGCGTGCTGACCAGATTATTGTACTTGACCAGGGCCGCATTATCGAAAAAGGCTCGCATGAGGAGCTCTTGAAGGGTAAAGGGGCGTATTATGCGCTTTATGAGAGTCAATGGCGCCAGACCGAGTCAGGGAGCTGAAGCAGGGTGGAGGGTTTAGGAGAAACACCAAAAGCGAACAAAATGTGGGATTTTTGTTGGGGCCTGGCCCCCCACAAAACGGGGGGCCAGGCCCCAATGATTTTAACTAAAATTTTTACTAAAATATAACTTGTTTTTTTACTTGCTCTCTTTTAAAATAAAAAGCAGTAGATCTGAAAGCAGGAAGGATGAGCAGGTTGATTAATCAGAAATTGCAAGCGCTTAAACAAACGTTTGACCAACAGTTTCAAAGCGAGAAAAAGCGGGACAAACGTTTATTTTTTGCTCCGGGACGGGTGAATTTGATCGGAGAACATACTGACTATAATGGGGGATTTGTATTTCCCTGCGCAATTACAAACGGAACATACGCCCTCGCCGCGAAACGAAATGACAACCAAATCAGAATGTATTCAATGAATTTTGCCGCAGCGGGTGTGAAGAAGTTTTCTCTTCAGCAGCTTGATTATAATCAGGAAGATGATTGGGCCAATTATCCAAAGGGAATGCTTGCGAAATGCATCCAAGCCGGCCAAGAAATTACCAGCGGATTTGATGTTGTGTTTTATGGAAATATTCCAAACGGTGCCGGATTATCATCGTCAGCTTCCATAGAGCTCGCCACCGGAGCGATGCTGCAGGGTCTGTATGAATTAACAGTCGACCGTGTAAAAATGGCAAAACTCGGACAGCTGGTGGAAAATGAATTTATTGGAGTAAACAGCGGAATTATGGACCAATTTGCGATCAGTATGGGGAAAAAAAATCACGGCATTCTTCTTGACTGTCATTCGCTGGAGTACGAATATGCACCTTTGAATTTTAAAGACTACTCTCTTTTAATTATGAATTCGAACAAGGAGCGCACGCTTGCTTCGTCGAAATACAATGAGCGGCGGGAGGAATGTGAAACAGCACTCCGCCTGATTCAGCAGGAAAAGCAGGTGGAAGCACTCGGAGAGCTTTCGGCAGAAGCGTTTGAACAGGTGGAGTATCTTCTGAAGGAAGAAGCTGTGCGAAAGCGGGCACGCCATGCAGTAACTGAAAATGAACGCACAAAAGAATCACTTCGCCAGCTCAAAGCCGGGAATCTAGAAGGGTTTGGAAAGCTCATGAATGAATCGCACATGTCGCTCCGCGACGATTATGAAGTCACCGGCCAAGAGCTGGATACCCTTGCAGAGGCGGCATGGGAGCAGGATGGAGTCATCGGAGCCAGAATGACAGGAGCTGGCTTTGGGGGATGTGCGATTGCAATCGTGGAAAAAGACAAAACAGAGCAGGTCAAACAGGCGATTCAAAAAATTTACAAAGCACGCCTCGGTTATGAAGCTTCTTTTTACGAAGCCGCAGCCGGAGATGGAGCAAAAGAATGCACAGAGGAGGTCATGACATGAGTGTTCTAGCACTTGGTGGAGCAGGCTACATTGGCTCTCATGCAGTTTATCAGCTGCTTGATAGGGAAAGAGAGGTCGTTGTCGTAGATAATCTTCAGACAGGACACCGGGAAGCGGTACCGGCAAATATACCATTTTATGAAGGAGATGTGCGCGACCGCCAATTTTTAAAGGAGGTTTTTGCGAAAGAACCAATAGATCAGGTTATGATGTTTGCCGCAAATTCTCTTGTCGGTGTATCGATGAAAGAACCGCTTCAGTATTTTGATAACAATGTATATGGCACGCAGGTTCTTTTAGAAACGATGGTCGACGCAGGAGTCAGTGATATCGTGTTTTCCTCGACAGCGGCGGTCTACGGAGAGCCAAATCAAGTGCCAATCAAGGAATGCGACCCGGCAATGCCGCAGAATCCCTACGGAGAAACAAAGCTTGCCATGGAGAAAATGATGAAATGGTGCAGGGAGGCCCACGACCTTCGCTATGTGTCACTGCGTTACTTTAACGTGGCGGGGGCCAGGCCCTCCGGTGCGATCGGTGAAGATCATGATCCGGAAACTCATCTGGTGCCGATTATATTGGAGACGGCGCTTGGGAAACGGAAGTCGATTACGATATACGGTGATGATTATGATACAAAGGACGGCACATGTATCCGTGACTACGTTCACGTCGAGGATTTAATTGATGCTCATATCCGGGCACTTGATTATTTAAAAGACGGCGGGGTAAGCGATGTGTTTAACCTCGGCAGCAGCACTGGATTTACGGTGAAAGAAATAATAGGCGCAGCACGTGCGGTGACGGGAAAAGAGATTCCATCAAAAATCGGAGAGCGACGACCAGGCGACCCGACCAAACTGATCGCTTCCCCGGAAAAAGCAAAGGCAGTACTCGGCTGGAATCCGAAGCGGACAGACATTGACACCATTATTGAAGACGCCTGGAATTGGCATCATCATCATCCGGACGGTTACGGAGGCCGATGAACATGAACCAATCTCAGGTGTGTACATGGATTGAATCACTTGTTCAGCACGCGGGCAACCGCGGTATGATCGCTGCGGAAGATCGTGTTTACGCACGCAACCAAATCATGCGGGAGCTTCGTATCAATGACTTTGTACCGGATGTATCAGAAAAGCCTCCTTCCTCGATCCCGGAGATTCTCGAGAAGCTTGAGGATTACGGTGTGGAAGAAAGGTTGATCGGCCAGCTGCTTGACGAAAGAGAGCAGCTCAGTGCCGCCATTATGAATGTGTTCATCCCACAGCCCTCCGTGGTCAATGAACGATTTTATAAGAAATATGAAAAAAATCCGGAGGAAGCCACTGATTATTTTTACCGGCTCAGCCAGAACAGCAATTATATTCAGACGAAACGAATTTCTAAAAACATTCAATATAAGCTGGAGACGGATGTCGGCGAGCTCGATATTACAATCAATTTGTCCAAGCCGGAAAAAGATCCGAAGGAAATCGAGAAAGAAAAACAGCTGAAAAAAGCGGCATCGTATCCTGCCTGCCTTCTCTGCGTGGAAAATGAAGGGTATCCCGGAAGAATCGGTCATCCAGCGCGATCAAACCACCGCACCGTGAGAATTGCACTTGGCGGTGAACGCTGGCATCTTCAGTATTCTCCTTATGTTTATTATAATGAACATTGTATTTTACTGGCGGAGCAACACCGCGACATGAAAATCAGCAAAGACACCTTTTCGCGTCTGGTTGGCTTTGTAGAAAAGTACCCCCATTACTTTATGGGCTCCAATGCTGACCTGCCGATTGTAGGAGGTTCCATACTTTCTCATGATCATTATCAGGGCGGCCGTTATACGTTTGCGCTGGAGAAAGCAGAAGATGAATTTTCTTTTGAAATTCCCGGTTTCTCTTCGATTGCAGCAAGCGTCGTAAAATGGCCGATGACCGTGCTGCGACTACGTTCTTACAAAAAAAACCATTTGATTGAGGCGGCCGAGCGGATCCGAACAAAATGGAGTGAGTACAGTGATTCCGACCGTGATATCTTGGCATTCAGCGGAGAAACACCTCATAATACAGTGACTCCTATCGTCCGTCAGAAGGATGGCATGCTTGAAATTGATCTTGTTCTCCGCAACAACCGAACGAGTGTGGAGCACCCATACGGTATTTTTCATCCTCATGAAGACGTGCATCATATTAAAAAAGAAAATATCGGGCTGATAGAAGTGATGGGTCTAGCGGTCCTGCCAAAACGCCTTGAGCAGGAGCTTCGTTTAGTGGAAAAATACCTGCAGGGTGCTGTCGATACGGTGGATGATCATCATGCTGAGTGGGCGCAGCAATTAAAGGAAACTTTAAAGAAGCCAGTTGATAAAAAACGAGCCTCAGCGATTGTGCGCGAGGAGACAGGCAGAAAATTCCTGCGTGTTCTTGAGGATGCAGGAGTTTTTAAATGCACTTCAGACGGACGCGAGGGGCTTTCACAGTTTATATCTGCGTTGTAGAAAGGAGAAGGAACATGATTAAAGAAGAACAGATAGACCTCTGGAACGGTCACCCGTTAATGCAGGTGACTCTGGAAAACAAACAAGGAATGCGTGTCGAAGCAATAAATTATGGCTGCCGTATTACAGGGCTTTATGTTCCGGATAGAAACGGCGTCGTAGAAAATGTTGTGCTTGGTTATAAGGACGCGGCTGAGTATCAGACGGACCCCTCCTTTTTTGGAGCGGTCGTCGGCAGGGTGGCCGGCAGAATACCGAATGGGCGTATGCAGCTAAATGATGAAAATTATCCACTTGTGCTCAGTGAAGGAAATCATCACCTTCATGGGGGCGAAAAAGGGTATGGTAAAGTAATGTGGAATGTAGAGACAGAGCAGGCTGACGACGCAAGTAAGGTTCATTTTACGTACCACAGTCCGGATAAAGAGCAGGGCTACCCCGGGGCTGTCGAAGTGAAGGTGACGTATAGTCTCGGTGAAAACGGTACCTTTTCTATCCTATATGATGGGATCTCTGATCAGGATACGTGGCTCAGCCTGACGAACCATTCCTATTTCAACTTAAGTGGTTCAATGAAACGCAGTGTAGAGAAGCATGAGCTTAATGTGCCGGTCGAATCTATTTTTGAGCTCGATTCCGAGCTGATCCCAACCGGGCAGGTGCTTGCGGTGGAAAATACGCCTTATGATGTGCGGGGCGGAAAAAGGTTAGCCGAAGCATTTCAACAGGATCATCCTCAGATTGCTGTCGCGAGCGGCGGATTTGATCACTTTTTTATATTCGAAAAAGAAACAAGTCAGCCGGTGGTCCTGAAGGATAAGGAAAGCGGCAGGGTCATGACCATGAGAACGACTGAACCCGGAGCGGTCATATATACGGCAAATAAAACAAATAACAGCTTGACGTTAAAGGATGGGCCGGGTTTCCGGTACGCGGGGATCTGTCTGGAAACGCAGCGGCTGCCGGAGATGTTCCGTCATCTCGAACGTCCAACGTGTTTTTTGAAAGCAGGCGAACGCTACCATGCGGAAACATCGTTTACGTTTACGGTGGAGTAGCAGGAAGGTGACTGAATGGCAACGATCAAAGATATAGCAGAGAAAGCGAAGGTGTCGATTGCTACGGTTTCGCGTGTGTTGAATTACGATGAAACATTATCGGTCGCAGAGGAGACGAAAAAGCGGATTTTTGAGGCAGCGGAAGATCTGGCCTACACAAAAAAGCGCCGCAGGAAGCCATCCTCGCCGACAATTGCCATTGTTCATTGGTATACGGAAAAAGAAGAGCTTGAGGATTTATACTATATGTCCATCCGGCTTGGCGTGGAAGAGCGCTGCCAGGCCGAGCAGGCAAACTTCGTGAAGTATGTATACGATGAGTTTCTTGAAGTGGACACGGAAAAAATAGAAGGAATAATTGCGGTTGGAAAATTTAACGCAGTACAGGCTGGGTTACTGGCAGAGAAAGCCGGCTATGTAGTTTTTGTAGATTCGGACCCGGACAGCGAACGTTTCGATGCGGTGGTTGCCAATTTTGCCCGTGCCACGGAGAAGGTGCTGGATCATTTTCTCGCCGGCGGACACGAACGTATTGGTTTTATTGGCGGGCAGGAAAGCTACCGGAATGAAAACCAGCCGATTGAGGACGCCCGGGAGGCCGCATACCGAACTTATGCGAAGGAGAAGGGTTTTTTGAATACAGGTCTGATATTAAAAGGGGCATTTTCGGTTCAGGAGGGGGAACGGTTAATGAAAAGGCTGCTCACAGAACAGGCTGGCTCCCTCCCGACTGCTGTGTTTGTGGCCAATGACACAATGGCTGTAGGATGCCTGCGTGCCCTGCACGGTGCAGGGGTCAAGGTGCCCGGAGAAATGAGCCTCATCGGAGTCAATGACGTCAGTATTTCCAAGTATCTGTTCCCGGCGCTCAGCACAGTAAAGGTGTATACAGAGCTTATGGGGGAGACAGGCGTGGACCTTCTGCTCGATCGGATGACAAATGAGCGGACGATCAGTAAAAAGGTAGAAGTAGCGACCACGCTGGTGCTGCGAGACTCCAGCGGAAGCCTGGTGTAAAAGCATCGGCTTCTTTTTTTGATTTTTTAAATATGGCTCAGCTGAACCAAGAATGTTCAAGAGATAAGAGCTCTCAAAAGAGACTTTACGAAAACTGGAAACAAGCTTAGAAAATAATGTACGATAAATAAGGAGATACGTTAAATTTTCAGCTTGAGGAGGATGAACATGGAGCAGCAATTTGTGTATGGAAACACGCCTTGTTTTTTAAATAGTAAAAAAGTAGCTGCCAAGAATGCCGGGCAGGTGGATGCTGTCGTTTATGGAGTGCCATGGGAAGGCGGGGTCACCTGGGGGAATTATACGAGCTGCGAACTTGGGCCGAAATCAATGAGGCTTTCTTCCGGCCGCTATTCTGGATTTTTGCCGGAGCTGGACGGGATTGATGTATTTGAGCATTTGTCCCTTGGAGATATCGGGGATATTACCATTAATTGGAATAACTCCGAGGAAACAATGGAGTGGATTACAGAGTTTACCAGGAAAAATCTCTGGAGTCATAATGTTTTTCCGATCGGACTTGGCGGTGATCATAGTATCACCTATCCAATTATCCGCGGACTTGTGGAGGAACGTGGCCAGAAGGTCGGCATCATTCACCTCGATGCCCATTACGACAATGCGATGTCTTTCGGTAAGGACAAATTTGCTCGGAATACCCCGTTTGCGAGGTTGTACGAACTCGATGGCGTCCGGAATGAAAGTTTGATTCATGCGGGCATCCACGGGCCGCGAAATAAACCGGAAAGCGGCCGTTTTGCGAAGGAAGCAGGGGCTGTGACGATAACGTCCAGGGATATACGTGAATGCGGGGACATTTACCGGATGGCGGATGAAATCTACGCAAAGGCGAGCCAGGATGTTGATGTAGTGTATTTATCGATTTGCAGCGATATTCTTGATTATGCATTTAATCCGGGCGGGCCGCCGGATGCAAATGGTCTTACTTCTTACGAGCTTCTGACTATGATTCATGAATTCGGAAAGAAAGGGCTCGTCGGAATGGATTTTGTTGAGGTGTATCCAGAAACAGATGTGAATCAGTTTTCTGCCCATCTCGCTTCGACAGTAGTGCTGTATACGTTGGCAGGAGTAGCGCTGAATAGAAAGAAATGATTGATTTTGTGGGGCCAGGCCCCGCCCAAAATCCCACAATGAGTTGACATAATATCAAAAGGTGTCGTTTCTGCGTACAGGGGGCGGGGCCTTGCTCTATCGAATAAGAAACCGAATTACCCGCCAAATATTTCATAGTGCAGCAGTTCACTCTGATCCGGCGGGCTTTTTGGTGCTTTTTCTTCTGCAGGATACCCCATACCAAGAATAGCGAGTATTTTTCGGTCTGCTGGTATGTGAAGAGCCTCGCGCACATATTGTTCGCGTTTTGCGGATTCAGCTGCATCCTGTGCATGATAAATTGCGCCGAACGCGGCTCCAAGACCTTCGTCAACGGCAGCGAGCCATATGTAGCTGCATGCAATGGAAGCGTCCTGAAGCCAATATTTACTCACATCAGGACGCCCTGTAACGACAATAGCTGCCTTCGCTTTTTTCAGCCACGGCACGAACGGCGTGGCACCTTCTAAATGTTTTAGCATTTTTTCACTGCGTACGACAATAAACTCACGTGAGGGGAGGTTGTTTCCTGCTGGAGCCAGCATGGCAGCATCTTGAATTCTTTTCATGACCTCATCAGAAATCAGCTCATCCTTATAATCTGTGATTTCACGCCTTTTTCTGGCTATTTCTTGAAATTCCATCGGATGACCACCCTTTCATTCAATTTAAATAGGAGTATAACATACATATTTAAAGATACAGAAAAACCAAACGGCCGCCGGGGGGTTATCCGGCGGCCGTCTGGCAGTGGCACAATTATGGACAGCAGGTGGTGTCCTGGTGTGTCCTATAATCGAGGTATGGGGTGGGGTAGTTAATGTATACCCCATCAAAACAAAAATAATCGCTATTTTTTATAAAATTTCGATTTGAGTCTTTTTCCCTATTCAGTGATTTGTTAATATGTCGAGTTCTATATTCTTGTAAAAGCCAGGTTTTTCGATAAGAATCCATACGCTTTCACCGCCACATGTCCCCAGACCTCTTCCATCGGTTCAACTGCTGCTTTTTCCGTACAACTGCTGCATTCCACTGCTTGGACTTCATGGGTGGTTGACGATAGCGTAAAAGTAGTTCGTAGACTGGATGCACAAGGGATTCCGTTATTTAATAAAAAAGCTATGTATTTTTGAAAGTTTGGCGGACATCAGGTTTGCTATTTGCCTGAATGGCGGCTGCTATGGCTATCTTTTTGTCCAATAGCGGAAGACAAGTCCGGCAAAGAAGAAAAAACGGGCCATTTTGAACAATTAACGTAACCAGTGTCCGCGGACATTCGAAGAAATACGCAGAAATATCAATTGCAGCTAGACTGGCTTTTTCTTGTATGGCTGAAACGAGAAAATCCGACCGCTTGGGCCGGATAACATACGATATGAAGCTGTACTGATTACGTTGTGCCGTAAAATTCCTTTGCTTTATCGAGAAAGTGCTCTGTATCTGGAGTTAATTCTGTATCCTCGACAATAGCCTCTACAGGGCAGACAACGACACAAGCACCGCAGTCAATACAGACGTCCGGATCAATAAAAAATTGTTCCTTTCCCTCATCGATACAGTCCACTGGACATACATCGACGCAATCGCCAGCTTTTTCTCCGATACATGGTGATGTAATTACAAAAGCCACACGTTCCACCCCCTTTAGATGTGTTTCGGGTACACCCTGACTAAGGGTTAGTGTCATTATATCATTTCTTGCCACTTTACCCGAAATCTTCTCACATTAAATCTCTTATTTTATAGTATAAGCAAAGCGTGCTTATGACCACGTTCATCATCAATTAAATTTTTTTTCATATATATACAAAAAATTGAAAAACTATTTCTTTCGTTGAGAAAATAACGTATACTTGTAAATAAATATTTTTTCAAAAAAAGGGTGTTTTTTATGAAAAATTTATTCGATCTTACCGGAAAAACTGCTGCTGTTACAGGATGCACAAGAGGAATCGGAAAAGCTGCGGCGATCTCTTTAGCCGAAGCTGGAGCAGATGTCGCTCTGCTGCAAAGAAATATAAATCAGTCTGATACTAAGCTGGAAATTGAAGCACTCGGCCGAAAGGCGACAATCATTCCCTGCGACCTTAACGACAAGAAACAAGTAAAGGATGCCGTTCCTGCTGTGGTTAATGAGTTTGGAAAAATAGATATTTTAGTTAATAGCGCAGGCATACAGCGCCGTTCTCCATCTGCAGAATTTCCAGAAGATGATTGGGATGAAGTATTAGATATTAATTTAAAAACTGTTTGGCTTCTCTGCCAGCAGGCGGGAATACATATGCTTGAAAATAAAAACGGAAAAATTATTAACCTCGCTTCTCTGTTATCTTTTCAAGGCGGTGTTACTGTACCTGCCTATGCTGCTTCCAAAGGCGGAGTCGCTCAGCTCACCAAGGCACTCGCAAATGAATGGGCCTCCCATAACATCAATGTAAATGCGATCGTGCCGGGCTATATTGCCACGGAGATGAATACTGCACTCATTAACGATTCTACGAGAAATCAACAGATACTAGACAGAATACCGGCCGGACGATGGGGCGAACCTGAAGATTTTAAAGGATCTGTCGTCTATCTTGCTTCAGCTGCATCCAATTATGTGCATGGGCACCTGCTTTCTGTAGACGGAGGTTGGATGGGGAGATAAAAAAATATGAAAAAAGGACTGGGAAAAACCCAGTCCTTTCTATAAAATAGAAAAAAACGGTATCTGTCTGGAGCGTTATGTGCCTTGAAGAGATCTAATTTATTTTATTTGCTGCCGCTGGCTGTCTGGATTGTAATGGTTTCTTCAGCATCGACGATGTCTTATGAGCAGCAGGATATGCGTCCGCTGTTGAGCAGACTTCCGCTCAGTGTGATAGAAACTCCATTATCAGGAATATCATTTACCTATGCCTACAGCGAAATTAGTGTGGAAGAGCTTGGGCTTGCTGGCTTTGTGGAGTTTTTTGTTAGAAAAGGCGCACACGTAGTTACTTATTTTGGCATGGCTGTCTGCGCAGTAATTGCTTTAAGACCGCTTCGAATGCAATGGGGAACTAAATTGATATGGACTTTTTTATTTATTGTTATTTTTGCCTCGTTAGATGAAGTGCGTCATTTTTATCATCCAGAGCGAACCGGTCTCTGGCAGGACGTCGTGCTGGACAGCTTCGGAGCTATGCTTGGGCTATTGGTAATGGATTTAATATCTAAAGTTAGAGGAAAAAGGACCGCAGACGCTGGTACCGGACAGCTTCGATAATACATGTGCTATACTAATGAAAAAAGCGGAAGAGGTATATAAAGGAGCCGAAAGGCATGTCCCGACAACGAACGATAGATAAAGTACAGCTGTTCCAGGAAACAGAAAAGCTGATACTTGAAAATGGATATCACTCCTTTCATTTTAAAGCACTGGCAGAGCGGCTGAATGTAGCGCGGAGTACAATTTATAATTATTATTCAAAAAAAGAAGAGCTCGTAACAGACTATATGATGCACGTAATCGATACGTTAATGACACGCTTAAATGAATTGGAAACAGAGATTGAATTCGAATCGAAGCTAATAAAAGTTATTCAGATTTGGGTCGAATATTCAGACATTCATCAGGCTCTGCAGATTCTGCCTGTTTTAGATCATCATGCTTCTCCGCTCGTAGAAGCAAACGTTCAAAAGCTCTTTGGTTTCTTTCAAGAGCTGAATGAAAGAGTGGAGCGCTTGATAAATGAAGGACAGCAGTTAGAGTTACTTCGCAGAGATATACCGGTAACCGGACTAAGCGGTATCATTATGGCGATGGTAAAAGCGCCTAATACAAGATTATCTAAACAAGAATGGGTGTCAGCCATTTATAATGTTTTAATGAACGGAATGGCAAAGTAAGTTTAACATGTTTATAAGTTTTGCATAACGGCTATATATCTACAAAACGACACTTGTGTCATAAATTATGCAGTAAAATGACACGAGTGTCATTATCAAAAAGGTCGCCCACCTCTTCCCTGGCAGGAAGTGATGGGCAAAAGGAGGGGAAATGAGGGAAAGCGGGGCAAATAAACATTAAGTAGGTTGGACTGTTTTAGGGAAGACAGCCGCTGGTGGGAAATCTGACTGCTATACTGCTGGTGTTTCCGATGCAGAAGGTTCTGCAATTTTATCGCTGGAAGCACCATGAGGTTGAACATCAGATTTATTTTTCTCCTGAATAGATGCTGACTGGGAAGGATTCAGCTTTAAAAATCGAATCTGGTCGGCATTGACTTCAATGGCCTGCACACGCTGCTGATCTTTATTTTCATAAAGTCTTGTATTGATTCTTCCATTGATTCCGACAAGGGCTCCTTTATGACAGTACAAGGAGGTATTTTCTGCTTGCTTTCTCCATAGGGTCACTGGTACAAAATCCGCGTCAAAATCTCCATGCTGGTTCCGGAAAGACCGCTGCACTGCAAGGACAAAGTTACAAACGGCAGTACCATCATTGGTATACGTCAATACCGGGTCCTTCGTAAAACGGCCGACTAGTGTTACTTGGTTAAACATAAACAGCCTCCTTATTAGATAGGATGACACGGCAAAGATAAGTCTGAGTCTTTCAGACGCTGAAATAAATAGCTTCGGTACTGGTCATGCCGTGGAGAGGGGAATAGATGCAGTGTGCGGGAAATGCTTAAAAGCGGGTGCTGAGGCTGATCCTCCGGCATGGGAAGAAGGTATGTCCTGGCACTGCACCACCTGTAGTCAGCTGGATCGGCAGTAATTTCGGCCAGTACAGGATTGAGGTGAATATAACGTCCCACTTCAAAAAAGTGTGTTTCATCCTTCATAGGGTCCGAATAAAATCTCCCTTGAAAAACATGGCCGTTTACCTTGTATTTGCTATTAAAATAGATAGCATAATTTGTCTGGAGCCGGTGCATAATCGAGGAAATATCGTCGGTGAAGGTTTCGATTAAAAGATGAATGTGGTTTGACATGAGGCAGTAAGCGTGGAGGTCATAATCGTATACTTCTTTTGATTTGGTAAGCAGATACAAATAATGTCCAAAATCTTTTGTATCCAAGAAAAGATTTGACTGTCGTATACCACGTGCGACAATGTGATACGTAAGTCCTGGATGCCGGATGCGATATTTTCTTGTCAAGGCATATATTACCTCCTGGTGAATCGCAGTATTGCTGGCTTGAGCAGGTAGTAAATCGGATGGAAACCAAGTCATTACGGGGAGAGGAAACAATAGCAGCAGAAGGTGTCAGCAAAAATATGGCCTGGAAACAGAGGGGGCTGCCACGGCCGGCTGGGTTGGTGATAAAACTTTGTGCCCGGTACGGTCCTCCTTTCTAGTAAGAATATCCTAAATATACCAGATGCTAAAACATTTGTCATCAATAAATTTCAAAAAACTCAGTGGTTTTTTTTGTGGAGGGCCAGACCCCACAAAAAATCCCACAATGGTTATTATTTTGTTGTACAAATATTGGGTAAGACTTATCACAGTGTGGTAGAGCTGCAAAGGAGAGAACTTTATGCTGAACTGGCTGATCACAAAAAAGAAGATTACACTGCTGTTTTTCTTTATGCTTGTTATCGTCGGCGTGCTGACATTTTTTCAACTGCCTCAAAAAGAAATTCCGGCTATCGAGCCGCCTGTCGGCCAGGTAAATACGGTTTATCCCGGTGCTGAAGCCGAAGAAGTAGAGGCTTCCATTACCAACCCGCTCGAACAGGAGCTTCAGGATGTCCAGGAAATTACGAATGTTTCCTCTGTATCAAGTCCCGGCTTTTCGTCGTTGACAATTGAGCTTGAAGAGGGACTCTCCAACAGAGATGCCGTCTGGAATGATATTGAACAGCGAATCAATGATGCCTCTTCTCAATTTCCGGATGATATCGAAACTCCGGACATAAATAATGATTTAAGCGAACAGGGGCTTTCAATTTATCAAATTACTCTCGATGAAGAAGCTCTCCTTCCCGAGATGGATCGTCTGCTTGAGAACTGGCGACGGGATTTTACCTCCCTGCCGGAAATTTCCGATATCGCTGTAGAAGGGGCACTGGAGTCAGAGCTTCTTTTCTCTCTTGACCCGGAAGCGATGGAAGATAACAATATTATTTCGTCTCAGGTTATTGGAGCTATTAACGGAGAAACAGCCGCTCTTCCACCTGGAAATTGGGAACGCGGCAATGAAAGGCAGCGCATCATTTTGGAAACGATGAAAGATGCTTCTGATTTTGAAGACCTTTCCGTCGGTACGTCCGAAGATGGAGATACAGTACAACTCGATAATATTGCTGAAATAGAAGATACGTACCAGCCAAGAGAAAAATCTGCAGCCTTCGAAGGAGAACCAGCCTTATCTTTGACATTTTTTCTGGCAGATGGTGCAAGTGTGCCGACAGCGCAGGAAAGGCTTGATCCACTCATGGATCAATTTGAAGAGGAGCTTCCTGCAGGGGCAGAAATTGAACAGCTGTATACCCAGGGAGATCTTGTTTCAGAGCTCTTTACCAACCTTGCGATCGCATTCAGCATTTCATTTATTTCTGTTATTGTCGTTTGTTCGGTGGGGCTGAACTTATCGACTGCTTTTTCGGTAGCGATTGCCATTCCGTCCTCCCTGGCTGTTGGTATGATTGTTCTCCCTTATGCGGGAGTCGGGCTCGATCAGATTTCATTGATTGCCTTTATTATCTCTCTAGGGATTTTAGTGGACGATGCGATCGTCGTAAATGAAAATATTGACCGGCGTCTTCGTCAAGGAGAATCAGCCGCTGTGGCTTCCGTGAGCGGGGTCCGGCAGGTCGCAGCATCTGTGATTACTTCGACATTGACAGTTGTGTTTACGTTTTTGCCTCTGCTCCTGCTTCCAGGGTCGTCCGGCGCCTTTATCCGCCCGCTGCCCACCGTACTTATTTCGACCATCCTGGCATCGACACTGGTTGCTTTGCTGATTATTCCGATTTACAGGGCAGTAATCGAAGGACGTAAACAAAAGCGAAAGGCTGTAGTAAAAGAGAACCACGGCCGTACATTACTAGAAACGGAAGAAGAGCAGCAAGGCGGACTCCCTTATCCACCACGCTCGCAAACCGGAAACAGAAAATCCCCTGGCTTTCTTGGCCGCTGGATAGACAATGCAGCCGACTCTTACAGCCGCAGAGTGCTTGGTTCTGTGGTGAAGCGCCCTCTTATCGTTTCTATTTGTGGATTTGTGATCGGTACTGCAGCTTACGGACTGATACCATTTACACCGCTTGAGTTTTTCCCTGACACAGACCGAGAAGAGGTGTTTGTGGAAGCCTCTCTGCCAGCGGGAACTCTGCTGGAAGAATCCGAAGAAAGAGCGAGAGATATCGAAGAGTGGTTTTATGAGCACGAGGAAGTCCGTTCTGTTTCCACATACACAGGCACGACAGTGCCGCGAATTTTCAGCACCGGAGACGGACCGGCGAATAGTGAAGAAAACGACATTAACTTCTTAATTTATGTAAATCAGAGTGAGATCGCTGCCCGCGAAGCGATGAATGAATGGAACGTCACACTTCCGCAGGCTTTTCCGGAGATTGAAGCAAGGGGCTCGATTGTTGAATCCGGCCCGCCCGTCGGAGCTCCGATAGCGGTAGAGGTCAGCGGAGAAAGTATGGACTCTATCCTGGAGGAAGCTTCAGCCATAGAAGAAATATTTCAAGACGAGCCGGGCATAACTGGAACGGAAATGGATGCCGGGAATGACCTGTCCGCCCTGCGGTTTTCACCGGAACGGGAGGCCATGGAGGAGAACGGAATCAGCGCTGAAGCGGTCAGTCAAGAGCTGCGCCTGCTTGGAGAAGGCGTGCCATTAGGTGATCTGCAGCAGGGAAGTGAACTTCTGGATATGCGATTGACTTATCAAACTGATGGCGTCGTCGAAGCTGACGATCTTGAAGCAGTCAATCTGAGAGGTCAGGGAGGAGGAGTACCATCTTCTGAAGAAGACGGGCCGCCATCAGAATCGTCTACTGAACCAGCCGGCAGCGTCTCTCTCGATAAACTTGTCTCTGAAGAGGAGTCAGCATCGGTCGAGGCGATACCGCATCTAAACGGTGAACGGACAGTAACTATTCGGGCCTATCCGGGAGAGAGCGGCGCTGACGCAGTACTGGCCGAGACAGAAGCAGAGCTTGAAGCCATTGATGCGCAGTATCCGGAAAACACTTTCAGCGTTGGAGGGGAAACGTCAGAGCGTACAGATGTATTTATTAATATCGGCCAGATTTTTATCCTTGTCGTGTTTCTCATTTTAATCGTTATCGCTGTTCAATTTTACTCGATCACTATGCCATTTGTAATTTTAAGTGCGGTCTACCTGGCTGTTGCCGGTGCGGTTCTTGGTTTATTTCTTACCCAGACGGGTCTTGGCTTTATGTCGATGATGGGCGCCGTCAGTCTGGCCGGGATTGTGGTGAGAAACGGGATCATGCTGATTGAGTTCATTGAACAGCGGAGGAGTGCCGGCATGCCTCTGCAGGAAGCAGTCATTTTATCCGGGAAAGACAGGTTCCGCCCAATTATTTTAACAAGCCTGACATCCATAGCCGGAGTGCTGCCGATCGCCCTTGGAAATAACCCTTTATTTCAGCCGCTCGGTATAGCAATCGTATCCGGACTTGTCTTTTCGACGATTCTGACTCTCGTAGTAGTGCCGGCGTTATACACACTGAAAGTGAAGTGGAAGAAAGCTTAACGAAAGATGAAGGAATCAGGACTTCCGGTCTCTGGTTCCTTTTTACACGAATCGGCGTTATTTGCAGAAAAAGGTAGAAAAAGCCACCTTGAAAACGATATAATAAGAAGAATGTGGAGTTAACATGGAGGTGGATAAAGTCAGTGATAAGCAGGTACGGTATAAAATATCACAAGGGTAAAAAGGCAGCAGCGGCGGCTTTGGTATTCGTGTACATAATTTCGCTTTCTCCAGCAGGAGAAGATCATGCAAAAGCAGAAGCACCCGTGTCCTCTGCTGTTTATTCAGATGTTGGAAGTGATCATTGGGCCGCAGAAGAAATTCAATGGGCCCGCGACAACGGCATTATGACTGGGTATGAAGACGGAAGGTTCGGTCCGAGAGATGAAATGAGTGAAGCGCAATTTGCAGTTATGCTTGACCGCGCATTTGAT
Organism: Alteribacillus sp. HJP-4; assembly: GCF_042139015.1. Classification (NCBI taxonomy): domain Bacteria; kingdom Bacillati; phylum Bacillota; class Bacilli; order Caryophanales; family Bacillaceae; genus Alteribacillus; species Alteribacillus sp. HJP-4. The sequence goes on along the minus strand of NZ_JBHIKY010000003.1, from coordinate 244,414 downwards.
CTCGAAACGGCTGAACGGGAGGATGGACAGTTTTGGGCTCTGCCATCCTATCGGGCGCTTTCCTACAATAACCTGCGCCTGCAGGGGCTGCGGGATAACGTCATCGCGAGCCAGCCCGTGACCCGAGGAGTTGTCAGCCAGACGCTCGCGCATATTCAAGGGCAGGACTCAGAGCTCGAGGAATCGGTAGCGTGGATGTTTGAGCATGAGCTGACTACCGGCCGCCAGGAAGGGGAAACCGAAACGGAACGATTTGATGTCAATGGAAAATTGACACGCGATCAGGCAGCTTCCTTTTTTAAAAGACTTCACGACCAGGGCTTTACAAGCTGGGAAGCGAATGGTTTACTTGACTTAACTCCGGAAGGCTCAAATGAATATACAGAAATAGTGAGAAGCCTGTACAGGGAGGCGGGGGTCACTTTATACGCGCGGGATGATAGAAGCTTTGCTACAGCCAATGAAGAATATTACCATTTATTCCAGGCTTATGAAGGCGAAAGACGGGAATATGTGATCTCGAGGACGAGCGAGAGCAATTTTCAGCTCGCGGCGGACGCAGCAGAAGCACTGGGTATTCCGGCTTCTTCTGAAGAAATTTATCAGGCACTGTCGGACGCCAACGCCACAGGTGAAGAGCAGTCCTTCAATAATATAGACATCATTCCGCGTCCAAGCGATATCTTTATGCTGTGGGACGCTCCGGAATAATGACATACGGGAGGAAGTCAACGTGAAAGTAAGAAAAGCCATTATACCGGCAGCCGGCCTCGGAACGAGGTTTTTACCGGCTACGAAAGCGCAGCCGAAGGAAATGCTGCCAATTGTCGATAAACCAACTATTCAATATATCGTTGAAGAAGCCATTGCTTCCGGCATTGAGGACATTATTATTGTAAGCGGCCGTGGCAAACGGGCGATTGAGGATCATTTTGATAAATCGTATGAGCTGGAAGAAACGCTCGAGAAGAAAAAGAAATGGGATCAGCTTGATGAGGTGCAGAAAATCTCCAACATGGCTAACATCCATTACATCCGCCAGAAAGAGCCAAAGGGTCTCGGTCATGCAATTTCATGCGCAAGTCGTTTTGTAGGAGACGAGCCGTTTGCTGTGCTGCTGGGCGATGATATAGTAAAGTCAGAAACTCCGTGTCTCAAGCAGCTCATTGATGTATTTGACCGCTATCATTCCTCGGTTGTCGGCGTCCAGCAGGTGCCGGATAAAGACGTCTCCAAATACGGAATCGTGGATCCGAAAGGAGAAGCAGTCGAAGACGGGGTGCTGCATCTCGCTGATTTAAAGGAAAAACCGAAGCTTGAAGAGGCCCCTTCCAATTATGCGATTATGGGCCGCTACATTCTTCGTCCTGAAATCTTTGAAATACTTGCTCAGCTTCCACCGGGATCAGGAAATGAAATACAGCTTACCGATGCGATTAAAGAGCTCAATAAAAAGCAGGCGGTGCTCGCTTACCATTTTGGAGGCGTACGCTATGATGTAGGAGACAAATTCGGTTTCGTCAAAGCAACTCTCGATTTTGCCCTTCAGCGTGATGATTTAAAAGAACCATTAGAAGCGTATTTGAAAACGAAGCTCATGGAAAAATCAAAATAAAAAAAGGGGCTGTATCATAAATGATACTCGCCCCTTTTGCATGGTAAAAAAAGCAGGGGACAAGTCCTTCGCTTTCCGTGGGCAGCGCTTCAGCTAACCGGGCGAAACCCGCGCCCGGCGGATCTTCAGCCGCTGCTCTTCCCACTGGAGTCTTCGGACTTGTCCCCTGCTATCTTCTATTTAGGGTACTACTTTTTCTATAAAAAGGGGCTTTTGCTACAGCCTCTTTTATTTTAACAACCTGTATTAAACGATAATAGATTCGTGCAGGCGGCGCCCGGTTTCTGTTTTCAATTCATCTGCGAGATCAAGGCTCGTGCAGAATTTTGATACGCTCCGTCGTGGACATTCAAACTCACTGAGCATCCGTGACAGCCAGAGTGGCACACTTTGAGATACCTTTACCTCCATAACAACAAGAGAAGGGTCAACAAAATGAGTCCCGTCCGGGCCGTCTTCAAGGCGAAGGTTGTCATCCCTGCACATCAGATTATAATCAAAGGTCACACGAAGGTCGCTTTCCTCTAAACCGTGGAAGGCCTGCCGGTCGTAACTTACTACAATTTTCGGCTGCAGTCCGTACAATCCTTTAAACGAATCTACCTCTCTCATTATCTGGTGATTGGAAGGCGTGTATTCTTCAAACGACTGCGTCTGTTTTCCATGTTTCAAATATTGATAGGCGTCGTAAAGCCGGAGCTTCGTGCGCCGTTTATTAACGACATTGTTAAACTTTTGCTTTACTTCAAGGAAGGCCGGGCTTTCTAATGAAGCGTCATCATAGACGCGGAGCCTCAGCTTCTGCCTGAAATTCAGCTTGTTGCGTGTCTCGTAATATATTTTTTTATCATCAGAATCAAAATACAGGCTCACAATATTGTAGTTGCCGAACCTGTCGCCGAATTTATCGTAGCGCATCTTTCCACTATGTACGAGCTGCTGGGCAATCTCTTCATATTTCCAGAAAGGTATTAAATATTTTAATTCGTAACGCTGAAATATCTCTTTTGATATCACTGACGGCCCACCACCTTCTGCATGCATAAAATCTTAATAATTTCTTTACAATATTTACATTATATCATCGAATCATGGCATGGGACATCCACATTTGACAAAAAAGTCATTGCCGCCGGTGTTTATTCAAATTTAAGAAAGTAAAGATTTGGATGATTACATTCCTGCAGGCGGACTTTCCGTGGGGCTTGTCTACAACTATTTCTGTCTCAGCGAAACTTCGCCAGAATGGATTTTCAGACGGCGCTGATTCCGACGTCGCAGCCCTGCGATATTCAATCTAAGTAAAATCACTATATATTGAATATCGCATAGAGGATAATCTCCAGCCGGGTTTTGGAGGCCACTGAAAAACGGAAGGTCTTTGAAAAGTAGAATTTTAATAAAGCGGTCTGTGTGGAATTTAATTTCCATACAGACCGCTTTTCACCTAATTTCAAGTGGTTTGTGCCCTCTATTCCTGCATTCGTTTAACGATTTGTTTCACATTAGCCGTAAAAATCGCCATCGCACCTTGAATGCGCAAGCCTTCGAGAACCGAAGGTGAGGCGATCATGAGTTCGATTTCATTTTCTGTCGCATAGTTGATATTTTCCTTTGCTGAATAAGCTGTATCTCCAATGACTTCCTTCACTTCTAATCCAGCCTCTTGACTTTTCTTCACTAACTCAGGTAATTAGTGGCCTCCGGGTTTTCCCGGCTTTTCTTAGTCACCTGAGATTTTCCAGCTGTATCGGATAGGCTCTCCATGTATTCAAATCAATCTCATCTTCAGTAACAAGCTCCGAAGGAAAAATGAATGTCCAGGGCTTACTCGTATTCGCTTTTACGATAAAGTCCTCAACCGTGAAGCTTCCCTCAGCCACCACCGTCATGGTGGCATCTTCCACAGCGAGAGGGATACGCTCTAAAGAAACATCCTTCTCGCTGCCATTTCTAATGAGCATCGTAACCTGAAGCTGTCCATTGTCTTTTTGCATTGCCTTAAGTCCCATAAAATTAACCTCTCCCTCTTTTGGAGGGGAAAACTCATCGACCATTTTCTCCAGGGACCGTTTATCTTTTTTGGCAAGCGATTCCTCCCAGCTCTCCTGTAAATCTAAAGCATGTCTGCGCGCTGATGACTTCAGGTGAAAAGCAAGCTTCCAATTCTCTCTGGGTACCTCCGCAGTATACAGATCTGCAGGCTGAAACGTAAAGCGCCACGGCCGGCTGCTTTTACCGGGGATGTCGCCGGCAGCAGACAAATACACTGTTTTGCGGCCGAGCAGCTTATCCGAGCTGTCGAGAAGAACCAGGGTTGTTTCACGAAGGCGGATAGTTTTATTAAGGCTGCTGCGGATAAAGGCTGTAATTTCATACTCCCCTATGTCTATTTCCTCACACCGGATACCGTACAATGAAATTTGATTCGGGCGCAGGGGAGGACATTCCGTGTTCAAAAATTGAAACGTATACTGATCTTCCCTGGTAATGGCCCAATCAGTATGAATGGAAAGCTCCGTTTCAATTTCTTCTTCTGAATATTCGTCCGCGTCCGGCTCGTCTAAAAGCTCAGAGGAGGTGACGACAGCTTCGTCTCCTTCCATTTTCGCAGGTTCTTTTTTTCGAAAAAAAGAAAGCATTACTTTTTCACCTCATTTGAAGCCAAAAGCGGGCGGATTAGTTTTGACAAATGTACAGAAGCATCCTGTTCGATCATGTCATACATACGAGTAAATAACTCGAAGCTTTCTCTCGTAAAAATTCTCATAGGGTCTTCCTGGCCGTAAGTTCTCAGGCCGATTCCTTCTTTTAACCTCGTCATTTCCTCGAGGTGACTGAGCCAGTGCCGGTCGAGTGTAGTCAGCAGAACTTTTCGGGCCTGTGTCTGGACTCCGCTTTTTTTCCGGAGCGGTTCAATGACAGCCAAATATGCATCTGTCTGCTTTTTCACTTCCGCAAGCACATCCCGGCGGTCTTCGGCTTTTTCAGGAACTGCTGCAGGGCAGGTCAACAATATATCATTTATTTTCGATTCAAGCTCTGCTCTGTTCCATTCCTCGGGAAGGTATTCATCTCCGCAATAATATTCGACCAGCTTCAAGGTACTTGATTTCACCATATCCATCCATTGTGCGAGCGGATTTTCTTCATCTAACACTTGACTGCGCAGCGTATAAATGACTCCGCGTTGTTCATTCGCAATATCATCCAGCTTTAACGTATATTCGCGGAGTGAGGATCCGGCATGCTCACACATCTGTTGGGCACGGTCCACAACGACTTTCGCCTGCTCTTCCTGAATAATGCCGTTTTCATCGGTTGTTATTTTTTCCTGCAGTTCTTCAATGTCCTCCTGGGCGAAGCGGAGCAGCACTTCATCCTCTAACGATAAGTACATCTGTGTTTCGCCGGGGTCGCCCTGCCGTCCGGAGCGTCCTTTCAGCTGGTTGTCTATGCGGCGGTTTTCATGTCGCTCAGTGCCGAGCACGAACAAACCACCGAGTTCAGCCACACCTTCGCCAAGCATTATATCCGTTCCTCGTCCGGCCATGTTGGTGGCAATGGTGATCTGTCCCTTTTGCCCGGCAAGAGAAATCAGCTGTACTTCTTTTTCTACACTTTTCGCGTTCAAAAGCTCATAAGGCACCTGGATCCCATCAAGGTAGCCTGCCATGGTTTCTGACTGGATGATGGAAGTCGTACCAATTAAAACAGGCTGTTTATTCTGGTAGCGCTGGACTACTTCCTTTGCGGCAGCCCGGTATTTTTCTTCAGCTGTTGCAAAAATCAGATCACTGTGGTCTTTTCGAAGCCGTTTTTTATTCGGCGGGATTTGAATAACTTCCATATTATACAGATTTTGAAATTCTTTTTCCTCCGTTTTCGCTGTGCCGGTCATCCCGCATAAGGCAGGATACATCCGAAAATAATTCTGAATTGTAATATGTGCCTGCGTTTTATTTTCTTCAGTAATAGTAAGGGATTCTTTTGCCTCAAGTGCCTGGTGAAGACCATCACTGAACGTTCTGCCCTCCATAATACGTCCGGTGAACATATCGACAATCTTAATTTCTCCCTCCTTAACGATGTACTCAACATCCCGCTGAAACATGACGCGTGCGCGGAGGGCCTGCAGAACAAAATGGTAAAGCGTGTGATGCTCGAGATCATACAAATTATCTATGCCAAAGGCGCGCTCTGTTTTTGTAATACCACCATCTGTTAAACTGACAGACTTTGAAATTGGATCATACAAGTAATCTCTATCCTGCTTAAAGCTGCGTGCCATTCTCGCACAAATTTCATAGAGACTAGGATTTACCTCGGTTTTACCGGCGATTACGAGTGGAGTTTTCGCCTCATCAATCAGGACACTGTCAATTTCGTCAATAATGGCAAAATGGCACGGGCGCTGCACCTTGTCCAACGAAGAGTACACCATATTGTCACGCAGGTAATCAAATCCGAATTCATTTCCGACGCCATATGTAATATCAGCCGCATACGCTTTTTTCTTTTCTGAGGAAGCAAGCTTCGGGACGTTCAAGCCGACCGTGAGTCCTAAAAATTCATGCACCTGCCCGATTAATTCACGGTCCCGTTTCGCCAAATATTCATTGACAGTAATAACATGTACGCCTTTTTCTTCGAGGGCGCGCAGGTAGCTGGGAAGAGATGCAACGAGCGTTTTCCCTTCTCCAGTTGCCATTTCCGCAATGTCCCCGTCATCCATCGTGAGCCCTCCGAGTAGCTGGACATCAAAATGCCGCATGCCGATAACTCGCCTGGAGGCTTCTCGAACGACTGCAAATGCTTCTTCACGTATTTTAGAAAGAGTTGTTCCGTTACGGAGTTGATTTTTGAACTCGGTGGTTCTTCCGGCGAGTTCTTTATCTGTAAGCATAGAAAGTTCTGGCTCAAAGCTGTTTATTCGTTCAATAGCTTTATTATATTTTTTTAAACGGCGCTGCTGTTCGTCGCCGATTATCTTTTTCAAGGAACCAATCATGGGAAAATCTCTCTCCTTATCCTTTAGCTGGGGCGAAAATGTACCTATTAAGTATAGCATCATTCCAATACTCATTTCGATAGTATTTCTAAAGTCATTGGAATACTGTAGTAAATTCGATTCAATTTATAGGTACATAGATTTAATGAGGGGATACTTATTGTGAAAAAATAACTATGTTCTGCGGCTGCAGCTTCGGCTTGGGGAGCAATGATTGAGTGAAGTACAAAAACGACTTCCGGGTCTATGAATATATTAATCAGCTTTAGTAGAGCAGAATGAAGGCCAAGACGATGCACCGCCCGGACAATGCGGTATTGAGGGCCTATTTTGCTGTATGAACAGAAGGTTGTCTAAAAATAAAGTGAATATTGATGTATTTTTGCAAGAATTGTTTTAGCTGAATTCTACCATTTTTTTACTGACAAAATTCGATTAATTGTAATAATAAACATCAAATTGTAATAATAATGTAAAAAACTTCGATAACATATGACTAATTTCGATAAATTTCCAAAATAATCTAGTTAATTACACCTAGTCATGCTATTCTTATTTTCATAGAGAGATATAAAAATCAGGAATTTTATTTCGTATGTCCGTGTTTTAAGTCCCATTATACATAATTATAAGGGACCATATAAGAAAAGGAGGAATATATCTTTGGAAAAGAAAATTGTATACGGCGCTTTGTCCCTGGCGGTCGGATTGTCGATTTTTTCCGCTTCAGGAATTGAAAAAGCGGAAGCAAGTGACAGGTACGTGGATGTCCCAAACAACCATTGGGCAACAGATGAAATTGATTATATGCATGACCAGGGGATTGCTTTTGGGTATGAAGACACAGGGGAATTCCGGCCGCGGCACAATCTGATGCGTTCCCAGGCCGCGATCATGCTGAGCAGAGCCTACGGTGATGACAATTATAATCCGTCTACAGTAACTTTTAAGGATGTTTTAGCTTCCCACCCAAGCTATGAGCTGATTCAGCAGGCTGCAGATTTGGGTATTTTTGACTCAGACCGGGAGTACTTTAATCCTAATAACTTTACGACAAGAGCACAGATGGCGAAGATAATCGCAGTGGCAGTTTATGGAGAAAGCTCAGAGACTTATGATGGAGAAAACCCGTTCCGTGATATTTCGGGCGACCACTGGGCTAAAGGATACATAACAAAGCTTGCAGACGAAGGAATTGTCTCGACAAACGGTGACTTTCGTCCAAATATGGACGTCACTCGAGATCAAATGGCATCGTTTATCGCGCGTGCACTGAATGAAGAGTTTCGTTTAGATGTTTCAGGCAATGATGAGAATGAAACAGATTCGGAAATATTGTTTGAAGGAGTGGTTGTTTCCAGCACGCCTTTGAATGTAAGAAGCGGGCCAAGCTCCGATGATTCCAGAATTGCTACCATTCAGCCGGGCGAAAAAATTAACGTTTATTCTAAAAGCGGCAACTGGCTCGAAGTTAGAGTGAACGGAAAAACCGGCTATGTGTCTCAGACTTATGTGGACAATGTCGAGGATGTGCAGTCAGATGAAACACCGCCTCCGCAGCCCGTTACGACTGCAGAAGTTGTAACACCTGTAGTGGCCCGTTCCGGACCAGATGTTCCATATCCTGAAGTCGGTAACCTGCGTGCAGGCGAGACGATTGATATCTATGAGATTACGAATGACGACTGGGTCCTGATTCGATTTAACGGAGACTGGGCATATACACACTTGAAATATTTACGCTTAGCCGGAGAAGCGGATACACCTGTAAGCGGCGAAACGATTGTGATTGACGCCGGCCACGGCGGCAGCGATGGCGGCGCGCAGGCAAACGGCCTTGTCGAAAAGCAGGTTAACCTTGCCGTGGCACTTAAGGTAGAGGATCTGCTTGAGGATGCTGGGGCGAATGTTGTGATGACACGTACCAATGACACATTCATTTCATTGAATGGACGGGTTTCTATCGCTGAAAGTGCAAACGCTGATTCATTTGTCAGTATTCATGCGAACGCGGCAACACCGGGTGCAGAAGGCGCAGAAACCTTTTATAACAGCAGTCACCAGTCACAAAAAAGCTATGAGCTCGCCAGATCAATCCAGAACCGGCTGGTCAGTGAAACTGGTATGAAGTTCCGCCGAGTCGCTGAAGCAGGCTTTTATGTGATTAAAAACACGACGATGCCAAGTACGCTCATAGAACTCGGATTTTTGACAAATACCGGCGATTCCAATCGTATGAAGCAGTCAGGCTACAATGACAAAGCAGCAAGAGCTGTCTACAACGGCATTGCTGATTACTATGAATAAAACAAGACGTACGATCTCCCCTGCGAAATTTGCGGGGGATTTTTTTATTTTTTTCAGGAAAAATCTGAGAAATCATGGTAGAATGTTTTAAAACCTCTATGATTTCAGTTTACAAATAGGTAAATGAAGGAATAGAAAGCTATATGTTTTATTATTGCAATATATTGGGGGTCATCGCATGCAGAAAAAAATGATGTTCTGGTTTTTCTCCTTATTACTATTATTCTCTATTCCATTTCAGGCAGACGCTGCTGATTCATTTGCAGATGTTAATAATTCCTGGGCTTCAGATGAAATTCAATATATCTCTGACCGGGAGATTGTAAACGGATATAAGGATGGTACGTTTAAACCGGACAACATCGCGACCCGGCAGCAGGCAGCAAAAATGCTTACCCGCGCTTTGGAGCTCGATGTAGACAACCGCCCCGATCCGGGCTTTAAGGACGTCAATAAAGGTAATGAATTTTACCCTTACATAGCCACACTTGCGGATGAGGGAATCATGAAGGGTGATAAGGATACATTCCGCCCGAGAGAGAAATTAAATCGATCGCAGATGGCCGTAATTATTGACCGGGCCTACTCTCTGGAAGAAGAAGCAGAGACTTCCTTTTCGGACGTTCCTGACAGTTTCTGGGCTGCTTCATCCATAAAGAAGCTTGCAGCAGCAGGAATTTCTACAGGCCATAACGATGGCACATTTGGGAAAGATGAAAAAATAACCCGCGCGCATTTCAGTGTGTTTCTTGCGAGGGCACTCAACCCGGATTTTCGTGATTATGAAGTGAATACACCGCCGGATTCGGATGTCGGCAGTGAAGAAAAAGCATGGGGGTTCCGCGGCATTCAGCTTGGCGATTCTCTCGATGAACTGACCTCAATGCACGGAGAATCCGAGGCGGTGGAGCAGAGCCATTACGGCTTTGATTGGCACATTTACCATGACAGCTTTGACAATTACGTTCAATACGGCATTGAAAATAATGAAGTAGTCGCGGTGTACACTAATCAAAACACGTGGGAGGACGGTGAAGGCCTCCGAATTGATAATACGAAGGCTGATGTAAAAGCTGCCTATGGAGAATCTAAAGATACCATCGAAAAAGGCGATTCCTACTACAAGATTGAAACAGATGAATCCGGCACGTATGATAATGGCGATTTTTACAGCACGTACTTTTATGATAAACACCGGGAGGACACAATTACCTCCGTTATGATTATCGACAGTGAAGTAGAAGAAAACTTCCGTCAATATTATGCAGAGCCGAGTGATTCATTGAAATCCAGCTATGAGCGCCAGGTGTTTTATCTTGCAAACTCACAACGTGTCCGGTTTGGCAAAGACATCGTCGAGTGGGATGAGCAGATTGCACAGACAGCACGCTCGCATAGTGAAGATATGGCTTCCAACAGCTACTTTGAACACACGAACCTCCAGGGCGAAAGCCCGTTTGACCGGATGTCGGCGGACGAAGTGAACTTTTATAGAGCTGCGGAGAATATTGCTTATGGTCAAACCAGCCCAATTTTCGCTCATCAAAGCTGGATGAATTCAAATTCCGGCCATAGAAAGACACTTCTCGGGGATTATGAGAGGCTTGGAGTTGGTGTCGCAATAAATGAAGAGAAGAAACAGCCGTACTTCACGCAGAATTTTTATACACCAAGATAATAAAACCATTGTGATGAAAGGCAGAAACAGATTTCAGAGCCCTCAATGAACGCCGGGCGTATATAGAAACCGCAAGCTGCAAAAAAGTCCGCCGGAATGCATCCATTGACCGGCGGACTTTTCTATTGTTCTTTAAGGCGTTTTTGTGTCGGCGAATGCGGCCGTCATCAGGGGGCACTAAGAACGGCCTATCAGCGCCGTATCGACAAAAAAATGACAAAAGCTTGCTTTCATAAAATCGAAACTAGTCGCTGAGGCAGAAGAAATGTATAATAGAGTCTATATGGTTTCAATTTAAACTCTGCAGAAAAGGACCTATACATATGAATGTTGGAATTATCGGCAACTACGGCAATAACAATAACGGAGATGAAGCGATATTGTCGGGACTGCTGCACCAGCTGACGAGCGTCGGTGATATAAAAAAAGAAAATATCGTTGTATTCAGCAACAATCCGGTGAACACAAAACAGCGTCATGGTGTTGCTGCCTTTTCAATGATTTATAAAGAAGGGAACATTGTTAAATCTGTTTTCAAAACGGTCCGTGAAAGCAGAAAAGTTATGCAGTCCCTTGATTTGCTGATCATCGGAGGCGGCGGTCTCTTAATGGACATGTATAAGCGGGATGCCCCGCTGTATTGTGTGCTCGGCCTTACCGGTAAATACAGCGGCTGCCGTGTCGCTGTGCATGGGGTTGGCGCCGGCCCGATAACAACACGCCCGGGAACGTTCTTTATAAAAAAATTAACCCATGCCGCAGCAACGGTGGCCGTTCGAGACGAAAGATCCAAACAGCTTCTGCAGGATATCGGTGTAAAAAAGGAAGTAAGTGTGATCAACGATCCTGCTTTTTCTATCCCTGTACAGACACCACACCAGAAAAGTCGCAGCATTCAAAATGTCGGCGTAACTGCCGTTCCGTATTTTAGTAAGCGGTATTGGCCATTTCCGGATGAGCCCAAATACCGAAAGTATGTTTACGGTATGGCTGTGTCCCTTGATGAGCTTGTGAGTAAAAAAGGTGTGAATATAACTTTTTTCTCAACAAAATACCCTGAAGATATCGAAGTGACCAAAGATATAGCAGTGGAGATGAAGCACAGCGAAGCGGTAACTATTCTAGAAGATAATTTTCTTCCAGGGCAGTTAACCAACCTCGCCGGAAACCAGGATCTGGTGATCGGAACGAGGCTTCACTCGCTTATTCTTGCTGTTAATGCTGCGACCCCGGTGATCGGCATCGAGTACCATCAGAAGGTTAAGGATTTTATGAGTGCCATCGATAAGCCGGACTACTCTGTCCCCATTGAAGACAGCATGACTGGTATTGTGGCTGCGTTTGAAAAAGCAGAGGCAGACTGGGAGCAGCTGCAGGCCAACTTTGTGAAGACATCAGCTGTGCTGAGAGAAGAAGCAAGAGAAGGCATTCGGCTGCTCGGTCTCTCAACATAAACTCAATCCGGAAAGAAAGATGGAGGAATAATGATGCGCGTACTTGTAATCAGTAACATGTATCCTTCAACTACTGCACCAACCTTCGGCATTTTTGTAAAAAACCAGGTGGAGGCTCTCGGCAAAAGGGGTCTCCATCTTGATGTAGCGGCTGTAACCAATCCAAACATGGGTAAGAGAAATGTTATGGAAAAATACAGCAAATGGATGTTTCATACCTGCAGAAGGTTCCTCTCAAAAGAAAGCTCCTATGACATTATTCATGCACATTACGCCTTTCCGTCCGGAATGCTCGCACGCTGGTTTAAAAAACGGTACGGCATACCTTACGTGGTCACCTCCCATGGCGGGGATCTCAATAAAATGGCACGGAAAAGCCCTTTCTTTTTTAAACAAACAAAGAAGATACTGCAGGATGCGGCGCATGTAATTGTGGTCGGCTATGACCTGGAACAGCAGGTGCTGCACGATTTTGAGGTTCCTCCCGAAAAGCTTTCCGTATTCAGCATGGGTGTGAACCGTGATGTTTTTTACCCTCATGATACACAGCTGGTACGTGAGAAACTTGGCGTGAACAGTGAACATAAGCATCTGCTGTATGTCGGTAATATTTTGCCTGAAAAAGGGAGTACAGACTTAATAGAAGGATTTGCCAAGGTAAAAGAAGATATGCCGGAAACGAAGCTTCATATTGTCGGTCAGCCAAAGCAGCAGTCCTATTATGATAAATTAACTAAACGAATCGAAACGCTTGGATTGACGGAGGATGTTCACTTTCACGGCTCGAGACCTCAGGCGGAAGTAGCGGAGTGGATGAGCGCGGCTGATGTGTTTGTCCTGCCGTCGCACATTGAAGGCTTTGGACTCGTGGCTGTTGAAGCAATGGCATGCGCTACACCGGTTGTCGGGACGGATACCGGAGGGCTTTCCCATCTCTTAGCTGAGGATGCAGGAGCACTGGCAATGCCAAAGCAGCCTGAAACGCTGGCAGCTTCCGTGATGCGGGTGCTGAAAGACGATGTCTACCGAAAGCGCCTGCTCGAAAATGCTAAGAAGCGGGTGGAAGAAAATGATGCAGAGGAAATCACCGACCGGGTTCTTTCCATCTATGAAAAAGCCATCCAGAAAGGAACAAAGCAATGAGCAGGAAACGAAAAAAAGTGCTCTTCATTTCTTCGGTAGGCGGCCACCTCACGCAGCTGATGCAGCTGAGCCCTTTATTTGATAAATATAACTACCACCTCGTCACCGAGGAAACGGCAATTACGAAAAAGCTGAGGGATGAACATCCAACGTCTTATTTGGTCTACGGAGCACGTAACTACCCACTCAGCTATATTTTTAAATTCAGCTTTAACTGCGTGAAATCGCTCTTGATCTTTTTACAGCAGAGACCAGATGTTGTGGTGACAACCGGGGTCCATACTTCTGTTCCGATGTGCTACATCGCGAAGCTTTTCCGCAAAAAGGTTGTGTTTATTGAGAGCTTTGCCAAAACCTCCTCTCCGACGATGTCCGGAAAGCTTGTCTACCCCATTGCTGATTTATTTATCGTGCAATGGGAAGGCATGCTCAAGCATTACCCTAAAGCGGTGCATGGGGGGGCGATCTATTGATACTCGTTGTCCTTGGCACCCATGAGCTGCCGTTTACAAGATTATTGAAAAAAGTAGATGAGCTGATTGAATCCGGTTCTATTTCCGAAGAGGTCTTTGTTCAATCAGGACACACAAAGTATCAGTCTGAAAATATGACGCTTCAGCCATTTATCAGCTATGAAGAAATGGATAACAAATATGATGAAGCATCGATCATTATTGCCCATGGCGGTACTGGCTCTATCATCAGTGGTGTAAAAAAAGGGAAGCCGGTGATCGCTGTACCCCGTCTCGCTAAATATAAGGAGCACAATGATGATCATCAGTTAGAAATCGTGGAGCAGTTCAGCGAAGCCGGCCACATCATCGGTGTAGAAGAGCTGGAGCTCCTTGATGCGGCGCTCCTTGAAGCCAAAAGCTTTACTCCTGTTCCGTTTCAAAGCGGAAGAGAAAAGATTTTTCGCTTGTTAGAGGATTTTATTGACCGGGCCTGAACAAATGCCGGCTGAGTCAGCGCTTCCTATGCGCTTGTGCTTTTCTTATGAAAGGACAGGATACAAGATGAAGAGCAAATCGTTACTGCAGGTGATTGGCGCAGTGGCGGTAATTAATCTGCTGTCGAGAATGGTCGGTTTTTTCCGCGAAGCTGTAATTGGATATCAGTTCGGCACCAGCTATGCTGCAGATAGTGTTGTGGCTGCCTATACACTTCCTAATTTTTTCTATGTCGTCATAGGAGGAGCCGTAACTACAGCATTTATTTCCATTTACAGTAAGTTCGATGATCCGCTTCGCTGTAAGGAGTATACGGAGCGGATCTTTGGCTGGCTGTCGATCGGACTGGTTTTGTTTACAGCCATGCTTCTTCTTTTTTCAGAACAGGTCATAGCGCTGCTATTTTCCGGTCTTGCCCCAGAAGAGTATCAGTTGACCGTGGATCTCTTCCGCATTATGGCGCCATCTACCTTGTTTCTCATCATTTCAATGTGGTTTACAGGCGTTATGAATGTAAACAACCGCTTCAGCTGGACAGCCTTTGCGACCCTGCTGTTGAACGGATCATTCTTATTGATTGCGGTAGTACTGTATCCGTGGCTCGGTGCGTTTGCTCATGCATGGGGAGCTCTTTTCAGTGCAGCACTGATGGCCATTTTTCTTATTTTCATGATCCGCAGGGGGCGTTTTATCAGTTTCCGGCCGAAGCTCGGACACAGCCCTGAAACGTGGCGGACGATGAAAATGGCGGTACCGATTATGCTTGGCGGTGCAACGCTGCAGCTTTATTTTCTCATCCACCGCATGTTCGGCTCGTGGCTTGAGGAAGGCTACATCTCTGCATTGAATTATACGTCAAAGATCGTTCAGCTTCCGCAGAGTGTGCTGATGATGGCCGTAACGACCGTGGTTTATCCTCTGCTTGCGGCTAAAGTCGGAAGTGGGAAAAAAGAGGAGATTACCAGTCTTTACTTTCGTGGACTCCGCTATATGGCGCTGACGATCCTGCCGGTATCGATTTTTGTCATGCTGTATGCGGCAGACATTATCCGGGCAGTGTTTCAATACGGCAGTTTTGATGCACAATCCACTGCAATGGTATCTCCACTGCTGCAGATTTTAGTGATCGGGATGTTTTTTCACGCAGCGAATTTATACATCACCAGATTTTATTATGCTTATGAACGCACCTTTTTTCCCGTAGTGATGAGTTTGATTGCCGTACTCGGTATCAATGTTGGAATAAACTTTGCACTCGTCGAACGCTTCGGTGCAGAAGGACTCGCGTGGGGAACATCTATAAGCGCGGTCTGTAACTTTTGTATGCTCCTTGTTGGAAGTCATTTTATGTTAAACTTACAGAAGGATGGAAAAAATGACAAAGCATCAGGTCTTCCGAGACTCCTCCTGCTGCTCATTCTATTCGGCGCCGGCTTATTCAGCTTCCGCATGGTTTTTACCGTTGGAGGACCATACATATCCTTAGCGGCAGGGGGAACTGCCGCCTTGATTCTGATGCTCGTCTTAATGAAGTTCCTTCATATTGAAGAGATTGATGGATTCATAGAAAAAGTTAAAAAGAAGGTTGTGAAACAGTAATGAAGCTTGCCGTAGTTGGAACGGGCTATGTCGGCCTTGTCTCTGGAACATGCTTTGCGGAACTTGGAAATGATGTCATTTGTGTAGATAAATTAGAAGAAAAAGTGGAAAGACTTAATCGTTACGATATTCCGATTTATGAACCGGGACTTGAAGATCTGGTCAGAAAAAATAAAGAAGCAGGACGCCTTCGTTTTACAACAGATATTAAAGGTGCAGTCACTTCATCCGATATTATATTTATAGCCGTTGGTACTCCTGAAACACCAACCGGGGCGGCCGATTTGTCCTTCGTATATACCGTAGCGGAAGAAATCGGTGGAGCGCTCGACAGTACTTACAAAGTAATCGTCAACAAATCCACCGTCCCAGTCGGAACGGCAGAAGCGGTCGAAAGCATCGTGAAAAAACGACAGCCGGCTGCATCAATTGATGTGTGCTCCGTGCCGGAATTTCTGCGGGAGGGCTCGGCAGTAAAAGATACGTTTAATCCGGACCGCGTTGTAATCGGCACTTCTACAAAAAAGGCAGCCGATTTATTAACGCAGCTTCATCAAACACTAACGTCTAATATTGTCATCACTGACCCGCGCAGCTCGGAAATGATTAAATACGCCTCTAATGCGTTTTTGGCCACAAAGATCTCTTTTATTAACGAGATTGCCAATATTTGCGACCTTTACGATGCCGATGTCAACGCCGTGGCAAAAGGGATGGGGATGGACAACCGGATCGGTCCGAAGTTTTTACATGCCGGCATCGGCTATGGCGGTTCCTGCTTTCCTAAGGATGTAAAAGCCCTGAAATACTTAGCAGAGGAAAAAGGCTACAAAACAGACATGCTGCAGGCAGTAAATGATGTAAATGAAAAACAGAGCCGCAAAATGATAGATCACCTTGATCTTATTTACAACAATCAAATTAACGGTCTCACGATCGCGATACTCGGTCTCGCATTTAAACCGAACACGGATGATATGAGAGAAGCACCGTCGTTGAAAATCATTCACGAGCTCATCGGCCGCGGTGCAAAAATCCGTGCCTTTGATCCAATTTCCATGAATAACGCGAAAAGCTTGCTGCCGGATGATGTGTACTATGCAGGAAGCGCCGGTGAAGCTATAGAAGGAGCCGACGCTGCGTTCTTAGTAACAGAGTGGGATGAATGTAAAGAAATAGCACCGACCGATTACAAGAAAAAGATGAACCGGCCGGTTGTGCTTGACGGCAGAAACGCATTAGATGCCCAGGCCTTAAAGAATGAGGGCATTATCTATCACGGAATTGGTAGAAAATAAGAGAAGCAATGGGGGAGGAACAATTACATGAGCACGTATTGGAAGAAATTATTGCTGGGGGGCACGCTCCTGAGCGCTCTCGCTCTCATCGCAGCCGGTTGCTCCCAGGCTGCTGCCGATGATTCAGAAGAAGCAGCGAGTGCTGCCTGGACAGAAGAACAAATTAACGAGACAGAAGCGAAGGTGGCGGATGGGGAAGAAAGAGTAGATGATCTCGAAAAAGATATTGCTTCGATCAAGCGCGGCAATGTAAATATCCCTTCCGACCAGCTGTTTTCGGATGTGCCGGACACCCATGGAGCCTATGAAGAAATTCAATACTTAGCAGGCAGTGAAATTATTAGAGGGTACCCCGATGGCCGTTTCCAGCCGAATGTAAAAATTTCAAGAGGCCAGACGGCCAGAATGCTCGCGAACGCGTTGAAACTGGAAGCTCCGGATGGATATGAACTAAAAGTGGACGATGTAAGCACGAATAATGATTATTATGATGATTTTCGTGCCATGGAAGCAGAAGGGATCATGACGGGCAACAGTGGAAAAATGATGCCTAACTCAGAGCTGAAGCGTTCTCAGATGGCTGCTGTGCTGGTGCGTGCCTATGATTTACCAGAAGCATCGAAAGTACATACATTTACCGATATGAAATCTTCTGATTCTGGATTTGAAGAAATTAATATTATCGCCGATCTTGGGATTACTACAGAATCCGGCGAGGCATTTCGTCCAAATGAGACAACATCACGTGCTCAGTTCTCTCAGTTCCTCTCCCGCGCGCTGGACGATTATTTTATTCAGAAAAATAAATAAAGCATATTTTGTAAAGAGCGTCTCCGGGGGAGAGACGCTCTTTTTTTGCGGACGAGAAAAAAAGGGGGGCTGCTGTTTGGCGGGAAAGGTGAGCGCTGCGGTGGAAACGATGTTCGGAAGCGGGAAAGCGCATGCGACGGTTGAAAAAAGCGAGCAGCGGAAGAAAAGAAGTCGCACCCGGTGGAAATGAAGTTAGAAAAAGGGGAAATGGAGCCAGCTTAACGGGAAATGAAGCAGACAAACGGGAAACCGGCAGATGGAGCAGGAAAGCAGGCAGTCACGGTGGAAATAATAGCTTGCATGAGGCATAGCAAGCTGCTACGTGTACAGTTTCATCCTCCACTAAACTAAAAAAGTCCGGCTCAAAGGCCGGACTTCACTGCAGACATTACTGCTGGACAATTTGAATGCCTGTATAATAATGCTTCAATATTTCCTCATATGATTTTCCTTGATTGGCCATATTATAGGCACCCCACTGACTCATGCCGAGTCCGTGGCCCCAGCCTTTTCCGGTGAAGATAAAGGAGGAGGCGGCTGTGCTGATGTAATCGGTGCTTCCTCCGGCCTGACGAACAGCTAAGTTTTCGTAGTTAATTGTAGATTCTGAGCCATCCGGCTGCTTTAATTTCATCCCAAGTGCCTGATCATGAGTTTCTTCTGCGCCTCCGGCAGTTTTTACCTTCACGCTGCCGCCTTCTTTCTTCACATCAAACATGGTGCTTTTCAGAGTTTTACCGACGTTATTACGAATAGAGTCCGGTGAGGTTCCGTTGGGAACGATTCTTGTCTCACGTGCGCCGCTGCTTTTATTAACAGCAGATACTTCCAACTTTTGAACGCGGCCGGCATCACTTCTTTCAACGACTTTGACATCGACGACTATCCAGCTACTTTTAAATACAGCCTGTCCAAGCTGTTCTTTCGTAATATTCTCACTCCAGCTTGTGTTCGGGTTGGCACTGTGATTATCAAATGGATCCTCCACAGCCCGGGTGTATGGCAAGGCAGTGCTCCAGACGTTTTCACTATTTTCCGTGTATCCGCCCGAGCTTGCGTGATAATAAGCCGTAATCAATGAACCGTTATGCGTGGCAACTTTTCCTTTCGTCTCATCCACAGCCTGGTTACTGCGGGTATGTTCACCTGTTCGACCGGCATACACCTGGCTCTGTACGGTGTCATATAGAAAATTATTATTACTCATATTCACCTTGGCGTAGTTACGTGCAGCAACGGCCTGTGCTTTCAACGATTCCACAGGCCAGCCTGCAGAGATCTCCCGGGGGACGACGCCTTTTAAGTAGTCTTCCATGTTAAGAACATTATAAATTTCAGGGGCACTGCCGCCTGCCGGTTCAATTATGAGCGAGCCGCGGTATTGATTATTACTCGAAGTGGAGGCTCCTGCAGGAAACACTTTTGAAATGGTTAAGAAATTATTGGCAAAAGGACCGTTCTCCTGCAGGGAGTACCCTTCATCACTCGTGTATTTTTTGCTGCCGGAAACGACCGCAGTCACTTCATTGCTGTTATGTTCAAAGATAATATCATTGTCAATGTCAATCGTGTCGCCGGTATCAAGATCAATGAGTTCGTAGGACCCGGTTATTGTAACCGAGGGTTTTGCGGAAGGAACCAGCTTTACTGTCATTGGTTCCGTGTACAAATCCTGCGGCTCCGCAGCCTCAGCATGGTGGGAGAATAACAAGGGCAGCATGAAAAGAGCGCCTGCCATTTTTTTATACATAAAAGTTATGTCCTTTCCTTATGTAAAGATGAATTTAAAAGAAGGGTTAATTGCTGGACTGCTTTAATTCTTCTACTTCACTTTCAAGCTCAGTTATCCGGTCTTCGAGGCCTTCAATACGGTCATTTAAAGGATCAATTTGTTCAACGACCCAATCGACACTGGCAAGCACAGTTTCTGATTCTGCAATGGCTGGTGTAGAAATAACTGCAGCTAAGGCGATAATTGTACTGCCGACGCCGGCGAAAAACCATTTTTTCATAGAATGCTAGTCCTCCTTTTTATTTTGGAACAAATGAATGTTTCATGAAATTTAAAAATGGAAATATGTAGTGAAAAAAGTAATAATTATACTTCGGTCTATTATACCATCTTCTCGTGCGGTATAATAGATCTAAAGTTTCACAAATTAATTTCAAAAAAAGTGAAACCTTTCCATTAGCGCAATCGTCTAATAGGACAGTTGAAGAATTTTATAAAGAAATTTGTAAAATTTGTGAGAATAGGTACAACGCTTTACAACATGTGCTATAATTCGATAGTGGTTTCTATGAAACTATGAAAAGGAAAATATTGCGACAGCATTAACCATAAATAATATACGATTAATTCTAAAAAACACTAATAAAACATCAATGAAATGGAAACGGTAATCAAGGAGGGAAAAAATGATAACCTCACTGGCACTTATCACTTGTTTTTTATTATCGCTGTTCTTAACGCCGCTCATAAAAAAGCTGGCATTCCGTATAGGAGCAACAGATCAGCCTAATCACCGAAAAGTTCATAACGGAGCCATGGCAAGACTGGGCGGCTTATCCATTTATGCATCATTTTTAGCGGGGCTTCTTATTTTGCAGCCTGAAAGTTCATTCATGCCTTATATCGTAACTGCCGGTACGATAATTATCTTAACCGGCTTTCTCGATGATATGATTGAATTGTCGGCAAAATGGAAACTGCTTGGGCAGATAGCGGCCGCCGTCATTGTAATATTCGGCGGAGTGCAGGTCGAGTTTATCAACCTTCCTTTTGATGGTCGGCTTGAATTAGGATGGCTGAGTATTCCGATTACATTATTATGGATTATCGGTATTACAAATGCGATCAATCTGATTGATGGACTGGACGGACTCGCAGCAGGTGTATCATCAATTGTACTTGCAACGATTTCTGTATTGGCTATCATCCAGGGCGACATTTTTATTGTGGCGCTGGGGATTGCACTTCTCGGCGGAACATTAGGGTTTCTTGTTCATAACTTTAACCCGGCAAAGATTTTCATGGGAGATACCGGGGCACTTTTTCTCGGGTTTATGATCTCAGTCATATCTTTACTCGGATTTAAGAACGTAACAATATTTTCCCTTGTTGTTCCTGTAATTATTCTTGCAGTGCCAATTTCCGACACCTTTTTCGCGATTATCAGACGTGTCGTGAATAAGCAGCCACTGTCGGCTCCGGATAAATCCCATTTGCATCACTGCCTGCTCAGGCTTGGTTACAGCCATAAGCAGACTGTGCTGATCATTTATACTTTCAGCGCTTTCTTTGGACTATCGGCAGTTATTTTTACGATGTCTACGCTTTGGGTGTCGCTTTTCATCATGATGCTTCTCTTAATCGGGATAGAACTGGTAGCGGAAAGAATCGGCCTTGTCAGCAAGAAATACAGACCGATGATGAAACTGGTCCACCGCTTTGCCAACCCGCCGAAACGATCATAATAAAAAAGCTGTTTTCTGCTGGATACCCTGCAGAAGACAGCTTTTATTTATAATAAAACGGGAAATTTTCTGTGGATAAAATAATGTTAAAATTGAAAAAAAGGGGGTTTTGCTATGGGCTCAGCTTTGGAAATTGCAAGAGTTTTACTGCCAGTGATACTGGCGGGGGGTATTGCAGTATTTGTAGTTTTTAGAATGAAACAAAAATTTAAGAAAGGAACCCTGGGTAAGAAAGACTCCAGGATCGCTCAAAGTATATTAGACAGTTTAATACCTTTCGGAATGATAATTGGTTGTATTGCTGCTGTACTGATCAGTATATTTTTTCCAGTATCCTTACCATCCACCATTGGTTTGGGCGCTGGAATAGGCTTATTATTTGGATATTTTGCTTATGAAATTTACAGAAAAGAAGGCGGGAGCTATTCATAATCAACTGTATTCCGGGTCGTTGAGCTGAATATGAGAAATTAAAAAAAGGCCGCTGGAAGACCAGGGCCTTAATAAAGTTATTCTTCTGCATTTGCGCTGTCGTCACTGTTATCCGCAGTTTCTTCATCCATTTCTAAATGCTCATGCAGATTCGCAGCAATGTTTAAGCGGGATTGTTCTGCCGGCTGGTAATAATAAACGCCGCCAAGGTACGTATCTGAACCTTCAAGCTGCATTTGGTCAATATTATCAATAGAACCTGTGTAGCGGTGCAGTGAAATTAAATTACCGAACGTAAAGTTCATTTTCATATGCTTTTCTATACTTTGGAGCACATCATCGTAATTGCGGATGGACGAAATCGAAGCACTTCTGCGTATCAAAGCTTCTATAATTTCCTGCTGACGCTCGCCCCGTCCAAGATCACCGCGTGGATCCTGTTTCCTCATTCTTACAAATGCAAGAGCTTCTTCTCCATCCAGCATCTGCTCGCCTTCTTTTAAGGCAATTTGATCATGCTTGCCGGTGCTGTCCTGTTCCGTAAAATCAAACGGGACATTTACTTCGATTCCGTCAAGAGCATTTATTATTTCAATGAACGCATTAAAATTTAATTTTACATAATAATCTACAGGTACATCGAACATCTCTTCCACGGTTGAAACGGCAAGGTCGGTTCCGCCATATGCGTGGGAGTGTGTAATTTTATCTTCACCATGTCCAGGAATATTTACTAAAGTATCCCGCGGGATACTGACCATTTTTACGCTCTTATTATCTTTATTAAAGGTGGCGAGCACCATGGCATCGGTCCTGCCTTCGAGCGTTGAGTCGCGGTCATCCAGCCCCATGAAAAGCACTGAAAAATTATCCTGTTTCGGATCGACTGCTTCATCTCTAAGATCTGACTTTTTCCCTCGCTCAAGTGTTTCGTTTGTATCAGCTGCTACGTCACTGAGCTTCCAGGCGAAATAACCGGCAGCTCCGCCTAAGATGAGAAAAGAAAGTAATCCGATCACCATAAAAGCTCTAAATATACGGCGTGATCTTCTTCTGCGGCGCCGTACCCTCGTTTGAGGAATTTCATTTGCCATATTGCTGATCTCCTTAATATTCAAGTTTCTTGAAGTTCAAATCATTTTACATCACATGATTGTGAACGTAAATAACATTCTATTTCCATCCCCTTTTGTGTTAGACGCAGCTTGCTATCAAAAAGTTTCAAAAAAAGACAAGATTCCTGAAAATTATTATTTCCCCGGAAATAGTTCGAATCTTGTCGATAAAAAATAAAACAAGAAAAAAGGGGAAAATGGAATGACCACCGAATAATAAGTAAATGATTGTTGAAATTAAATATTTTTCTCTAAATAAGTTACACCATTATCCTGAAGAACAGCCTGACCATTAGTCATATTGGTGATCCAGTCTGTAAAAGACGTCCTATTTGCTTCCGGTACATACGTGAGTATACGAACATTATCTTCATATTTAATGTCTTTAATTAAATAAGCATTTTGCCGTAAATTATTTTCAAGCTTGCCAAGCCAGGTATAGTCTGCGGATATCTCCATTTCATGAACAAGCCGGCGTTCGACCATTCCAACGGCATTAATGCCCTCGGTTACAGCTGAACCATACGCCCGAATCAAACCGCCGGCACCAAGCTTGATGCCGCCGAAATAACGCGTTACCACGACCACGGTATCCTTCAGGCCGCGTTTTTTCAAGACTTCAAGCATCGGTACTCCGGCAGTGCCGCTCGGTTCTCCATCATCGTTAGCTTTCTGAATCAAATCCTGTTCTCCGATCAGGTAAGCAGAGCAATTATGATTAGCGTTCCAGTGCATTTTTTTGACAGAATCAATAAAATTTTGCGCTTCCTTTTCTGTTGTAACACGTTTGACATGTGTGATGAACCGGGACTTATTAATGACAATTTCGTTCGTGCCATAGGTTTTAATCGTGAAATAGGATTGCAGCATGACCACTAAACTCCTTCTCAGAATGTAATTATACTATAATAATATTGTAAAACTTGAAAAGTATCAGGCGTGGTATCCTGTAAGAGACGCAGAATTATTGCGTTTTTTTCAATAGATTGTGTAAATGTTTAACTATTACATTGATATCGGTGTGGGTAAATAAGAATATGATAAAATAATCATAACGAATCATGACAACCTGTCAAACAAACAGATTTAGAAGCGTGGTGACAATATTGTCGATTAAACCTACACTCGACGAAATTATCAATAAAATGCTGGGTACAGTCGAAAACAGTAAAGAACAAATTTTTGAGATAAGCGAGCAGGCTCGCGGGGAGTTTGAATCATTAGAACGCGAACTCCGGGAAATAAAGGATAAAGTCGGAAACGTTATTGATGAATCCGACAAAATGGAAGGGCATGCGCGTTATGCCAGAAACAGGCTTGCCGAGGTAAGTCGACATTTCGGCAGTTTCAGCAATACCGATGTACAAAAAGCGTACGAGCAGGCCAATGAACTTCAGGTCCAGCTAGTTGTGCTGCAGCAGGAGGAAAAACAACTGCGGAGCCGCCGCGACCAGATTGAACGAAGGCTCGTTCAACTCGAGGAAACGATCGACCGGGCAGAAGCGCTCGTCAGTCAGGTCTCAGTCGTCTACAATTTTCTGGCCGGCGATTTAAAGGAAGTCGGAGAGATGATGGAAGATGCCCGTGAAAAACAGCAGTTCGGGTTGAAAATTATCGAAGCGCAGGAAGAAGAACGCAAGCGGGTCGCCAGAGAAATTCATGACGGACCGGCACAGATGCTTGCGAACGTACTGCTCCGCTCTGAGCTTGTCGAACGAGTGCGGCAGGAAAAAGGCGTGGATGAAGCCATGAAGGAAATTAAGGACCTGCGCGTGATGATCCGCTCAAGCTTAGCTGAAGTAAGGCGCATTATATACGATCTGCGTCCCATGGCTCTTGATGATCTCGGTTTAATTCCGACATTAAATAAATATGTCAAGACGTTCGAGGAACACACCGGTATGTCCATCCGATTTACCAACATGGGAAAGGATCTGAGACTGCCGCAGAACCTTGAAGTCGCCTTATTCCGGCTGATACAGGAAGCGATTCAAAATGCATACAAGCATGCGTCACCCTCGCTGGTACAGGTGAAAATGGAAATGAAACAAAACCAGGTCTCTATCGTTATAAAGGATGACGGTAAAGGATTCGCCAGGGACGAAATCCGCGATAATTCCTTTGGTTTAATGGGGATGCGGGAAAGAATTAATGTGTTAAAGGGGAAGCTTTATATCGACTCCGCACCAAATAAGGGAACCGCGATTTACATTAAGGTCCCGGTCGATGATCGTCCTGAAAGAAATAAATAGAACAAAATATTAAACATCCTGCACGAACCAGGATGGAAAGGATGAGGAACATGAAGGAAAGATTACAGGAATCGATTAAGCTAGTACTAATAGATGACCATCAGCTTTTCCGGGAAGGCGTCAAACGCATCCTTGACATGGAGGATAAGTTTGATGTCGTTGCAGAAGGAGATGACGGCGAGGAAGCGCTGCGTCTTGTCGAAGAGAATGATCCGGATGTAGTTCTTATGGACATCAATATGCCCGGCGTGAACGGCGTTGAAGCAACAAGAACTCTTGTCGAGCATTACCCTGGAGTCAAGGTTTTGATCCTCTCCATTCATGATGATGAATCCTATGTGACCCACGTGCTGAAAACAGGTGCGGCGGGCTATCTATTAAAGGAAATGGATGCAGACGCGCTCATTGAAGCAGTGAAGGTGGTCGGCTCCGGCGGAGCATATATCCATCCGAAGGTAACGCACAATCTCATTAATGAGTACCGCCGTCTGGCAACCGGCGACGAAGCTGTCGACAGCAGTGCCGAAATCGGATACAAAGAGGTGGAATACAGAAAGCCTCTCCATATCCTGACACGACGCGAATGCGAGGTTCTTCAGCTTATGACAGATGGCTACAGCAACCGCATGATCGGTGAGAGCCTTTATATTAGTGAAAAAACAGTTAAAAACCATGTAAGTAATATTCTGCAGAAAATGAATGTAAATGACCGGACACAGGCAGTGGTAGAATCCATTAAAAAAGGCTGGGTCAAGGTAAGATAGCTTACAAAAACGGCTTTTCGCTTACGTGCGGAAGGCCGTTTTTTATAACTCTATAAATGCAGCAGGATCTCATGTAAGCGTGCCGGCACATGGATGGTAAACTTCTCCGAAGACGATATCTTGCTTTTTTAAAATGCCGTGATGAGTGCCGTCGTATTTCCAGGGAATTAAACGATTTAATTTCAATAATTGTCTTGCCGAAACGCCCCTGTCATTCTATGATGAATAAATAAGATGTGTTTATATGAAGAACGTTGATGAAGGAAGGGACCCGCTATGCCGAATATTGCGATCGTAACAGACAGCACCGCGTACCTGCCGCCGGAGCAAATAGAAACTTACGGCATCACCGTCGTTCCGTTGAGTGTTGTTTTTGAAGAAAGTGCATTTGAAGAAGAAATCGAGATGTCCACCGCCGATTTTTACGAAAAGATGAAGAAAGCTGACGAACACCCGACCACGTCTCAGCCATCTCCTGGAAAATTCCTCGCAACGTATGAACGATTAGCTGAAAATCATGATGCCATTATTTCCATTCATCTTTCCAGCGGTATCAGCGGCACGTATCAGACAGCGCTGGCTGTGGCTGAGGATATACATGGCGCGGAGGTGTATTGCTTTGATTCCGAAATCAGCTGTATGGTGCAGGGCTTTTACGTACTCGAAGCTGCCAGGCTTGCAATGGAGGAGGCGACAGTAGATGACATTCTCGATCGTCTCGAAGAAATGAAAAAAACGGTGCGAGCCTATTTTATGGTTGAAAATCTCAATCATCTCCACCGCGGCGGTCGTTTGAGCGGGGCACAGGCGATGGTTGGCAGCCTCCTGCAGATCAAGCCAGTGCTTCATTTTGAAAATAAACTAATTGTTCCATTCGAAAAAGTACGTACCGAAAAAAAAGCGGTGAACCGCATTCTTGAATTGTTTCATGAGGATGCCGGCAGCGGAGAAGCTGTGAAGGCCACTGTCATTCATGCCAACCGCCCGGAGAAAGCAGATAAGCTCCGTTCAGCTCTTATTGAAAAATACCCCCATGCAGAGGTAGATGTCAGCTATTTCGGCCCGGTTATCGGTACTCACCTGGGTGAGCGGAGTCTCGGCCTCGGCTGGTACAAGCCTTAAATCCCACTGATGTCCGGGAGCCGCCCCTCCCGGATCTTTAAAAGGAGATATGCCTATGCTGTACAACCTCGCTTTACCTTCCTCTCACGCACCACTGCGGTGTTTCCCCGCAGATCACCTCCCGCCAGGATGGCAGGTCGTCCACGGTCCTGCAAAAATCAGCTCCCTTCCAGAGCCCGGGCAGCAGCAGCCAGAACATCCACCTCCCGAGAAGCTGCTTTTGCATCCCCATTATTCTGAACTGCAGCACTTCCTCTCCGGCAGAGAACTTCTTCTTGAAGAAATCAACCTTGCTCCTTCTTTGTTAACACCATTTATTGAATCCGGTTTTGTAAAAATTCGGTCCGGGCTTGAACAGACCTTAAAGGGTTACGTATGCCGTCGATGCGGGGAAGATTCGCCACGCCGATTCGGAATTTTCCCTTGTGCCTGCTGTCAGACAAGCTGCACTTACTGCCGCAGCTGCCTGATGATGGGTAAAATCTCATCGTGTACGGCACTTTACAGCTGGAACGGGCCGTCTCCCCCACAGCCAATTTCTCACAATCTAGCCTGGGACGGAGTCTTTTCTGAAGGGCAAAAGCGGGCAGCGGATAAAATCAATTCAGCAATATCAAGGAAGGAAGAGCTTCTCATTTGGGCTGTATGCGGTGCCGGCAAGACAGAAATAGTGTTTCCTGCGGTGAGACAAGCCTTACAGGCAGGAAAGCGTATTCTGCTGGCGACGCCCCGCACCGATGTTGTACTCGAGCTTGTCCCGCGCTTTCAACTTGCTTTTCCAGACACATTAATTGCCGGGCTGTACGGCGGCAGTGAGGACCGCCACCGCTGTGCGCCGCTTACAATTGCCACCACCCACCAGACGATGAGATTCCGTGAAGCATTTGATGTCGTCATCATTGACGAGGTGGATGCGTTTCCTTATACTTACGACGCATCTCTTCAATATGCCGTGGAAAAAGCAAAAAAACATACCGCTGCTACTATCTATTTAACCGCCACACCAACAAAAGCCCTTAAAAGAAGAATCAGCCGCCGCAGCCTGCATGCTGTCAGGATTCCTAGGCGTTACCACGGCTATCCACTGCCGGTGCCGCGCTTTCAATGGACAGGGAAATGGAAAAAGCATTTAGAAAAAAAACGGCTTCCGGACCCGGTTCTTTCCTGGTGCCGCGAACGAATCGCAAGTAAGACCCCTGCGTTTCTCTTTGTGCCGTCGGTGCATGTGCTCGAGGAAGTCACAATCCTTCTCCAGAGCCTAGATGCTGCCGTGGAAGGCGTCCATGCAGAAGATGCGAACCGTCATGAAAAAGTCAATCGGTTTCGCGAAAAATCAACACCTCTGCTTGTGACGACAACCATTCTAGAAAGAGGGGTCACCATCCCGGGAGTGGATGTGGCAGTACTTGGAGCTGAAGCTGAGGTATTCGAAGAAAGCGCACTTGTTCAAATTGCCGGCCGTGCCGGCCGCAGCAAGGACGAGCCGGAGGGGGATGTCGTCTTTTTCCATTTCGGAAAAACTAATGCCATGGTGCATGCGCGTAATCACATCCTTGAAATGAACAGAGAGGGAGCTGAAACATGACCTTAATACTTCGACCAACACTAAGCCCCTCTGCAGAGCCGGCATGTCTTTATTGCGGAGCCGAGACAAATGAACCGTTAACGTGGGAGACGTTTTTAGCGCTCACGACCAAACAGGCACTGCTCTGTTCTTCCTGTCAAAGCAGATTTGTCCATATCTCGGGAGAAAGGTGCAGGGGGTGCTCACGGCCTCTGGCAGAGCTTTCGAAGGGGCTGGTGAAAGAATTCCGCTGCAGAGACTGTGACAGCTGGGAAAACCGCCACGAGACGCAGGGACTCCTTGAAAGAAATTTTTCTATTTACAGCTATAATGACATGATGAAAGACTTCATCGCCCGCTGGAAATACCGTGGAGATGCTGCAATGATCCTGGCATTTCGTGAGAAGCTCCGCACCGCTTTTCTTCACCAATTTGCTGGCTATATGCCAGTGCCGCTGCCGCTGCACCCGGAGCGGCTTCTGGAACGAAGCTTCAATCAATCAGCGCTGATCGCAGCACTAATAAGTCAGCCATTGACGATTACAGAACATATAAAGCGGCTGCCACGGCCACTGCCGGTTCAGGAGATTTTAGAAAGAACGGCACATGAACAAAAGCAAAGCAAAAAGTCGCGGGCTGAGCGGATTTCATTTAACGAACTGCCTTTTCGTATCCGGAAAAAGAAGGAAAGTTTATTGAAAAGTAAAGATATCGTGCTGATTGACGATATATATACCACAGGAACAACCGTGAGAAAAGCAGCAGCTGTATTGAAACAGGCCGGCGCAGGCCGCATCGCTTCGTTTACACTCGTAAGAGGTTAGAGCAACTGTGGATTTTATGCTGGTGGAAAGGAAAAGTTATGCAAAACTTAGAGAACTGTCCGCACTGCGGAGATTTATTTGTCAAATCATTACGCCCGGTCTGCAATCAATGCCATACGGACATGGAGAAAAAATTCGATGAAGTGTATCGTTTTATCCGTAAGCGTGAAAATCGGTCCGCATCAATGGCGGAAGTAGTGGAAGCAACTGATGTCACGGAAGAGGAAATTATTAGGTTTATAAAAGAAGGCAGACTGCGCCTGAATCAATTCCCGAACCTTGCATACCCTTGTGATTCCTGCGGAGCCTCCATCCGGGAGGGACGGCTCTGTTCAAGCTGTAAATCCTCCATCACGGGCGGGCTTCAGGCAGAAGCACGTGAAAAAGAGCGGAAGAAGCAGCAGGTGCAGGAGGAAAGAAAAAGGTATCAAACATATCATTCCATCAACGACCGCTTAAAATAAGCCTTAAGTATGTGTTAACGAACAGATAAACTATCCGATATAATAAATAACAAAGGAGTATAGCACTATTTTTATACAGAGAGACCGACTTTCTTAAGGAGGTGAACGGGATGAAAATCAATCCACTCGGCCCACTAAACAATCCATATCAAAAACAAGCAGATAAGCAGAGCGTAGAAAAATCCGGTTCTGCCCAGCAGGGACGGGATAAAGTAGAAATTTCAGAGCAGGCCAAACAGATGCAGCAGGGAACCTCTATCGATTCAGCCCGTCAGGAAAAAATCGACGCTCTGAAAGAACAGGTGGAAGCGGGCACGTATGAAATGAACCCACAAAAAACTGCACAGAAATTTTACGATTTCTGGACCGGAAAATAACGCAGACAGGCTGCCGAGGCAGCCTTCTTTTGGGTCAAGCTGATGATCGAATAACGGGGAAGGAGGAAATCGATGGCATTAAAAATGTTATTTCAGGCGATGGCGGAGCTGGTCAGGCTTCACAAGGAGCTGCGCGCTCTCTCACTCGAGAAGACGGAGCTATTGAAAAGCAATGACATGGAAGCTTTTTCATTACTTTTGAAAAAAGAGAGTAAGCTCGCGCGCCTGATTGAAAAAACGGAACAGGAGCGGCAGCAGGCAGCCCAGGAGTTTATGAATGCAGAGGGTGGAAGCGAAGAAAACGGCATGGTGACGATGAATGATGTGCTTGACAGGCTGACGGACTCATATAAAGAGCCGCTTCTGACCCTGCGCACGAGTCTATTACAGGAAATCACCAAGCTCCAGGAGCAGGAAACGCTGAACCGAACGATGATAAATGATTCTCTGCAGTTTGTGCAGCTCACACTCGACTTGATACAGCCGGATCCAGAGGCCGTCCATTACTCACGCCCCGGTGATCAGCCGAAAAAACAACGGAGCGAAGGCTTTTCCACCTTCGATTCGAAAGCATAAAGACGAAGGAGGAAATGCACGATGTACTCAACCTTTCACGGACTCGAAACCGCAAGGCGCGGCATGAGCACCCAGCAGGCTGCTTTACATACAACCGGCCACAATATCGCAAATGCTAATACCGAGGGCTACACCCGGCAGCGGGTAAACTTTTCGCAGACGGAATCTTTCCCGGGCCAGGGCCGCAACCGCCCCAGCGTACCGGGGCAGCTCGGCACCGGAGTGGAGGCTGATTTCATTCAGCGCATCCGTGATAACTATCTCGACGTACAATACCGCGGAGAAAATTCGAAGCTCGGGTATTGGGACACAAAGCATGCTTCCCTTGAGAAAATCGAGGACTTAATGAATGAACCGTCCGATGACGGCATCGCCAATACGATGGACGAATTTTGGACAGCACTGCAGGATTTGTCCACCAATCCCGAGGATTCCGGAGCTCGCTCTGTTGTACGCCAGCGTGGAATTGCCCTGGCGGAAACGTTTAATTATACGTCGGATTCTCTGCAGGCAAACAAAAAAGATCTTGGGGCGGAGATTACGACGACGCAGGATGAGGTTAATTCCATGCTTCGCCAGATTAATAATGTTAACTGCCAGATTTCCCGGGTAGAACCGCACGGGGATATGCCAAACGACCTGTACGATGAACGCGACCGCCTGCTCGATAATCTTTCCGGCATGATCAGTATTGAAACCGAGCGGGTCGAAAGCGGCGGTCAGCCGGAAGCGGCAGCAGAAGGCACGATGAACGTATATCTTATCGGGGATGATGGTGAGCGGATCAGTGCTCTCGTAGACGGCGAAAATCTTGATTACAAACAGCTTCAAGTGGAGACGGCAGCGGGCGGAAGTTATCATGAGTACGTAGAATCTGCTTCGTTTAGATGGGAAGGGGAGAGCGCAGACCACATAGAAGATCCGGATAATGCTCCGGAGATTACTTTTATAAACTCCCCTGGCAAGCTGCAGGGCCTGGTCGAATCCTTCGGCTATATGGACGATGGAGAAACATCTGGAATTTACCCAGAGCTGTTGAACAACCTTGATGAAATGGTTACCACCTTTTCTGCCCGTTTTAATGAAGTTCATAATGAGGGACAAGGCTTGAACGGCAGCAGTGATGTTGATTTTTTTACCTTTGATGAAAATACATTGAGTCAAAAAGGCGCCGCCGCTGCTCTCAGCATCAGTGATGAGATTAAGGAAGATCTCGACAACATAGCTGCCTCCACCAACGGTTACGCCGGTGACGGATCGAATGCCCAGGCCCTTTCCGATGTAAAGGATGAAGACCTCACTTTTGCCGGGACGACCACCGACGTACAGGGCTTCTATCAGGGAGTCATAGGTGATCTTGCCGTTGAAACGAGTGAAGCAGAGCGGATGGCAGGAAACACGGATAACCTGAGAAGCAGCGTCGACAGCCGCCGCCAGGAGGTCGGCAGTGTCTCCCTCGACGAAGAAATGACAAACATGATTCAGTTTCAGCATGCGTACAATGCCTCCGCCAGAAACATCACGATGGTAGATGAAATGCTCGACCGCATTATCAATAACATGGGCATTGTCGGCAGATAATGACGCAAGAACAGAAAGGGGCAAAAAACCATGCGTGTCACTCAATCAATGCTCGCACAGAACTCGCTGCGCCATCTGAGCCAAGGCTATTCCAAGCTCGGTAATCTACAGGACCAGCTTTCTACTGGTAAAAAAATCACGAGAGCCTCCCAGGATCCGGTCGTGGCCATGAATGGCATGCGCTACCGTTCTCAGACAGTGGAGGTCGGACAGTTTCAGCGCAATCTTTCCGAAGTATATAACTGGATGGACTCATCAGACGCAGCGCTCGATGAATCGACCCAGGCGCTCCAGCGGGTGCGCGAGCTGACCACTCAGGCCT
The DNA here is from genome assembly GCF_042139015.1 of Alteribacillus sp. HJP-4. NCBI lineage: Bacteria > Bacillati > Bacillota > Bacilli > Caryophanales > Bacillaceae > Alteribacillus > Alteribacillus sp. HJP-4. The sequence continues at coordinate 211,679 of NZ_JBHIKY010000003.1, read as the reverse complement.
CCAATGATACCTACGAAGAAGGCCAGCGCAGCAACATCGCTGAGGAGGTTGCCCAGCTGAAAGAACACCTCATTTCCATCGCAAACACAAAATCAAACAACAAATATATCTTTAACGGCCAGGATACAACCAACCCACCAGTCGACGAAAACGGCAGCACCTCCTCCGACGGCAAGGGCGATGTTGAAATTGAACTGCTGAAAGGCGTCACCATCCCAGTAAACAGCGACCCGCAGAACGTATTTAGTGATCAGCTGTTTCAGGACCTTGAGGATCTCGAATCCGCCCTGCTCGATGAAAACACAAGCGGAGAAGACCTCTCCGGCTTTATTGATACCATCGACGGCCACATCAACAACGCCGTAAACGAACGCGCCGAACTCGGCGCCCGCATGAACCGCGTTGAAATGATAGAGAGCCGCCTCGGGGAGCAGGAAGTCATAGCAGAGCGCATTATGTCTGAAAACGAAGACGCCGATATGGAAGAAGTCATCATCAAGCTGATGAGCCAGGAAAATGTCCACCGCGCCGCCCTTTCTGCCGGCGCCCGCATCATCCAGCCCTCCCTCATGGACTTCCTCAACTAACACGGGTGGATCTCCAAGTGATTCAGTGGAAACCGCTGCTGTACAGGGGAAAAATGGTCTGTCCACGGGAAAAAGCAAGCCGGCGGTGGAAAGCTCCAGCATTAGAGTGGAAACCGACTCCGCATCGGTGGAAATAGTAAAAACTAACGTGGAAAAACGCCCGCAGCGGTGGATAAGCGGTCACGAAAGTGGATATTCATTGATTCAGTGGAAACCACTGCTGTACAGAGGAAAAACGGTCTGCCCCCCGGGAAAAAGCAAGCCAGCGGTGGAAAGCGCACGCAGTAGAGTGGAAACTGAACCTGAATCGGTGGAAACGCTAAAAGCAGCAGGGGAAACGTACCCACATTGGTGGATAACGCACAACTAAAGTGGATAACTCTTCCAAACCAGTGAAATAAATTAGCGGAGGCGGAAAAGTTTTCGTCTCTATTGCCCGGCAGAACAGCAGCATGTATTCGCAGGAGGTCGAAATGGCCTATATGCCAAAAAGCGCCTCAAGTGTAAAATTTGATGTGGAGCCTCACAGTATTACAATCGATGCCCCTTACCGTCCGGTCCGGATAGAGGCGATAACCACGAGTCAATTATTGATGCACCACGCTGGGAAATCCAGCATTACATGAAACAAAAGCCAAGCATTCAATTCAACGTCACCGGTCTTCAGATCGATCAGACGTATTAAAAAGGTGGGACAAATATAGTGAAGCTGCAAACCAAACATAACGGAGAAATAGAAATTGACAGCCGCCGCGTGCTCACATTTGAACTGGGCCTTCCGGCATTCGAGAACGAAACCTCCTTCGTATTGCTGCCCTTCAGCAATGATGAAGTTTTTTTTATTTTACAATCCGCTAACACGCCGACCCTTGCCTTTGTGATCGCAAACCCGTTTCATTTTTTCCCGGATTATCAGGTGAAGCTTCCTGATGCTGTCATGGAACAGCTCGATATTGAAAAGGAAGAGGACGTCGGGATCTTTGCCATGCTGACGCTCCAGGAACCTTTCAAAAAAACAACGGCAAATCTGCAGGCGCCGATTATCCTGAACTTAAAAGCACAAAAAGGGAAGCAGCCGGTACTGAACGAGTCTGGCTATGAAAGGAAGCATTATCTCTTTCCGCAGAAGGACGAGGCGTCGGAACAGAAGGAGGAAGCCTGATGCTTGTACTGACCCGAAGAAAAGATGAATCGATACAAATTGGGGAAGATATCGAAATAAAGGTAATTGCGGTGGATGGGGACCAGATAAAGCTCGGCATTGATGCACCAAAGCACGTCGACATTCACCGAAAGGAAATATATTTAGCCATTCAAGAGGAAAATAACGAGGCATCCGAATCAAATTTATCGATCTTAGAAGAATTATCCAATCAATTCAAAAAAAATTAACATAAATTGTTCACTATAATGATGGGCATAAAGACTTACTTATTTTTACATAAAATTAGCAATTCCTCCAATTATTAATGACGATTTAAGAAAAACAGTAAAAAAGACTTGTATCTATACAAATGTATAACAAATACCCATGAAGCATGAGGGTACTCTCGTTCCTTTGCAAGTGAGCAAAAAAAAGGTAAAATTTTATTGTGTGAAAAAAGTATGGAAATATTCATACTATTTATAGAGAAAAAAGTATCATTACAGGGCAGCTTGGTGAAAGAGCAAAAACGATTCAAGCACTTTCACTTTTGACTTCAGGAGGAATACATAATGTCTAATAGGAAACCCCGCAGAGACCCAGGTCAGCGTCTCCCTCTATTATTTTTTGATGCCTCAGAAAATAATCGCCTAAAGGATGCTGGTGAGCGCCTGGGCAAAACCATCGTGGAGGCCCACACAGAGAACCTTCCAGTCTTATTTGAAGAAGGCTTAAAGAAGGATACCCTCTACTTTGCCCTGTGTGACAAGGACTCGCTCTGCACCAATATTGCAAAAACAGAAGCTATTCAGCGTTATTTCCGGCTCGGAATTAACATTCCGTCTTTTGAAAATATCGTCCTCGATGATCTTCTTCAAAAAGACGTCAACGTTCTGCTTGCGGCAGATCGTGAGGATCAGGACTGGTTCGTGCACTTCAAGCGGGCCCAGAACTTTCTTATGTATATTGACCCGTTATTTCAGCCCCAGCTCGTGTTGAATTATAGAAAACTTCATTCCGTTGTTCACGAAGAACCCCAGCAGGAGCTGGAATTGGATACAGAAAAAGCACGCATGACTCTGTCTGATGCAGAAGTGCGGATTCTTGAAAAAATTCTTGAAGGAAAAAGCAACCGACGCATCGCCGAGGAGTGCTTTCTCGCAGTTGCGACAGTTAACAACCATGTCAGCCATCTGACCAAAAAAATGCATGCAAACGACCGTACGCATACGATTAAACGTGCCATAGAAGAGGGCTGGGTAGAGATTTCTTAACCGCCAATTGGAAAAGACGAACCTACGAACTGGTTCGTCCCACTGCATTAAAATGTTTTATAGCGTTGAAAAACAGACTGGCAGTGTGCCGTCCGCAGCAATTGCTGCTGCACCGTATAATAGCTTACCGGCACTTTGAGCTGCTGCCCATCCATAAAAAAGATGTATGCACTGTTTTTCGTATGTACCTTTACGTCCCTCACGTGATGGTAAAACAACCAAATATTCTGAGGGTTTCGGATAGACTGAAGCGGAAATGCATAAATATCCTCGAGCCGGTCAACTGGAACCGGCCATTTCTGTTTAAAGCCAAGCCGTTTCTTCACCGCATCATGTCTTCCCTGCATTGTGGATCCCCGCTCCATACAGGCATAGGACATGATTTCGCGCGGTGTCATCGAGGTAAACACAACCCTTCCACCGAGCTCATACACGAGCGTCTGCGCTGTTTCCTCAAAAACAGGAACAAACGCCATTGTTTTCTCACTAACAAAATACCTCTCCTCTACCTTGCTGTTCATCCTGCTGCTCCTCTCGCGTTGGTGATGACTGACTTTAGTGGTAAGTTCTGACATAATTATAGGCATATTAGGCACAAATGACTACAACAATACTACTTTATGTTTGCTAAAAGTGAACATAAATTAGTGGAATAAACACCTGATATATGCGGGATATACAAGAGAGGTTGAATCATCCTTGCGCAAACTCGCTTGCACTTTAGAAAGATTAACTTTATTGATTAAAGTATAAGAAAAGCTAAGGCTTTCGCCATTCCTGGCGACAAGCCAAGTTTTTCTTTACCGCGGGCAACGCTTCAACTTCCTCGGCAGCTGATCGCTGCCTGCGGGATTTTCAGCTGTTGCTTTTCTCGCAGGCGTCTCGCTTGCTCCACTCTGATCAACCATCTCTTATGCGTGGTAGAGGAGAAATTATTCATATAGCTTATCCCACAAAACATAGGACGTGCTAGTGTCGAGGTTTGCCACAGGAGGTGGCCCGTTGTAGTCGACCTGCAGTCGTTGCCTTACGCTTCAATTTAATGTTCGCGTTAAATCAGAATAGCACTTATGAAATTGATTCAATTAAACATGAAAAAAGACTTAAACATTGTCCCGGTTTCTCCGATATAACGTGTGTAAGGATGAGAAAGCAATCCTGGCGGCCGACAGGAAAGCCGATCATCCCATGAATACGAACGTTTCTCCACATGGACGTGGAAGGAACGTAAAAACACACATTCAAGGAGGAATTTTTTGTTATGATTATCAACAACAATATTACCGCATTGAACACCCACCGCCAGCTCGGTATCAACCAGGACGCACAACAGGGCTCCATGGAAAAACTATCATCTGGTATGCGCATCAACAAAGCCGGAGATGACGCAGCAGGCCTGGCCATTTCCGAAAAAATGCGCGGCCAGATCCGCGGACTTGATCAAGCCAGCCGTAACGCACAGGATGGTATTTCGATGATCCAGACGGCAGAAGGCGCTCTTGGTGAAACTCAGAATATTCTTCAAAGAATGAGAGAGTTATCAGTACAATCTGCGAATGATACGAATACAGGTTCTGATAGGGAAGAACTACAAAAAGAAGTAGCTGAACTACAATCAGAAGTGGACAGAATTGCAGATAATACAGAGTTTAATGAACAAAAATTGCTGAATGGAAACTTAGGTGGAAAAGTAAATTCGGATTCAGATACTACTACTGCATTTGATGTTACTGGAGTATCCGATATAAGTACTTCTGGGGCTAAAGAGGATACTTACACTCTTACTGCTGATAATACTGGGAAACTAACGTTGGAAAATAGTGCCGAAGATAAATCTCAAACTATTTCTAACGATGAAGGAGAGCAGACATTAAACTTTTCCGATTTTGGAATTTCTATAAAAACTAACGATGCTTATGAGATAGATAGTCTTGCAGATAAAGATATTGATATTACTGCCGGATCAGCCTCGTTTCATATTGGGGCAAATGAAGACCAATCTATAGATCTGAGTATTAACGATATGTCTCAAGAAGGGTTAGGAATTGAAGACCTAGATATTAGCGACCAAGAAGGAGCAAACGAAGCAATAGCAACAATTAGTCAAGCGCTTAAAGATGTCTCCGCTGAAAGATCTAAACTTGGGGCAAATCAAAATAGACTTGATCACACGATTTCGAACCTGGACAATTCTTCTGAAAATCTAAGTGCAGCAGAATCTAGAATTCGCGATGTAGACATGGCAAAAGAAATGATGGAGAATACTCGTGCTAACACTCTTGCACAGGCCTCTCAATCCATGCTCGCTCAGGCTAACCAGCAGCCACAGTCTGTACTTCAACTACTTGGTGGTTAATACAAATAAATCGATTAAGACTCCGTCGCTGCGGGGTCTTTTTCTATTATATTTTACTGCTTGATAATAAATTGATAATCTGGTCTTGCTTATCCATGCGTTTTAGTACCGTTTTCATGTTATCGTTCATTTCGTGCACTTTTTTCTTCATTTGCTGCTGCTCTATTTCTTAGTTAGTAACTCGACCGTCTATACGTCCCATATTCTCATCTTGACTCATATTTTCATCCTTTCGTATTTTTCTGTTGGTTTAGATAACCTATTTATTTAATAGAGTCACGATTATTGTAGATGTCTACAAACGTTAATTTCTACATTATACAATATTTATTAAAATTGATTAAACATCTATCAATTACTTCCGATAATAATAATAGATAAGAAAGATAGAAGCGCGCCAAAGGATTGGCGGCTTTGATAGATTTAAAACTTCATGCATGTATCGGCTCAAGGATGAGCAGATAAACTTCTTTTACCATGAAAAAAGCGGGGATCCGCAGTTGTTTATTTGCTCATCTTTTTTGCGTCGATATATGTAAAATTATTACAATTAAATAAAAGCTCGAGGAGGAAGCAGGATGCTTGTATTAGGTAGGAAGCCTGGTGAGTATGTTGTGATTAATGATCAGATTAAGGTACAGGTAGTAAAAAGTGAGAACGGCCATCTGCGGCTGGCCATCGATGCGCCGCGTGAAATTCCGATAGTTCGCGGTGAGGTATTCGAAGAACAGCAGGTGGGGCGAAAAGATATCGTTTCACCGAAAAAAGCTGCCAACAAAACGTCAACAAAAGACATTTCATAATTGAGATCAGCTCAAGGAAGAGCCGGTGTATTGGCAGGATTCGCAGGAAGCGTTGTCCATGCCTTATATCGGCTCTTTTTATTCTTTTCGGGGGTGATGCGGATAAAGCCACAGCCAAAAGCGTTGAAATGATTAGTCACTTGGTTCTTTTGTAAAAGATGGCATAAGGACGTGCCATCAAAAATCCATTAATATAACACGGAGGTAATGTAAAAATGATTATTAACAATAATATTCCAGCACTTAACACACACCGTCAATTGGGCGTTAACCAGGGCAACATGCAGAATTCAATGGAAAAGCTTTCTTCTGGTCTTCGTATTAATCGTGCTGGTGATGACGCAGCGGGTCTGGCAATATCTGAAAAAATGCGCGGTCAGATTCGCGGCCTTGATCAGGCTTCTCGTAACGCTCAAGATGGAATTTCTATGATTCAGACAGCGGAAGGTGCATTAAGCGAAACACATGATATTCTTCAAAGAATGCGTGAATTATCTGTTCAATCAGCGAATGATACTAATACTGATGATGATCGTGATGAACTACAAAAAGAAGTTGAACAATTACAATCCGAAATAGACCGGATTTCAGAAAATACGGAGTTTAACGATCAAAAACTTCTAAATGGAGGTTTAGGAGGCACAGTAGATCAAGATATAACTAGTACGACAGTGCTTGATGTTAATGGAATTGCGGAAGTAACCACTTCAGGCGCTAAAGCTGGAACGTACACAATTTCGGCAGAAAATACTGGCAAGTTAACCATGTCTTATACTGATAATGAAAGTAATGTGCATACCCAGGAAATCGATAATACTGATGGTGCTCAAACTTTAAACTTTTCAAAATTTGGTATAACTATTGAAACTAATGCAGGTTATACCGAAGACAATGGTGTTGGGAATGTAGAAATTACTTCAGGCTCAGCAAATTTTCAAATTGGTGCCAATAAAGACCAAAATATTCAGTTAAGTATCAATGATATGGGGCAAAATAATCTAGGTATAAACAATATCGATATTAGCTCCCAAGAAGGAGCAAATGCTGCTATCGAGAGTCTCGATTCAGCTATAAAAGACGTTTCGGCAGAACGCTCTAAGTTAGGAGCAGTACAGAATAGGTTGGATCACACCATTTCCAATCTAGATAACTCATCAGAAAATCTTTCCGCAGCGGAATCCCGTATCCGTGACGTAGACATGGCCAAAGAAATGATGGAAATGACACGCGCCAACATCCTTTCTCAGGCTTCACAATCCATGCTTGCGCAGGCAAATCAACAGCCACAATCTGTACTTCAGTTGCTTGGTTAATTTTATATACCACAAGACTCCAGCACAGGCTGGGGTCTTTTTTTCTTTTCTATCATCCTCTCGTATATGATACGATGCAGAAAAGGAGGCTGTTATTTTATGTCTAACCAAATAGAAAACAAATCCTTCGACATTCCATTGGAAGATGATTTATACCTGCGTGGCAATGTCCATGCCCCAAAGGAACGTTCCAACAAGCCGGTCATCATTATCTGCCACGGCTTCAAGGGCTTTAAGGATTGGAGCTTTTTTCCTCATGTCGCAGATGAGCTGGCGAATGAGGGTTTTTATGCGGTTCGGTTTAATTTTTCCTGCAATGGTGTGAATGAAAGTGATTTTGATGAGCTTGAGAAGTTTGCGGTGAATACATATTCGCGCGAGCTGGAGGATCTGGCGGTGCTGTTTGATCATATGAAGGAGGAGCGGCTCCCTTTCGCAGAGGAGTTCGACCTGGAGCGCATTGGTATGATCGGCCACAGCCGCGGCGGGGCGATCAGCATTTTGTTTGCGGCGGAGCATCCAGAGATTAAGACAGTTGTGACGTGGAATGGTGTTTCTGAAGTTGATTTTCTAAGCAACGAGCTGAAAGATCAAATCCGCAGCAATGGCGTCGGCTACATTCCGAACAAGCGTACAAACCAGGATATGCCAATTAAAGCTGAGCTGCTTGATGATATTGGACAAAATAGAGAACGATTCAACATTATCGCTTCCCTGCAGTCGATGCAGACCCCGGTGCATATTGTTCAGGGGGACCAGGACAGCGAATGGCTTGTCGAGGGCGCGGAGAAAATGAAGGATGCAGCATCCCAGCATTCGCTTGCCGTGATAACAGAGGCAGATCATACCTTCAATTCAGTTCATCCGTTCGAGGACGCATCTCCAGAGCTGCGCAAGGCATTAACTGAAACGACGAGCTTCTTTAAACAGAATTTTTAACTACCCTGCATACTTTTTCTGGAAAAACTCTTCAGTTCCCCGTCAACTAACCGATGTTATCCATAGAACCTATGCAATGGGGGTGGAAGCATGGATATTGCGGCGATGTCGATGGCGATGAGCCAGGGCAAGGTGAAGCAGCAGGCAAGCCTGTCGGTGATGAAAAAGGCGATGGACACAGGGGAACAGCAGAGTGAGTTTATGAATAAGATGCTGGCTTCGTCCGGCACGCAGGCTGTTCAGCAGGCGGCTGAACCTCATAAAGGGGCGTCGTTCGATATTTCTATCTGAACATGCCTTAGCCTTCCCAATTATCGGGGAGGCTTATTTTATGAAATTAATTAAGACTGTTACATAGGGTTTCTGCCACAGCTTTTCGATAAAAATATAAAGAACCTCCTTCAATTGCCGATATAAAAAAAAAACCTATTGGGGATGGAGGAAGGGACATGGGTTTACACGTATCAGGGGCTGGGCAGTCAAAAGAGATGTTTGTCACAAAGCAGGCAGGCGGGAGCGAAGAGCCGCCAAAGGAAAGGACGGTGGCTGAAGAAATTCAGCGGGCCGCGATGGATACTCACACGAAAACAAAGTATCCGACGGATCTTCAGTCGCAGGTGGATGGGATGAACAAGCTGCTGGAAGCTGAATACACGTCGTTGAAATTTAATGTGCATGAGGATCTTGACCGCATTTATGTGCAGGTGCTGAACCGTGATACCGATGAAATTGTCCGTGAGATTCCTCCGGAGAAGTTTCTGGACATGATTGCTTCATTTATGGATCAGCTCGGCCTGCTTGTTGATGAAAAAATATAATAGGAGAAAAGGCGGCTTTTCTACAGAAAGCTGTCTTTTTTCTAAAGGACCTGAAAGCATTGCCGATACATATGAATAGAACAAAATCAATAGAGAGCGTGCGTACTGCTCTCTTTTTCTTTTTAAAAGGAGGAGCGAAGCATGGATAATCGGGTGACCGGATTTGCGTCCGGAATCGATATTGACAGTCAGGTGCGGCAGCTCATGCAGGTGGAGCGCGAGCCGCTGAACAAAATGCAGCAGGAGCAGCTGAAGCTGCAGTATGAAATGGAGAATTACCGGGAAGTGAACCGGGAAATGCAGTCGTTCAGTGATTCCATCTTTGACGATGGCATTATTCGTTCGCAGAGCATGGGAGCGAAGGAAGCGACAAGCTCGAATGAAAGTCTGGTCGGCGTGAATGCTTCATCGGAAGCGGGCGAGGGCAGCTACACGATCTCTGAAGTCAGTCAGCTTGCGTCTGCGGCTCAAAATAAAAGTACCTCTGACATACTAAACAGCTCTGGTGAACAGCTGTCAGCCACAAACGCGCTGGCGGACGAACTTGACAGCATTGACGGCGAGTTTTCGTTTGATATCGCTACAGTAAATGCAGACGGGGAAGAAGTGACTGAAACGTTTACGTTTGAAGGCTCTGATTCCCTGCAGGATGTCATTGGTGCGATCAATCAATCGGATGTCGGCGTAAATGCGTTTTATGATGAATTTTCCGGACAGATGTCTCTCACCCGCTCAGAAACCGGGGAATTCAGTGAAGACGGCGCTCCGGAAATGTCCTTCAATGGCAGCTTTTTAACTGATGTTTTAAACCTCGATGAGGCAGAGGAACAGGGCGGGCAAAACGCGCAATTCACGATGAACGGCATTGAAACGGAACGCCGCTCGAATACGTTTACTGAAAACGGCGTCGAATTTACACTTAAGGATACGTTTGCGGATACGCCAGTGCAGGCAAATATCAGCACGGATACCGATAGGATTGTTGAGACTATCACCGACTTTGTCGGCAAATACAATGAGATGATTGAATTGATTGACGGCAAACTGACTGAAGAGGTGTACCGCGACTATCCTCCGCTTACCGATGAACAGCGTGAGGAAATGTCTGAATCTGAACAGGAAAAATGGGACGAACGCTCCCAAAGCGGGCTGCTTGCTAGAGACAGTCTATTATCCGGTGCGCTGGATACGATGCGCCAGGATATGTATGGTTCAGTCGAAACCGGGGACGGTGCTGCATTTTCACAGCTGACTGAAATAGGTATTACGACCACTAACAACTATCGGGACCGCGGTAAGCTTGAGGTGGATGAAGATAAATTGCGCGCTGCCGTAGAACAGGATCCGCAGGCGGTGCACCAGTTGTTTGCCGCGGATGGCGACAGCTATGAAGAACAGGGCATCGCCCAGCGCGTCCGCGATTCCGTGGACAGTGCCATTGAACAAGTATCCACCCGCGCCGGCGGGCCGACCACTGTCTCGCAGGAGCAATTCACGATCGGCCGTGAAATGTCCCAGCTCGATGACCAAATGTCCAACTTCGAACGGCGTCTTGCCCAAACGGAAGAACGCTACTGGAACCAATTCACACAAATGGAACAGGCCATCGCTCAGGCAAACAACCAGTCTCAAATGCTGATGTCGCAGATGGGCGGCATGGGAATGGGCGGAGGAATGTAAGACAGGCAGACCGGGGTGCAGCGCGCACCCTGGTTTTTTTTATTAATAAAGTAAAATGTATGTCTGAAGAATATTGTATATTTATTAATATAGAAAAGGAGATGATATTACATGGCAAAGCTCCATTTAATGGTCGGTCTCCCCTGCAGCGGCAAAACTACCCTTGCTAGGAAACTTGAAAAAAAATATTCCGCTCTGCGGCTTACTCCCGATGAATGGCATACGCGATTAGGCCATGATTTCGGGTATAATATGACCGATTCGGACATGACCATACATAATGCTAGACACGAAGCAGTGGAATCTATGATGTGGGATGTTGCGGCTAGAATATTAACTCTTGGCGTTGATGTAATACTGGATTTTGGATTCTGGAGCAGAAGTGAGCGAGATGATTTTCGTTCCCGTGCCAAGGAACTGGGAGCTGATTTTAAAATCCATTATAACGATATTTCTGAAGAGGAGTTAATTAAACGTCTAAAGACTAGAAATGCTGAGAAACCAGATTCTACTTTTGTTATCCCCGAAGCTACACTGAAAGAGTGGATACAAATCTTCGAACCCCCTTCACCAGAAGAGCTTGAATAACAAAACTTGAGAAAATATAATCACAATTTAACTGAATAATTAAGGAGGATATTTCATGAAAAAACATCGAATTTATACAATGAGTGTCGCGAGTGTCTATCCCCATTATATTACGAAGGCGGAAAAAAAGGGGCGCACGAAATCAGAAGTCGATGAAATTATCTGTTGGTTGACAGGATACAGCCAGGAAGACTTAGAAATAGAACTGGAAAAAAAGACAGACTTTGAGACCTTCTTTGCACAAGCCCCTCAAATGAATCCTTCACGGGATCTGATCAAAGGTGTCATCTGCGGCATCCGAGTAGAAAATATCGAAGAACCATTGATGCAGGAAATTCGCTATTTGGATAAGCTGATTGATGAGTTAGCAAAAGGAAAAGCGATGGAGAAAATACTGCGGAAATAATAAAAAACGTAGAATCACTGATTCTAGTTGTAGATAAAATAAACACAAAATTAAAAAAGAAGGTGATGTTTTTGCTTAATATTGGAGCTATTGTTTGGGGAGTTAGGGATCTGCATGCAGCGATACAGTTTTGGAGTGAGGCACTTGACTACCGGCTGAAATATGAACCGGATGAAGATTGGGCTATTCTGATACCCAAAAAAGGTACTGGCATCCAACTTTCGATTTCTGTTGTTACATCTGATTCGCAGAAGCATCAACGTCACCATCTAGATCTATTTACAGACAGTCAAGAAACCGAAGTAGAGAGGCTTCTTCAAATAGGAGCTTCAAAGGTTGATTGGGAATATGAAATCGACGCAGACTATATTGTCCTGGCGGATCCGGACGGCAACAAGTTTTGCGTGGTTCAGGATGATAATCAAAATCCGTAGTTTGTCACAAGAATAGTGAAGACCATGAACAGACAAAACTTCTATAAAAAGGGAGAGAATAATGGAAATTAGACTTTTAAATCCAGTAGATGCTGGGAACGCTCTTCAACTAAGGTTTGAAGCCTTACAAAACAGCCCTGAAGCATTTTCTTCCAGCTATGAGGAGGAGAAAGATCATTCCGTTGAAAAGTATGAGGAGAGGTTTCAATCTCAGGATTTGTTTACCTTCGGTGCCTTTGAAAATAAAGAGCTTATCGGGACGGTTACTTTAGTGAAAGAAAAAAAGCTTAAACTAAAACATAGAACGAATATTTTCGCCATGTACGTTTCTCCTGACAAGCGTGGGAATGGTGCTGGAAAGTCTTTATTACTCGAAGCAATTAAGAAGGCAGAAGAATTAGAAGAAATTGAACAGATCTATTTAACGGTGGTTTCTACAAATGATCCAGCCAAAAGGCTTTATTCCTCGTTGGGGTTCAAAATATATGGAAAAGATAAAAGATCAATAAAATTAGATGATACATATTTTGATGAAGACTTAATGGTTTTGATTCTTTAGAAGAAGTTTTTAGAACTAGCAATAGAGTTAAACAGATAGTGGTGAAACTAAAATATTTCGACCGTCAGATTTCAATCAACTAATCAATTGGATTGACTCTCCTAATCTTTTCGAAACAACTGACCTAATGGTTGTATATCGGTAGAAGTACCAATCATTTAAAATCACTATCTAACCAACTATAAGTATAAATCTACTTATTATAATTAGGGTGTTAAAAGTAAAAAATGGCAAGGATTTTCTCTTACCTGGAAAATAAACCAGAACCGCTTTCCCCGTTCCTGAGAAAAAGCGGCCATGCTTTGTTTTAATCTGGATTTCTTGCAATAAAAACGAATTCCAAGCCCGGACGATCCGGCGCATCCCGGACATCCTCCACAATCAGGTGTGCCTCGGACAAAGAATCAATAACCTCTGTTTTGCTGCGAAACCTTAATGTCGATTCAGAAGTAATCACGGTACCATCGCTGTGAAACACAAAGGTGTTGCGAAAGGAAACGAGAGGGTATTGCACATCAAGAAGTTCACTCCACGTCTCAATTTTCCCCTTTTCAGGAACGTCGATTACATCAGAGGAAGACTCCCGCTGCCAGCTCTTCCATGCTTCTTTTTCAGGGTTACGGACTTCGAAAACCAAACGGCCACCCCGAACCAGGTGACTGCGGCACTTTCTGAGAGTTGAAAGCCACTCCTCATCCGTCAGAAAGACTTGGGCGGCATTTCCTGTCACCGTGATGAGATCGGTTTTTACATCATCTGGGAGTTCGGCTATTGTTCCATTAACCCACTTCACCATGTCTGCATATGTTTTTCGTTTGGCTGCATGAAGAGAAGCAGCGGCAGGATCTACTCCAATGACTTCCTTCCCGCGTGCAGCAAGTTTGCACGCGAGGTTGCCGGTACCGCAGCCAAGGTCAATGACGGTCTGGACATTGAAGTCTTCTGCTAGTTTCAAGTAAGGGTCAAGATCCGGACGTTCAGATGAATCAAAATAATCATAAACATCTGCGAGTCGTTGATCAGCAAATATTTTGTCAGGCAAGTATTAAAACCTCCTTCAATTCGGTTTATCACAATGCTTCATTCTTAAGCCGGTTTCATTATTCGAAATCATCATAGTTTTCATAATAATCATCCCCTCATTTAATAATTATAGTATATAGTAAGTAAGGTGGCTGGTTAAATCTCAACCTTTTTTATACAAGAAAATTACCTCATAATCATCGAAGGTATGGAAGGAATGCCACCGGAAAAAGGAGCTTTCAGATAAGCACCTGGCAAAACAGGTAGTGTACAAAGAGATTATTCAAAAACTAAAATAAGAAGTTAAACAGAAGCGAGGAACTCATATTATGACCAATTTACATAGAGAATTACATCCGTTGAAAGGGAAAAAGGTGTTCATTACAGGTGTGAGCCGCAGACAGGGCATAGGCTACGCAGCTGCCCGCCAGGCTGCAGCGTGGGGAGCCAGTCTTGTGGTTCATCATTTTCAGTCTCATGATCATGAACAGGAGTGGGGTGCCGATGATTTGAATGCTGTGTTCAAGGGGATTAAAGAACAGCTTATTGATGGTGCTTCCTTGCATGAGGTAACAGGAGATTTCCAGGATCCGGAAGCTCCTCAGCAAGTAATGGAGTCAGTAAGAAATAAATCCGGCCGCATTGATGCGTTAGTCTGTAACCATGCTCTCAGTGGCAGTGATGGAGCGATCGGCGAGCTGAGCGTAGAAATGCTGGACAAGCATTGGGCGGTGAACACCAGATCGTCGATACTTTTAGCGCAGGCCTTTGCCAAACAGCATGAAGCACAATCGGGAAGAGGACGGATTATTTTTATGACATCGGGACAAAGGCTTGGGCCGATGCCCGGTGAGGTTGCTTATGCTTCTGCCAAAGGGGCACTTGCGGATATTACGATGACGATTGCCGATCAGCTGGCCGATCAAAATATTGCGGTAAATACTGTAAATCCTGGTCCTGTAGACACGGGTTATCTGGATAAGGAAACATGGGAGAAGATTGAACCGAAGTTTCCTTTCGGAAGATTCGGACGCCCTGAAGATCCAGCCCGCCTGATTGCCTGGTTATTAACGGAGGAGGCTTCGTGGATTACCGGCCAGATCATAAATTCAGAAGGTGGATTCGGAAGGTGGCGCTCCAGCTCAGAGTAATATTCTTAAACTTACTGGCTTCGTCGTCCAAAGAATCAGCTCTTGCAATCACATTCTTATTCTTTGATTCCAATGACACGAATGCGTTTATAATCAGCTGTCCAGCTTCCTTTTTGATACAACTCAGCTTTTAGATTATGTTCTACTCTGCTTATGAGCGTGTCTTTTTTAGAATCATTGACTCCTTCCAGCATGCTGCCGGCAAACATGTTGATCCAATTTCTTAATCCATTCTCCCCTTCTAAGGGAGTAGGTCTGTCAAAGTGCTCGGCAAAGGTCACTCTAAACCCTGTCTGCTCCATAAGTGACGAGTATTCGCCAATACTTGGATAATACCATGGAAAGCGATCCATATGTTCATTAATAGACAGGTTATTACACTGCTTTGTGATTTCATCAGTTATGGTCTGCACATTTCCTTTTCCGCCCAATTCTGCAACGAAGCGCCCGCTTTCTTTTAAACTGGCAAAAATACATTGTAACGCTTTTTCAGGTGGCTTGACCCAATGGAGGGCAGCGTTGGAAAAAACCGCATCAAATTCACGATGGTATTCAAAGTCTATGGCATCCCGGACATCAAACGTAAGGGCCGGGTACTTCCTCTTTGCTTGAGCAATCATCGTTGGGGAGTTATCTATACCTAACACGTCGCAACTAAAATCTGCTATTTTTCTCGTCAAATCGCCGGTGCCGCATCCCAGGTCAAGAATTTTCTCACCAGGTGCCGGAGCTAATATATCAATCAGACTGTCCCCGTAATTAGAAACAAATGAGTGCTTCCTATCATATAGCTCAGCATTCCACCTATCCTTCATAGCAAAGCTGCCTCCTGTTTTTATATTCTCTATTATATTCGGAAAATAAACCAGCAATTCTATTAGATGTAAGTTTAGTACAGTAAAAGCACATTAGCCACCATGAAGTACCACTGGTGTGAAATTAGAATGTTTCAAATATTTATGCGGAGTATCATCCAGAGGGAGGCACTGATGGACAAGCTGAAAAAAATAATGAGGCGTCATTATGGTATTGAAACGGATAATGTCGTGGAACAGCAGGGCGGATGGGCGGCCCTTGCTTACAAAATGTCCAGCCATACTGACAGCTACTTCTTAAAGATGTATGAAAAAAGCAGAACCTCCACACCGAAATGGACTGCCCTGATCGATAAATATGTTCCCATCATGAAATGGCTGATAGAAAATAGTCATTTGAAGGGGAGGATACCTGTTCCTCTTTCCACCACGTACGGAGAAAATAAATGTGAAGACAGCGCTGGAATTTATTTGCTGTATGAATATATAGACGGGGAAACCATTGGGGGAAAAGAGTTATCAGATGAGCAGGTCCGCGAACTTGCGGAAATAATCGCTGAACTTCATATGTATGGAGAAACTATCCCTGTCGAAACGAATGCAATAAAAGAAGATTTTGAAGTTCCATTATTGACATTGCTGCAGGACATATTGGGAAATGACAGTTTGCTGGCAGAAGAGATAAGAACCATGCTTCAGGCTTACCGTAAGCCGCTGCAGGAATTAGTAGATTCCGTTGAAACGCTTTCGTTCCAGATGAAGGATAGGGAATGGAAAATGTCATTATGCCATACGGATATACATCATTGGAACCTGATGCAGAGCCACCGGCAGCTGATGTTGATTGACTGGGAAGGATTGAAATTAGCTCCAATAGAGGCAGATTTCATGTGTATCACCGGCCAGCCATATTATGAACGTTTTTTATATTACTATAAAAAAATCCATAAAAAAGTGGAAATCGATTCGGAAGCTCTCCAATTTTATCAAAAAAGGCGAAAAGTAGAAGACATAGGGGAGTTTATTGAACAACTGCTATTTGATGAACAAAGCGAACAAGAAAGATCCGTTACAACAAACCACTTACTGGAAGAACTGCAATCGATAGAAAAGAAATAATCATTTGTGAAATGAATCAATTTCATAAGTGCTATTCTGAATATAAAAACGAACATTCGATTGTAGCGAAAGGCGAAGACTCCAGATCGATTAATACTGCCGCGGACACTGGTTCCGTTATTTGCTCCAAACAGCCAGTTTTTTGGTTTTGCCGGACCTGGGTTCCGTTATCGGCCAAAAACAAGGCTATATTTCCCGTCATGGAGGCAAATAACGTACCTGATGTCCGCCACCACCTCCAAAATAGCCCATGCTGATAAAATAGCGGATCTCATGTCCGGCACCCCTCCGCCACCCGCTCACGACATACGTTTCACTATCGTCAAACAGTTCAGTGGAGGGAAAAGGATGCAGAACTTATGAAATTTATTCAACTAAACGGTTGAATATTAATTGTTAATAAATTATACTTAACTATATGGTTAACTATAATCAAGAAGATTTAAATGAAATTTTTCACGCCCTGGCTGATTCCACACGAAGAGAAATGGTTCAAATGATGGCACAAAAGGAAAGGACGGTTTCTGAACTGGCGCAGCCATTTGACATATCTTTAGCAGGCATTTCAAAGCATATTAAAGTATTGGAACGAGCTAAGCTGGTAGAAAGAACGGTACGTGGCAGAACTCATCTCTGCAGGTTAAATACGGATGCGTTATCACAGGTGAAGGAATGGCTGCTTTTTTATGAGAAATTTTGGAGCAGACGCTTTGATATTCTTGAAGATGAACTGATGAAAGAGAAGAAGAAAGAACATTAAGTAAATGAAGGAGTGCTTACATGGCCAACTCATCCACAACAACGTTAACGATGACAAGAAGTTTTGACGTAGCACCGGAAAGAGTTTACGACGCATGGATTAATCCGGAAATGATGAGAAGATGGCTTTTCACGCTGGAAGGAACAAACAAAGTCGCAAAAAATGACCCTCAGGTGGGAGGGACCTGGGAAATTGTTGATCATCGTAATGGCCAGGATTACCGGGCGATAGGGGAATACCTAGAAATGGATCCTCCCAAAACTCTTGTATTTACATTTCAAATGCCGCAGTTCAGTGACTTAGCGGACACGATTACTGTAAAATTAAAAGAAGTAACACAGGGCTGTGAAATGACCTTTATTCAAAACATCACCGTGCCTCATGAGGAAAACTGGACACAGGCTGACATCGAAAAAGCACTGGGAGAACACCACGACGGCACCGAGCATGGTTGGAATTTGATGTTTATGGGATTGAAGGAATTAGTGGAGACAGGACAAGTGAGCTATAAAGGGTAATGAAGACATCAAACAGCCGCCGACTGGAGTGGCGGCTGTTTTGTTTTCTGTGCAGGTGCAGGAAGCTGACTAATTTTGAAAGGAGAACAAATCATGAGTAATTATGGAACCCTGCAAAAGAAAAACAGCCGCTGTGCATTGAGGTTTGAACGGTTTTTTTCTCAAAATAGAGAAGAGATCTTTCATGCGATAATAAATCCTGCTTCCTTTACGCAGTGGTACCCTTTTGCGACGGGGGAAATGGACGTCAAACCGGGTGGAAAAATCCATTTCGATGATGGAGAAGGTTCAGTATATGAAGGAGTAATTACGGAAATAGAGGAACCTTACATATTCAGCTTCCGCGAGCTGGAGGATATGGTTGAGATGACTGTAACTGAAGTTGAAGAAGGCTGCTGCATGGTTTTTACCCACACATTTGACGATGAAGACATGGCAGTATATATAGCAGCAGGCTGGCATCGATGTCTCGATGTATTTGAACAGATCGTCAATGATCAGCCGATCAAGTGGCCAGTTAATGCCGAGGTGCTGCGGGAATATTATAGAGCTGCATTTGAGTCGAATTAAATACAACGATGGCGTTTATCTTTCAGAGATAAGCGTCTTTTTTTTGCAGAGATGTATTGGATGCTTTGTTTTGAAACCATGTGTATCATTTGGTATGAAAATCAATAAATAGTAAAATGAGAGACACAGAAGATCCATCTTTAGGAAATATTCTTCTAATTTTGTAGAATAATAACTGTGAATAAAATAATGACAAACAAGCAAAGGAGATAGAATGACACAACAAGGATGGAATTTTGATAACAGTTATGCCCGTCTGCCGGAATCGTTTTTTAGGCGTATTGAGCCTGTTCCTGTAAAGTCTCCGGAGCTGGTTATTCTCAACAAACCCCTGGCGGAAACGTTAGGGCTTGACAGCACGGAGCTGCAGAGTGAAGAAGGGGTACAGGTTCTTGCAGGAAATGAGCTCCCCGCTGGTTCTCAGCCGATTGCGCAGGCCTATGGCGGGCATCAATTCGGACATTTTACGATGCTGGGCGACGGCCGGGCGGTGCTGCTTGGAGAGCAGGTTAATCCTGCAGGAAACCGATTTGATATTCAGCTGAAGGGCTCCGGGCGAACACCATTTTCTCGAGGCGGAGACGGCCGGGCGGCACTCGGGCCAATGCTCCGTGAATATATCATTAGTGAAGCGATCCACGCCCTCGGTATTCCTACCAACCGGAGTCTTGCGGTGGTGACAACAGGTGAATCGGTTTTTCGTGAAACGAAGCTGCCTGGTTCAATTTTAACAAGGGTGGCAGCGAGTCATCTCCGCATTGGGACATTTGAATATGCTGCAAGAAAAGGTAACATTGAAGAGCTTAAGTTGTTTGCTGATTACGCGATCAAGCGTCATTATCCTGAAATAGAAATGAAAGACAACCGGTATTTAGCGTTGTTCGAGGAGGTTATTAAACGTCAGGCCGAGCTCATTGCCCGTTGGCAGCACGTGGGATTTATCCATGGCGTGATGAACACGGACAACATGACAATCAGCGGAGAAACCATCGATTATGGACCATGTGCTTTTATGGACGAATATCACCCGGAAACAGTATTCAGTTCCATTGATGTACAAGGACGCTATGCCTATCAAAATCAAGCAGCGATTGGGCAGTGGAATCTTGCCCGTTTCGCTGAAACCCTTGTGCCGCTCATGCATGAAAAGCAGGAGCAGGCGATTGAGCTGGCAAACGAGGCACTCTCCAAGTATGGAAATTTGTATCATCAGCATTGGCTGTCGGGCATGAGAGCAAAGCTCGGTCTTCAGAACGAAGAAGAGCAGGATGAATCATTGATCGAAGAGCTTCTTGAGATGATGAAAGAACATCGTGCTGACTATACAAATACGTTCCGCGCCCTTACATTAGACAAGCCAGCGGAAACAGCCATGAATGGGTCAGACGAATTTGCGCAGTGGCACGCGCGCTGGCAGGAGCGCTTGTCGCGGCAGGAAAACTCAAGAGAATCCTCCCTTCAATTGATGAAGATTTCGAATCCTGCAGTTATCCCCCGCAATCACCGGGTGGAAGAAGCTTTGGAGGCGGCAGTAAAGGAAGGGGACTACAGTGTAATGGAGCGGCTGCTTGAAGTACTGTCGCGTCCCTATGCGTACACTTCAGACCAGGAGAAGTATGCCAGGCTGCCTGAGTCGTCTCATTACCCTTATCAAACCTATTGCGGAACGTGATTCGAAGCAAGAAAAGCAGTGTGAAGAGCCCGTCAGGTATCACCAAAGCCCCCATTGAGACTAGATATCCCAATGGGAGCTTATTTATTATAATGCCGCGTTAATGACTTTTTTGTAATAAAGAACCGACAAAAGCGCGAAGATCGAGTATAGAGCTGTGTAGATACCCATAACGATAAACATCGGCGTCCACAGCTCTGTCCCGAAAAAGAACCAGCCGGAGCGTACGGCAAAGTAGCTGTGAAAAAGACCGACCGCAAGCGTGAATCAGAGTTTCTCTGGTGACGATCTGGTTTTTCTTCTCTAGAAGAAGGCTTAAAATGAACATTTCATTTTTCGTCTCGGTGGTGCTGTCTTTGTAGGTCACCTGATTTCGTTCTAAGTCCACCGCAGCTCCTGCCCATGTTTTCAGGGAAGGCGTCTCCCTGCTGTAGTTGTAAACGCGGCGCAAAAGCGCATGCACCTTAGCAGTCAGCACTTCAAAATGAAATGGTTTCTGTATGTAGTCATCTGCCCCGAGGTTCATCGACATCACCATGTCGGTAGGATGATCCCGTGACGAAAGAAAAATAATAGGTAAATTGGAGTGCTCACGGATGAGCCGGCACCAGTGAAAGCAATCAAATTTCGGGAGCTGAATATCGATGATAACCAAATCAGGCTCCAGCTCCGCATACGTCTTCATTACATTTTGAAAATCGGGCTGAAAAACTTTACATTCCCAGGAGGCCAGCACTTCCTTTATTTCACGAAACAACGCAGCATCGTCTTCCATTAATAAAACCCGAAACATAAGGTGCCCCTTTACTTGAATTTAGATAACCATATTATATCAAAATAAAGCTGCTTTTCATTGCAGGCAGGCAGATCTCTTTCCTTTCCTAATGGAATTTGTAACAATACTAATGGCAGTAAGGAAAAGGAGGACATAACCGTGAGTAAAACAAATATATCTACAGCGCCATTATTTGAAACATTTACGAGTAAAAATCTAACATTGGAAAATCGTACAGTGATGGCGCCGATGACACGCGGCTTTTCACCGGATGGTGTGCCGGGAGAGAATGTGGCAGCCTATTACCGGCGCCGTGCAGAAAATGGAGTAGGTTTAATCATCACAGAAGGAACAGGGGTAAATCATCCAGCTTCAGTATCCGGGGTAAGCATCCCCGTGTTTTACGGCGAAAAAGCATTGGACGGCTGGGCCAATGTAGTAAAAGAAGTTCACCAAGCCGGAGGGAAAATTGTACCTCAGCTTTGGCATGTGGGGATGACCCGAAAAGACGGGGATCTCCCTAATAAAGAAGCACAGCCCGTCGGACCGTCAGGCCTCAGCCTCGACGGCGAACAACTAACAGAACCACTGACGGAGAATGAAATTGCCGAATTAGTAGAAGCTTATGCCCAGGCTGCAGCTGATGCAAAACGCCTTGGATTTGACGGTATTGAACTCCACGGTGCGCACGGCTATTTAATCGATCAATTCTCCTGGGAAAAAACAAACCAGCGGACCGACCGCTATGGCGGTGATATTATCAGCCGCACTCGCTTTGCAGTTGAGATAATAGAAGCATGCCGCAGCGCGGTTGGACCTGATTTTCCGATTATCTTTCGGTTTTCGCAATGGAAAATGAGTGACTACCAGGCGAAATTAGCCACAACACCGTTTGAATTAGAAAGCTTCCTGCAGCCACTTCTAAAAGCAGGTGTAGATATATTCCACTGCTCCACCCGCCGCTTCTGGGAACCCGAATTCGAGGGATCTGACTTAAATCTAGCCGGGTGGACAAAGAAACTGACAGGCAGACCGGTTATAGCTGTTGGATCGGTCGGACTCGACGGAGAATTCACAAGCTTCTCCGGTGCCAACACCACAAGCCTGGACGGCCTCATCCAAAAGCTTGATGAGGACGAATTTGATCTTGTAGCCATTGGCCGCTCTTTATTAATGGACCCGGAATGGGTGAAAAAGGTCCGTGACGGCAAGATCCAGGATCTACTGCCATTTAATAAAGAAGCCCTTCAAACATTGCATTAATATAGCCGAAGAAACACAATTCCCTGCTCAGGGCAGGAATTGTGTTTCTTTTTTTTCAGGGGAGGGGGGACCTAATCAACAGGGGAATCACTCAGAAAACATAAGAGTATTCAATATTCACAGCATGATAAAAGTTCCGGTGAATTGACTCTTGATAACTAGTTCTTTTTTACTATTGTCAGATTTTTATCAAATTTTGGAAGGAGCTATTTGTCTTTTATTGAAGGGGAATATTAAAACTAAGGAGTGAATAATATGAGGAAAAGGGAGGCCAAAGCAGTGGTTGCTTTTGTTGCTTTGGCTGCGATCATGTTGAGTACTGCTGCTGGGACTGTATCGGCTGCTGGACCTTTCAAGTTTACGACAGGAAACGACGAATGGGACGCTGGAAGCTTTACAGCCACTAATGGTGCTGATGTCACGGTCTTTATCAATAATTGGGGAACATCGGATACGCTGAAAGTGCGTTTGAGCAGTTTTTCAGCATGCACAAACACCAAACCTGTAACGTATGAGAAGAACTACACAACTTTTACCAACTTGGCAGATGGTACGTATTATGGTTGGGTTGAAAAAGTAAGTAATCCGAGTAGGGACGTGACAGGATATATAACGTATCGAGTAGAATAAGTGTAAGAGTATAATACTCTTGGCCCCTTCCGTTATGGAAGGGTTTTAGTTTGACGTCAAAAGATATTTCTACATTTTTAAAAGGGTGGCAGTTGGAGATTTAGCTTTCACAGTAAATGAAGTAAGTGAACAATCTGAAATAGAGCATGAATTTTTTGACACTCTTACAACAGAAGGTAAATTTGTAGTTATTGATATAACAGTTAACAATAATGATTCTGAAGCGAGAATTATAGATGGGGAAATGTTCCGTCTGCTTGGCTCCGAAGAAACTGAATATAAGTCTAGTACTGATGCTGATATGAATTTGAATGATGATACTGGCTTCTTTTTAGAGGAAGTTAATCCAAATATGTCTACTACCGGCAAAATTGCTTTTGAAATACCTGAAGATGAAAATTTCACATTACAAGTGAGTTCCGGTCTTGGCTGGTCTGGCGGAGAGTATAGTGAAATAGAAGTACAAGAATAGTAGGAAAAGGATCAGGATAACTCCTGTTCCTTTTTTTATCCAAAAAGCAGAAGTTGGTTATTTTTTGTCATAGACAAATTAATAGGAAATCCCACAGCAACCGCTATTATTTTTTATATGACAATTTCGTATAAAAGGAGGCGTGAATTCATTAATGTGGAGACAGCGTGAAAAAAGTACATATCATATGCTGAAACTACGAAAGGAAACTCAAATCCATATGGAAAGGGGAGATCACTTAGGTGTGTCCGGGCCTATAGTGCAGTGGCATAAGGGAGGAAGAATTAGCTCCGTCATTTATCAGAATAATCAATCTTTTAAACTAAAAATGTAAGCGGTTACTTTTTAGCCTGAAGGAATGATCCTATATTGGGGAGATGATATCCAGTGATGAAATCGGTATCGAAGTCATTATCAATTATGATGCTGTTCGCTTTTCTTTTAGTGGCAGCTGCGTGTACACCGAATCAAGAAGGCGGTCCTGAAGGCGGGCCGGAGGATGCTGAGGGCGATGCAGGCGGTGAAGAAGGTGGCGGCGAGGAGGCTGAGCTGGAGGAAGGACAGATGGAACTCCGTGTAGCTTGGTGGGGCTCGCAAACCAGACATGACCGCACGTTAGAGGTGATTGATCTATTTGAAGAAGAATATCCCGATATAGCTGTTTCGACGGAATATACCGGCTGGGACGGATATTGGGAGCGCTTAGCTACACAGGCAGCGAGTGAAAATCTGCCCGATGTTATTCAAATGGACTTACAGTATCTGGCGGAATATCAATCGAGAGATTTAATAGAAAACCTGGATCCGTTTATAGAAGAAGGGACATTAGACTTTGAAGATGTGGATGATATTTATTTGGAAGGTGGAGAAGTAGAGGACGAGCTGTATGCTGTCAATTTAGGTGCAAATTCACTGACCATTGTTTATGATCCTGCAATGTTTGAAGAAGCCGGTGTACCTGAGTTTGAGCCAGGATATACTTGGGAGGATTATATCGATGCGGCCCATCAAATAAGGAATCACTTTGGCGAAGAAGTGTATATGGCAACCCCAAAGGATCTTCATGGATTTAAGCATTACTTAAGGCAGCGTGATATGTGGCTTTATAACGAAGACAATAATGGACTCGGATATGACGATGACCAGTTATTTATTGATTATTACAACATGTGGGATGATCTCCTTAAAGAGGGGATTGCACCAGGACCTCAGATTACTACAGAAATAGAGGGACTGGAGGATGAGTTAATTGTTCATGAAAAATCTCCGGTGTTAATGCCGCACAGCAATCAGATCGTCGGACTTCAGAGTGCCGCAGACCGCCCGCTTGAATTAGCACTCCTGCCTTCTGAACCTGGAGGAACCGATGGGCATTTTGTAAAGCCAAGTATGTTTTTCTCGGCATCTTCTCAATCAAATGCAGAGGAGCAGGAAGCGGCAGCTCTCTTTATTGATTTTTTCACCAATAACAAAGAAGCCAATGAAATATTGGCAGCCGAGCGGGGCGTGCCTATTTCTAAAGAAGTGCAGGATCATCTGTACCCTCAGCTTGAAGAATATGAACAGAAACAGTTCGATTACATGGAAGTAGTAGAAGAGAACTCCAGCCCTATTCATCCGCCGGAGCCATCTGGTGTAGGGGAAATTCAAGGCATCTTCGAGCGGGGACTCGAGGAAGTAGAATATGGCGAGATCACGGTAGAAGAATTTGCTGAGCAATTCAGAGAGGAAGCAGAGCAGGTACTAGCTGATTAATAGATGTAATTCAGCCTCTGGAATTTTCACAGAGGCTGATCATCTTCACTTAAAACGAGGTGTAGGTACGTATGGCTTTAAAGCGGTTAAAACAAACGTCAATCCCAGCACAATCTACTTATCAAAAGAAAAAATCCTTAAAGAATAATCTAATCGCATATTCATTTTTATCTCCCTGGTTAATTGGCTTTATAGGCTTTGTGATAGGGCCGATGATCATGTCCCTTTATTTATCCTTCACCGACTACGATATGCTGTCTAGTCCAAGCTGGATTGGTTTTTCTAATTATATCCATATGTTTACCAATGATGAACGCTTTTGGACAGCGATACAGGTGACATTAGTTTTTGTGTTTATATCTACTCCTCTGAAATTGGCATTTGCCTTATTTATTGCGATGTTGTTTAACACAGGACACCGCGGTTCCGGCATCTATACAACCGTTTATTACATTCCTTCCATTATTGGCGGGAGTGTGGCTGTAGCTGTGATGTGGCGCCAGTTGTTCGGATCTGATGGAGCGGTCAATGATTTTCTATCATTTTTAGGTATACAGGGTCAGAATTGGATCGCCAGCCCGGACCACGCTTTATCCGTCATTATTTTACTGGTCATCTGGCAGTTTGGCTCTCCCATGATTATATTTCTAGCCGGTCTGCGTCAGATTCCGCAGGAATTGTATGATGCGGCCTCTGTTGATGGGGCTAATACTATCGCACAATTTCTTAGAATTACAATTCCCATGCTTACACCGGTGATATTCTTTAATCTAGTTATGCAGACCATTGGAGGGTTTTTAACATTTACGCAGGCTTATCTCATTACAGACGGTGGACCGCTTGACCGCACCTTATTTTTTGCGCTGTATCTTTATGAGAGGGCTTTTCAAAACTTCCAAATGGGATATGCTTCTGCAATGGCGTGGATTTTGTTAGTGATTATTGCAATATTTACTGCTCTGATTTTTAAATCATCAAAGTCGTGGGTTTACTACGAGTCAGGTGGTGACAATTAACGATGAAGAAGCATTCAACCATTAATAGTGTCGTTTATCATTCCTTTGTCATTGCGTTCGGATTCGTGATGATCTACCCCATCATTTGGATGATTGCCAGCTCGTTGAAGCCGGAAGCAGAAATCTTTCAAAATGCGGCTTCCTTAATTCCATCCGTTCTGCGTTGGGAAAATTATGCGACAGGCTGGGAAGGGTTCGGCAGAGTAGGATTTGAAGTTTTCTTTACGAATTCTTTATTAATTACGGGCATGGTAGTGATTGGCTCGTTATTTTCCTCCTCCCTGGTGGCTTTTGCTTTTGCCAGGCTTAATTTTAAATTTAAAAAATCATTATTTGCATGCCTGCTGGCGACTGTAATGCTGCCGATGCAGGTAACTCTGATTCCTCAATATATCATTTTTTATAATTTAGGGTGGGTGAACACCTTTTACCCGCTGATCGTGCCGGCATTTATCGGAGGAATCCCATTTTTCATCTTTTTGATGATCCAGTTTATCAGGGGTATCCCAAAAGAACTGGATGAAGCCGCGGTAATTGATGGTTGTACCACCTACGGAATATTTTGGAGAATTATT
This sequence comes from Alteribacillus sp. HJP-4, assembly GCF_042139015.1. Lineage (NCBI taxonomy): Bacteria > Bacillati > Bacillota > Bacilli > Caryophanales > Bacillaceae > Alteribacillus > Alteribacillus sp. HJP-4. Next base: position 184,664 of record NZ_JBHIKY010000003.1, on the reverse strand, counting down.
CTGCCATTAACGAAGCCGGCGCTTGTCACGGTTGCTATTTTTTCCTTCATGTGGAGCTGGGATGACTTCTTTTCCGCTCTGATTTATTTAAACAGTCCGGAATTATATACAGTCGCTCTGGCGCTGGCAAACTTTTTAGATTCAAGTGATGCGACTGCCTGGGGACCATTGCTCGCTATGTCCTCCCTGTCGCTGCTTCCGCAGTTTCTCCTGTTTATGTTTTTCCAAAAATACCTTGTGCAGGGCGTGGCAACGACCGGCTTAAAGTAGAGCCTGAAAAAGAAGGGAAGCTGAAAGGCTTCCCTCTATCAAAGGAGGATTTTTCTAATGAACATTCGCGGTATGAGGGATGGGGCAGCTTCGTTTTTTGAATGGTTGATGCACCTGTCCTATATTAATTTACTATGGATGGTTTTTACAATCGCCGGCCTTGGTATATTTGGATGGGCTCCTGCCACGGCTGCTTCCTTCTCCGTTCTACGAAAATTATTTATGGCTGAGGAAGAAGTGGACTCCATATTTAGGACGTTTACTCACCACTATAAAAAAGAGTTTGTACCTGCAAACCTCATTGGAATAGTGCTGGTGTTCAGCGCGGGAACGATTTATCTCAGCGGTGTATCCATGGTTCTTGCCGAAAGCACGATCGTACCAAAAGTTATCCTTGGGATGGTAGCTTGTCTCACCGGTATTATTGCACTATTTATATTTCCCGTGTTCTGCCATTTTCAAGGTTCATTTCACCTTTACATCCGTCACTCGCTGACGATCGGAATCGCCCACCTTCATTATGCTGCGTTACTGCTGTTCTTATTATTCGCTGTGTATTATATGTATAGTTTATTTCCTGTCGTGATGGTGTTTTATTTCATGAGCCTCCCAGCTTCGATTATCATGTATGTTAGTTTGAAAATATTTAAAAAAATACATGCCGGACAGCGGGAAGAAACCAGCGGGAAGAAGGAAGTCGCCTTTTACTGAGAGTATAATGCTGGATACCAGTGTTGCTTTTTTGGAGACCGCTCGAAGGCTGCCTGGGCAGGGGGGGCAGGGTAGTCTGATTATCAATAAATTATGAAATGTCGAACTTTCCAATATATTTCATCTTCGCGTTTTAATTATTATTTTCCAGTTTATTTCTTGACGAGCCCTTTCTAGCTTCCAGACTCTTTTTGTATTCCTGCGGGGTAAGCCCAGTAATACTCTTAAATACCTTGCTGAAGTGGGATGGATATTTAAACCCCAGCTTATAGCACACCTCTGTCATCGAAATATCTTCCGAAATGAGAAATTCAACTCTGGCCTGGTTAATCCTTTTTTGGTAGAGATAGTTGAAGATAGTGAGGCCTGTAACTTCTCTAAATATTTTAGATAAATAAAATTTACTTAAATGAAGCTCCTGCGCTATATATTCAAGCGTTAGTTCCTCCTGGTATCTTCTTTCAATGAACGATATTACTTTTTGTACATTCTTCTCTTTTTCTGAAAGGACTTCTTTATTATCTTCAAGAGGCTTGCGGCAGAATGAGTATAAATGTGCTAACAAATCCAAGAAGGCAATCTGCATCCGGTATCCGGAGATGGGATCTTTTTGTGTGTTATAGTAATGCATTTTCTCAAAAAATTGCTCTATCGCTTTTTTCTCTTTTCCGCGAAGGCGGAACCGGTAAAATTGAAGTGAAGAAAAAGGTTCAAGAAGAAAATCTTTTCCCATCGTACGCAGAACCTCACGAAAGTACCCCTGGTCAAAATGAATCACCGTACGTATATAATCTTCACTGTCAAATAAGTGAGGTGAATGAAGGGTTAATCCATTCATCAAAATTAAATCCCCAGGAGCTAAATTAAAGATTCGGTCTCCAATCAAGTAGTTGCATTTACTTCCATGAAAATAAAAAATTTCGTAATCTTCATGAGAGTGAAAATCTGTTTCCTGTTTTGAATTTTGAAAATATAGCAGTTCCAGCGGATCAGGGAAATTTCCTGCAATAGCCATGAATCCTCCTCCTGTTCATTCAATAGTTGTTCATACTACTTCTGTTTTCACACCACCTGCACCTTCTTACTACCCGGTACCAAGTTTTTCTTTATTATACCAGCAGGTCCAATGGCCGGTTTTTATAGGGAGTTTCCTGGGAGCGGGCCATAATGTCGAATCGAAAGTCTCAGCCTCTCTGCCTGTATTGACGGGGGGTTAACTGTGTATGCTTTTTAAACGTCCGGTAAAAGTGAGGCATACTGTAAAATCCGCAATTCTCGGCGATCGTCTCGATATTTTCACTCGTTTGGCAGAGCATGTCCTTGGCAAGCTTTAAACGCTTTGTAGTGATATATTCACTTAAGGTCATTCCGAGAGTCTGTTTAAATACTTTACTGAGATAGGCAGGGGTGACAGAGACATGCTGAGCCAATTCCTCGAGGCTCAACGACTGAGAAGTTCGTTCGTCAATATAGGTAAGAATCGGATAGATCCATTCAGACTTCCTGTTGGCGTTCTGCGTATGCGAATAGGTACAGCAGCGGTTGATGAACAAAAGAAGCGAATGCAGCTGAACCAGCAGATATTCATAGCGGTCGTCCTTTCCGCCTTCATATTCCTCATGTATTTCCTCAAGTAGTTTTTCAAACTCCAGCAAATGATTCAATTCCATGCGGTACCGATATTCTCTTTCTGCTCTGGCCTGATTAAATAAATTAAGAAATGTATTCTCGCTTGTGGGCAGCCACTGTGTGATGATTTTTGGAGAAAAGAACATCACAGTCGTTACGATGAATTCGTTTTTTTTCAGGATCGCCCGGTGAATGGTATTTGGCGGGACAAGCAGAATATCACCGGGCTGAAAATGATAAAAATTCTGATCGATAAAAAACCATTTATCTCCCTCATTTATATAAATTAATTCATACCAGTCATGGATATGATTCGGGAGCTCCTCGTGGTTTCCTTTTTTTCCTTTATAAACAAACGTTAACGGAGAATTGTTATCGTTCGTTCCTTTTTTGACAAATCTCATAGGCAGCTGCAATCCTTTCGCCAATAAATATAGTGCAAGAAAAGCAATAAATTAAACAAGAAAAGCAATTTTTATACCTAATAAAGAGTGTTAGGCTTATCATATCATAAAAGAATCCGCTTTCATGGAAAGAGGTGCTGCAGATGAAGCTGCATGAAAAGGTTGCTGTTATTACTGGAGGAGGTTCAGGTATAGGGCAAAGTACGTCGAGATTATTTGCAGATGAAGGAGCACAGGTTGTGATAGTTGATATCGATGAGGAAGCAGGAAGCCACACGGCCGGGCAAATAAACGAAAATGGTGGCAGGGCTTTTTTCTTTTCAGCTGATGTGACCAATGAAGAGAGCATAATAAGCACGGTAAGCCTGATCATTCAGAAGCTGGGAAAAATTGATATATTATTTAACAATGCCGGAATCAGCGGGGTAGGACCGTTACACGAAGTGAAAACTGAAAATTGGGATAAAATCTTTGCTGTTAACGTAAAGGGCGTGTTTCTAACGAGTAAACATGTGATTCCTTCGATGATAGAGAACAGAAGTGGTTCCATCATTAATATGTCTTCATGTATTGCAGAAATGGGCCTTGCAGACCGGGCGGCGTATGCCGCGACAAAAGGGGCGATTCTTTCCTTAACCAAATCGATGCAAGTTGATTATGCATCCCATCACATTCGTGTGAATGCCCTGCTGCCGGGAACTATTTTTACTCCATTTGTAGAAAAATACTTAAAGGAATCCTACGAAAATCCAGAGGAAGCCATTGAAAAAATAAAAAAGAGACAGCTGAGTGAAGAATTAGGTTCTCCGGAGGACGTGGCCAGAGCAGCTTTATTTCTGGCTTCGGACGACTCTCAATTTGTGATGGGTTCTCCTTTTTATGTCGACGGCGGCGTCGTTTTCGGTAAAAATGTTTAAAAATAATAGATTAAGAGGTGGTAGGAATGAAGGTTTGTACGTTTGAAAGAAATGGACAAAAACGGCTCGGCGCGGTTGTGGAACAAGGGATAATTGATGTTATGGAAGCGCTGGAAACAACTCCGGCTAAAGATGTTCCGAAAACTATGGATGAGCTCTATCAGAATAATAAAACGGCAATTAAGAAGCTGGAAAATTACATTACCTCCTTATCTATTACTGAGAACGCCTCATTCTTAGCTGAAGAAGAATCGCTTGATTTTAAAGCGCCGATCACCAATCCAGGGAAGATCATTTGTGTTGGCTTAAATTATAAGCAGCATGCGGATGAAACCGGGGCTCCCTATCCAGAAACACCGATTTTGTTCAGTAAGTTTAACAATACACTGACAGGCCATAAGCACGTGGTAGAAATTCCAGTGGAAACAGAACAAGTGGACTATGAAGTGGAGCTCGCTATCATCGTCGGAGAAAAAATGAAGGCTGTTTCTAAGGAAGAGGCGATTAACGGTGTGTTTGGCTACTGCACCGCTAATGACTTATCGGCGAGGGATCTTCAATTTAAGACGCCGCAGTGGCTGCTCGGAAAAACATGTGACGGCTTCAGTCCCATGGGACCGTATGTGGTGACAGCCGATGAAGTAGAAGATCCACAGAAGCTTCACGTGAAAACGATCGTGAACGGAAAAATAAGGCAGAACTCCAGCACGTCCGATATGATCTTTTCCTGCGACACGATTCTAAGTTATATTTCCCGCCATATGACACTGGAGCCTGGTGATATTATCTTAACCGGTACACCGGAAGGCGTTATCTTAGGAGACCCTGAGCCGGAAAGAGTGTATTTAAAAGCAGGAGATACTGTCACAGTCGAAATAGAGCAGCTTGGAAGCTTAACGAATACTTTTATCGAAGAGAAGGTGTAATAGAAATGAAAATTACTAATGTAGAAACCTACCTATTAGATGTGCCGCTTCAACAAAAAGCGATTACCGATGCCCAGTCAAGACTAGATTCTGTAGAATTTATTGCCGTACGCCTTGATACGGATGAAGGAGTGACGGGCTGGGGCTTTAACTGGAATTACACGAAAGGAACAAGAGCTGTTAAAACGATTATTGATGAGACCTACGCTCCTGTATTAATAGGAAAGGATCCACTTTTCTATAAAAATATAGTAAACGACCTGCATTACACGAACCATTTTATCGGCCAGGTCGGAATCACCCGCGTCGGTCTATGTGCTGTTAATTTAGCTCTCTGGGATATTAAATTAAAAAATGCAGGCCAGCCGCTGTGGAAATATTTAGGGCCGGTAAAGGAAAAGGTAAAAGCCTACAATACAGATGGCGGGTGGCTGCAGACGTCTGTTGAAGAGCTCATAACTGATATGGAAAACCTGATAGACCGTGGCTTTGATGCGGTGAAAATGAAGCTCGGGCTGCCTGATCCACGCGAGGACTATGAGCGGGTAAAGGCTGTCAGAAAGAGACTGCCGGATTCAGTGAAATTAATGGTTGATGTGAATACGGTATGGGATTTAAAAACGGCCAGGTTCTGGGGTAATAAGCTGGAAGAGTTTGATATTCATTGGTTAGAGGAGCCTATGAATCCATTTAACAAAAAAGATCATGCCTCTCTCGCAAAATCAATTAATATACCAATCGCAGTAGGAGAGACCATTTATACCCGTTATGATTTCCGGGATTATATTGAAATGGGGGCTGTGGATGTGGTGCAGGCGGATGTGACAAAGCTATCCGGGATTGATGAATGGCTTGATGTTGCAGCTCTTGCACGCAGCTATGATTTAGAGGTCATCCCTCACACCAATGTGCAGCATATCCTTCATGCCCAGCTTGCCGCCGCTTCTCCAAACGTTCCGATGGTGGAATGCTGTTATGAATCTATTATGGATATTTGGGAAGTCCCGATGGAAGTGAAAAATGGATACTATATCCTGCCGGAAGCCCCTGGACTCGGCTGTAAATTCAGTGATCAAGTGTTAAAAGAAAATCGAATTGGCTAAAACGTGATGATATGTACGAGCTAATATGGTGTTTCTGGCATCTGCCATGTTAGCTCTTTTTCAGTAGAGAATGTGTAAGCGTATTCTCACAGCAGGTAAGGAGTGACATGATGAACAAGAGCTTTTTTCTTATGATAGTAGGAGTTTTAGCTTTATTAACGGGCTGTCAGGAGGCTTCCGAAACTGTTGCGGAAACAAGTTTTGAAGCAGACAAGCATGTTGTCAATATTGCCTATGGAAATCAGCCGGGCGAACCGATCGATTTACAGGCGGAAAAATGGAAAGAGCTGGCCGAAGAACGCAGCGATGGGCGCCTGCAGCTCAATTTGTATCCAAGCTCGCAGCTTGGGGACGAGGCGGACATGATTGAGCTTGCTATAAATGGAAACAACCTTATCGTCTTTACTGCCTTTGATTTTCTCATGGACTATGTTCCCGACCTTGGAATTCTGAGTGCTCCTTATATCGCAGAGAATGAAGAAGAACTGTTTTATTTAACAAAAACAGATTGGTTTAAAGGTTTAGAAGCGGATTTAAAGGAGGAAGCCAATCTTGAAATTATTTCCTCCAACACGCTATATGGGGACCGCCATATAATGTCGAACAAACCTGTGGAAACTCCTGAGGACTTAGAGGGCCTGCGCATCAGAGTGCCTGACAATAATTTATATATCCGTTCCTTCGCTGCCATGGGTGCATCGCCCGCACCGCTTCCGCTTGGTGATTTATACAGTTCACTGCAGCAGGGAGTCATCGATGGAGCGGAAAACCCGCTTCCTGTGTTAACCGGATCGAGGACTCACGAAGTAACCAATCATCTTTCTTTAACAGGCCACATGACCATCATCAGCCCATGGGTCATAGGGTCCGATGTCCTGAATAACCTGCCCGAAGATCTACAGGAAATACTTATTGAATCTTCAGAAGAAGCCGGCGATTACGGGATTGAGCTTTCTAAGAAAGCAGAGGAAGATACAATGAAGGAGCTGGAAGAGCAAGGCATGAACATCCATGAAGTGGACCAGGAGCCCTTCGAAGCAGAAGCGGAAAAGGTATATGAATCGATGCCGACGTGGAGTGACGGCCTTTACGAAAAAGTACAAAAGCTCCTGGAGGAACGGGAGTAATGGAAAGGAGTGGTGAATGTTGAAAAAAATGATGAAAATCATAGATTCTTTAGATGAAGTGATCAGCCTGCTTGCGTTAGCCGGCATTATTGTTATGGTCAGTGCGAACGTCGTATTCCGTTTTATTTTAAATAGTCCGATAGCCTGGACAGAAGAAGTGAGCCTCGGTTTGTTCGTTTGGCTGACATTTGTCGGGATGAGTGTCGTGATGAAAACAAATGAACATGTCAGTATCGATTACTTTGTCCGTAAATTCCCCTCCATGCTCTATAAATACAATCAGCTGTTTGCGTTAGTTATTGTGATGCTGGTGTGCTTTGTTGTATTTTTCGTGTGGGGAATTATACTGACTTATAAGTCTGTCGGAAATATCACTCCAGTGCTGTCCATTGACTACCTGTGGATATACCTTGCCGCTCCTGTCGGCGGGCTCCTCTCTATTTGGCATATCACGAAAAAGATCATACTGAAGGATGAAAAGTTCCTTATAAAAGGGGAGGAGGAGCAGTAGTCATGTTACTTACCATCGTTGTCGTTATCTTAGTTCTTCTTTTATTAAACGTACCCGTTGCCTTTGCCATGATGTTTGGATCCGGCCTGTATTTTCTCGTAAATGACAGCTTTAAGGCAGAAACCATGACGCAGCGGGCTCTCAGCGGGGTTGAATCGTTTCCGCTGCTTGGTATTGTTTTCTTTATTACAGCAGGTATCCTGATGAACTACACCGGAATCACCAAACGAATTCTGCGCTTTGCCCAGGTGATAACCGGCCATATGACAGGCGGCCTCGGAAAAGTCAATGTACTGTTGAGTGTACTGATGGGCGGTCTCTCCGGTTCCAACGTAGCAGATGCCGCGATGCAGTCCAAAATTCTTGTGCCTGAGATGGTTAATAAAGGATATAATAAAGCATTTGCTGCCACCGTTACCGCCGCCAGCTCATTAATAACGCCAATTATTCCTCCGGGTATCGCGCTGATTATGTACGGATACATAGGTGATGTGTCGATTGGGGACTTGTTTGTGGCAGGGATTATTCCAGGTCTGCTGCTATGTGTGCTTATGTTCATTTTCGTCCATTTTTCTGCTAAAAAGCGAGGCTTTGAAGTGGAGCCCATCCCAAGAGCAACTCTGAAAGAAACAGTGGCTGCTTCAAAGGACGCCCTACTGGCAATTCTGCTACCTGTCATTATTATTGGCGGTATTCGGCTCGGAGCCTTCAGCCCTACAGAGGCAGGAGCCATCGCTGTGCTGTATGCACTGTTTTTAGGGTTTGTCGTGTACCGGGAGATGAAAGTGAAGGATTTCATTGCCGCACTCAAAGAATCGATACATATTATCGCGGTCGTTATGATTATCATTGCTGCCGGCACTGCTTTTGGCTGGATTTTAACACTGGAGCAGGTACCGCAGGCATTGACGGATATGACCACCTCTTCTGTGAATAATCCGTATCTCTTCTTATTTGCAGTGATGATTTTCCTATTAATTATCGGTATGTTTGTAGAAGGCAATGTATTGCTGATTATACTTACTCCGATCTTTATTCCAATGCTCGAGGCATACAATATCGATCCCGTTCATTTCGGAATCTTTTTCATCCTGTGTCTAAGCGTTGGAACCATCACACCGCCAATAGGTACCATCATGTTTACGGTATGTGCTATTACGAAAGTGAAGATAGAACACTTTATCAAAGAACTGTGGCCGCTCTGGATTGTGTTTGTCGTCGCGATTCTTCTCGTAGCATACATTCCTTCCATTTCTATGCTGCTTCCTAATGTACTGGAATAAAACACAGATTGGCACTCCCGCTGCGGGGGTGCCTTATTCTTCAAAATTTTATTCAAATTATGGAACCAGTGTCCGCTGAAAATGGCATTAATCTGAAAAGGGATTTAATTATTTTTAGAATTGTAGTACTTACTAATGTAATTTATAATGTATTTGTAGTTTGAGCTGAGTTTAGTTAGGAAGAGATGAGAAAAGGAGAGATGAGTATGAGTAAAACGAAATATTATGAGCAAATCGGTGTCGCAATGACATGTCGGTCCTTTCAGGAGTATAAAGAGATGTTTATGCTCGAGAAAGATCTATTGGAAAAAGGGCGGATCCTGGATGTAGCATCAGGCGCATCTTCTTTTGTCACTGAATTAAACGCAAATGGTTTTGACGCCACCGCTGTCGATCCGCTGTACCGACTGACTCACGAAGAAATGAAAAATCATGGAAAAAGAGAAGTGGAAACAGCAGCGCAGAAAATTGAAATGGTGAAGCATCAGTTTGTATGGAATTCCTATAAAAATATTGAAGCCCATCACGAAATAAGAAAGAATTCACTTGAGAAATTTTTAGCCGGCTACCAGAACAAAGAAAACTATATTCCGGCAGCTCTGCCGGACCTGCCATTTGAGAACGATACATTTTCTTTAGTAGTATGCAATCACTTCTTATTTTTATATCAGGAGCAATTTGGTTATGATTTTCACCTTCAGGCTGTAAATGAATTAATTCGGGTCACGAAACCGGGAGGGATCATCCGAATCTACCCGTTGGTCGGGTTCAAAAACGAACCATACCCGTTCATGGATGAGCTGATGAATGAACTGGAAATTATTAATGTAACAGCGGAATTATTATCAACGAGTTTTCGCTTTCTGCCTGCTGCCACCCAGTTTTTGAACATTTATAAATAATATTAGATTAAGAGTCAGGTTCTTTCATGAATCTGGCTTTTTTACGTTTTATGGGAAAAATCAAGTGTACTGGGATAGTGGAAATTTATTTGAAGACAATACAGCAAATTTAATTATGGAATAAATACACAATAGTAAGACTATTGAAAAAAATGTCGAATTCTATATAGTATTTTTGGAAAAAGCTCACTACCACATCGGAGAGATCAGAGGCAAATTAAATAAAAGGAAGTTACATGAAACTAAAGAAGCTATAATGGGACTGCCCTGCGTTTTTAAAAAATACTAATCGAGGGAGAGATTTTAATGAATATTAGACTTCCAAAGGAAAACAAGGACCAAATCATAAGCCTGGTTAAAGAATATTTTTATAATGAACGCTCTGAAGAAATAGGGGACCTGGCAGCGGAGAATATGCTTGATTTTGTCATAAAAGAAATCGGGCCGTACATCTATAATCAGGGTATTAAGGATGCGAGGGAAATGCTTGAACAAAAGATGATGAGTTTAGAAGAGGATATTCAATCGCTGGAAAAGCCCACTTTACATAATAGACGGTAGCGAAAAGTTTTTACTGAATTAAACCGCAATAATTGAGAGGAATTCATGAAACCTTACATGCTATTTTAAATGTAGTGAAGTGAGGTGAAGGCATGGACAATCAATCTATTGGTTTATTTCAGGGAGTTGCCTTATATATCGCGGCTGTATTAGGGTCAGGTGTTCTATTTCTGTCCGGTGTAACTGCATCGATTGCGGGGCCGGCCTCTATTTTATCCTGGCTGATTGTTATTTTAATCAGCTTTCCTTTAGCTTATTCATTTGCCAGCCTGGCAAGAAAATATCCAGATGCTGGGGGAATCTCAACTTTTGTGAGGTTCTCTTTTGGGCATCATCCAGGTAATATTATTGGATGGTTTTATTTTGTTACGGCGGCTGTTGGCCAGACAATCGTTTCGTTAACAGGGGCCTTTTATTTAGGAAAGGCATTTGGTTTTTCACAAATGGAAATATCCCTTTCTGCACTAATAATTTTGCTCATTGCAGGAGGCACGAATTATTATGGAGTACGAGTAAGTGGTATTGTTGCTTTCATCTTAAGCGGCTGTTTATTCATCCTTTTATTAGTAACGATTTTGTTTTCCATTTCGAGTGTCCAAATTAGCAATTTTTCTCCTTTTTTCCTTGGAGGAAGAAGTTCTATTGGTACGGCACTTACAGTTATATTTTGGTCATTTTTTGGATGGGAGGCGATCTGCAGCTTATCTAGAAATTTTAAAGAACCTGATAAAAATATTGTCGGAAGTACAATTATTAGTGTGATAATTATAGGCGGGCTGTTTCTAGCACTCAGTTTTATAACGATTGGAACGGGGACATATGGGAGTGAGGAAAGCAGCCTTTCTCCTATTGCTGTAATAATGGATGATATATTTGGATGGAACGCCAAAATCGCAACCGGTATACTAGCTTTTATTATTTGTACAGGGACAGCTAATGCATTTGTAGCGAGTCTAACCCAGCTTGGGTATTCATTAAGCAGAGATCAGGCATTGCCGGCGTATTTTTCTGTGCTTCATCCCAGAAAACAAATTTCAAGGCGTGTAGTTGTATTTGTCGTTTTGTTTGCAGGGAGCGGCGTAATTATTACGAGTGCGCTATCCATGTCGTTTAATGAAATATTATTTATTCCCACTTCTCTAGGCATACTTGTGTATGTTTTCTCAATGGCAGCAGGTGTAAAGCTGTTTGAACGGGGGAGCCTGCCATGGCTGAGTTCTTTATCTGCTTGTATATTCTGTACGCTTGTACTGCCTTTTTTTCAATCGTATCTTCTTGTTCCATTGATTGTGACAGCGTTATATGCAATTTATATTCTCTTTTTAAAGAGAAGAGAGTTCAACTATAATAATTGAGATGGAGGTGAGAAGGAATGTTTAAAAATCTTACATTCTCTGAAATGATGAAAATAACAGCTTCCTCAGATTCCAGCTATGACGGCATGTTCTTTTATGCAGTGAAAACGACAGGTATTTTTTGCCGCCCATCCTGCAGCTCCCGGAGACCGAATAAAGAAAATGTCACATTCTTTGAAACGACGCTGGAGGCAAGAGCGGCGGGGTACCGTCCCTGCAAAAGGTGCGAGCCGGAAACCACTGATTTTGCACCGGATTTAGATATTATAAAAAACGTCAGATCATTCATCCATGAGCATTATAAGGAAAAGCTCACGCTGCCTCAAATGGCACATCACGCTGGAGTCAGCCCCTATTATTTAGGGCGCCTTTTTAAAAAAAGAACGTTGGAAACCCCGCGTGTTTATCTGGAAAGAGTGCGCTTAAGAAAAGCTATCCAGCTTTTGAAAACGACAGACCTCTCTATCCTTGACGTCTGCCTGGAAGCAGGATTTCAAAACCAATCCAGCTTTTATCAAGCTTTTCAACGAAAGAATACAGTTTCACCTAAGCGTTATAGAAAGGAGAAGAGCCTTGAATTATGAGGAGTATAAAACAGATTTCGGAACGATAAGGATTGTGTTAAAGGAAAATGGTAATCTCGTTCGCGTAGTATTAACTGAGCACCACTGGAGAACTGTTGTAGAAAATCAGGAATTGAAGAAGAGTGTGGAGAACAGCGGGGAGGTGCGCAGGCAGCTTCAAGAATATTTTGAAGGAAAACGAAAGTATTTTGAGGTACCGTTTGAGATGAAAGGGACCCCCTTTCAAAAGGAAGTATGGTCGGCTCTTCAGAGCATTCCATACGGTGAAACGACTTCGTATTCAGAGATTGCTTCAATCCTTGGACGTCCTCAGGCTGTCCGGGCGGTCGGCCATGCCAATAGTATAAATCCTCTGCCGATTATTTTCCCCTGTCACCGGGTGATAGGAAAGAATAAAACGTTGACAGGCTACGCCGGAGGAATGGAGATGAAGAAGAAGTTACTTCAGTTGGAGGGAGCTTCGTTTTAAAAGCTTATGCTTCTCTGCTAATCATCGAAAATATCCTTCAAAAACTTTTCTCTGTTCTGGAGGAAGTAACTAGTAATTTGATAGGGGTCAGTCATTTCATACTCTATCTCTTTAATATGCCCATTATCAAAGCTTAAAATAGTGGCGTCCGGATAACCTAACAGAATGGGAGAATGAGTGGAAATGATAAATTGACTCTCCCTCGACACGTCTAAATCACGTAAAATTTTAAGAAATGTCAGCTGCCGCTGCGGAGATAAAGCGGCCTCTGGTTCATCCAATAAATAAATCGCCTTCCCCTTGAAGCGATTTAGAAAAAGGGATAAAAAAGACTCTCCATGGGATTGCTCGTGCAAGGATCGGCTGCCATAGGAATCAGCTGCCTCTACAGTATCAACATGGGAAGCAAAATGAAAAAAAGACTCAGCCCGCAGAAAGAAACCATTGGTGACTTTAGGAAGCCAGGACAGTCTTATGTAATCTCCAAGAGCTGATTCTGAAGCATCTACTTCATAATAATTATTTCTTCCGCCGCCTGCTGTATTAAATTCACACTTGTCTGCGACTGCTTCAAGCAGCGTGGACTTTCCTGCTCCGTTTTCACCGACAAAAAATGTAACATTACTTTTAATATCCAATTGATGAAGACTTTTGATGGAAGGTATAGAAAAAGGATAGCTCTGAAAAGAAGGAATTTGATCATGCTGAAGTTGAATTCTTTTTAAGAACAAAAGATCACCAGCTTTTCACATTTATTTTTAGTCTCAGCTTATCACAAGTGCCTTTAGTAAGGGAGAGGTACGCCTATTTACAATAGAAAGGAAAAGTCTCCTATGAATTTTACGATGGAAGAAGCGATTGAGATTTTAGAAAGAACGCCGAATGCATTAGAGGGACTATTATCCGGCGTGTCCGAGGGCTGGATCGAATGCAGGGAAGGCAAAGATACGTGGAACGCTGCAGACGTGGTTGAACATCTTATTGAGGCAGAAAAGTACAATTGGATTCCGAGAATGGAATTTCTTCTTAAAGAAGGAGAGCAAAAGCCATTTCCAGCATTTGACCGCTTTTCTCATCTGGAAAAGCCTGCCCGTCCAATAGAACAACAGCTCCTAGAGTTTAAATCCGTGCGTGCTCAAAATCTCGCTAGACTGAAGGAGCTGATTGATCCTGCCGTTCATCTTGAGTTAACGGGATTTCATCCTGCCTTCGGCGCAGTAAAAGGAAGAGAGCTGATTTCAACCTGGGTAGTTCACGACCTAACCCATCTTGCGCAGATTACCAGGGTGATGGCAAAAAGGTACCGGGAGGATGTGGGACCATGGGAAGAATATTTAGGAATTTTAAAAAAATAAAATGAAAATGGAGTTGTAATCTTATGAACGGGAGGCTAGATTCATGCAGAAGTTATTTCAGTATAATTGGCAGGTAAGAAATGATTGGTTCGCATGGTGTGAAAATGTGCCGGAAGAAGAACTATTAAAAAAACGGACAGGAGGGGCAGGAAGCATCCTCTACACGTTGTTTCACATTATTGATGTGGAATACAGCTGGCTGCAGGACCTCCAGGGAAAACAAGCACCTGAGGAGCCACCATTTCATAATTACAACAGCCTGGAAAGAGTCAGGGAGCTTTCGAACATTTATCATCAAGAAGTCGAACCGTTTGTATCTTCCTGGACAGATGAAATGGAATCACTTATTCATCTGGATACAAATGCTGAAGGAAGAACTATCCGGTTAAGGCATGGAGAAGTCATGCGCCACGTAATAGCACACGAGATACATCATGTGGGGCAGCTGTCCATTTGGGCTCGGGAAATGAACAGGAAACCAATTACGGCGAATCTAATTGAAAGAGGTCTATTCGACGAATACGAATAAAAGAACACTTTGAAGAAAGAGAATCTTTCTTGGGGCTGTAGCAAAAGCCCCTTTTTATAGAAAAAGTAGTATCCTAAATAGAAGATAGCAGGGGACAAGTCCGAAGACTCCAGTGGGAAGAGCAGCGGCTGAAGATCCGCCGGGCGCGGGTTTCGCCCGGTTAGCTGAAGCGCTGCCCACGGAAAGCGAAGGACTTGTCCACTGCTTTTTTTACCATGCAAAAAGGGCGAGTATCATTTATGATACAGCCCCATACTCATTCATATTAATCGTAGAACCAGACAAAAGATTCACCGCTTGAGTATTTTTTCAAATAAAATTCGGCTTGCCCGTCATCAACGTAATCGTTAATATCACTGAATACGTGACAACCATTTGAATCGAAATCATTGCTGCCGGCTGTTTTAAAATAGACTCCACCATATTTTACTTTGTCGTCAAAACTATACGGATCTTCTTCAAATAACTGATAAAATCCCGGCTGACTATCAGAACTGAGACATATCTTAAAAGCGCCTCCACCAGATGGCCAGATAGCTGTTTCATCGCTGAATCTGTCTCCTCCTAAACTATCCCACTCTCCAGCATCCGCAGAAACGATAGAAATAGGGACAAAGAAGATAAGAGTCAATGCGAGTAAATACTTAGGGAATCTTTCCATTTCAATAACACCTCCTTATTATTCAGTTTTTGTCATTCTCACCTTCATTGTACATTGAGTGTCAAACATTGGAAATTAGTGTTAGCAGCCGGAATGGTTGGCCTGCTTATTCCAACGGAAAGGGCCTCATCTCTTTATTTTCTCTCTTTTATAAGATGAATTTTCTAAAAGCAAAAATTAAACCGCTGTCCCGAAACTGTCGGAAGAGCGGTTGTAATCTGTAAGATGATTAATGATGGCTGGTGAGAGACCTTCAATTATTTTCGTTGAGAGCGCGGCAGTATATGGCTGCGGTCAAAGCTGCCCAGGGGTGCTTCTGAAGAAGAATGAACAAAATCTTTGTTTCTTACGTATTCCGGCGCCGCTTGTTTACCTAAGGATTTATAGCGGATGTGAAATTCTTCTTCAAATTCAGGAATTTCTTCTTTGGCTGCGGATTGCTGCTCCATTCCGGCAATCCAGGTTTCAAGCTTGTACGTTCCCCGGTCAATGATCACACACAGATCTTCCAGCGATTTGATTAATTCCATTAAGCAGTCCAATCCATTCTTCAAAATAATGCCCTTCACTTTCGCTTGTTGGACAGAGTGTTCCACCTTATAAGGCTTATCCTGATAATGAAACTCGATGAAGCAGCTGCTGCGATCCCAGTTAAACGTGTAGTCTTCAATTTTCAGCTTTTTCATAACTGCGATCAGCTTTCTTTCACACATATTCTGCTCATTATGCGGCATCCACTTGAAAAAATTGTTTATCATTTTTAACATCTCAATCACCATCCTTCTTCATTGTGCCAAGATTGTAACATCGTAGAACTTATGTCATTTACTTCAACAATAATGTAGAAATCCCCTGCAATAATCGTTTTACAATTATCGACTATTTTCTCATTTTACAGCTTGCTTTCTTTTCTTAGTTAGTAAAATAGACATAAAGACCTGCAATGAAAATATGAAATGGTAACGGACGGAAACTATTTTGTTGAAAAAGTTAGTAGAATACAGGTTATGAAACAAGGTTTGCATAAGTAAAAGTTCTCCTATGTTGTACTCTTCATAAATCTTCTTTCTTTTTGCCACCTGTCTGCTGCTTCACGCGTTTCATAGGTAAAGACAGTACAGGGGGAAAAAAAATGACAGACCGGACGCGTCATTTGTGATTGGGATTGTGGTGCTTTTCTTAGGAATATCAGCGTGCAGTAATGAAAAATCAGACGGGGGCGAAGTGTCTCAGGATGAGGCTGTCATGGATTCAGGTAATGAGTCAGGCGTGGAAGAGGAGTCAGTGGAGGGGTCTGCCGGCGCGGACCAGAGAGTAGAAAACGATTCGCCCACTGATGAAAATAGAAACAGTGGCACCGAAGCGCTTGAAGAAGTGGATGCCGCGGATCGAATGATTATTTATGAAGGAAATATGAGAATTGAAGTTGAAAATTATGGGAATGCACAACGCCGAATTGAACAACATATTGAAGAGATGGACGGTTATATTGTTGAGTCCAATGTTCAGGAGGAGAAGGAGGAGGAACCAAAGGGACTCCTTACTGTACGGATCCCTCAGGAGCACTTTTCCTCATTTTTGAATGTGGTGGAAAAGGTCGGCACAAAAGTGCTTGATCGCTCTACAAACGGAAACGATGTGACAGAGGAGTATGTAGATCTTGAAGCACAGCTTCGTTCTCAGGAAACGGTGGAGGAACGACTGCTCAGTTTTTTGGAGAAAGCGGAAACAACGGAAGACCTCCTTGCTATTTCCGATGATTTATCCGTGACCCAGCAGGAAATAGAACAGCTGAAAGGACGAATTAATTATTTAGAGAATCACGTTGATTATTCAACAATAACGATTGAAATGAAGGAGAATGCTGGTTCGGCCGTGGCAAAAAAGGATTCACTGCAGACGTGGAGGGAAGCACAAAATCTTTTTAAGGATACGATAAATGCTATACTTACCTTCTTTTCACAAATAGCCATATTTTTCATTGGTTTGTCTCCTGTGCTATTTCCACTTTTTGTATTTTGGCAGGAGCAGTGATTTATTTTAAAAGGAAACGAAAAAAACAAACAGTGGATGAGTCATAGGATGGCGGCGGGGAGGAGAAATGGAAGTGGAGTATATAAGAGATTACGCAATGTATACCGGCATTTTTGGGATGTTCAGCTTTATGTGGTTTGGCTGGGCACAGGAAAACCCGAGAAAAAGCTGGCGCAAATATTTAGGGGCAGCTTCTGTCCTGGCAATGGTTGTCTGTTTGTTCGGGGTATACCTGAGTGTGACCCATTGGCAGGAAGCCACAGCCCTGTCTGTTACAACTACATTTCATCGTTATATAGTTTTCGTCTGGATTGAATTTTTTCTAGCCGGGATTGGCGCAATTGTTTTATTAAAAAGAAGATTAAAAGAATATGTTGCCCCCTGGATCGCTTTTATTGTCGGAATTCATTTTTTCTGGTTAACTAGTATCTTTCAGGATGGAAGCTTGATTGTATTAGGAGTGCTGCTTACGGGGACGTCACTTATGTCGTTACCGATATCTAGAAAGCTGAATGTTGCTGCAAGTGCTGTTACAGGGATTGGTTTCGGTACCCTCCTTTTCTTTTTTGCGTTGTCAGGCCTCATTCGCTTTCTTCTGGCGGCATGATTAACATTGATGCCTGATCGGATTGGACTTAGAGGAAAAGCACGTTTTTTTACACGTGCTTTTCAAAATATCTGCCCCAGTGCGGCTGGGTGCCGTCCGCATCTTTAAAATTATAAATCTCCGAAAGTCCCCAGGTACTCAGAGCCATGCCGTTAAACCTCCGTACTTCTGGATCGACAGCGAGATGCTTTAAGGCTTCTCCTATATAATAGGGTGACTCAGAGGCAATGAAGTGTTTTTCCTGCTTTGCTCCTTCCTGCCAATTATCTTCGGTAACCCCAAACAGATCCAGCATGGCTTCGGAACGGAGAAATCCTGGGGTCAGTGCCAGTGACGTAATATGATAGTCTTTAAGCTCCTCTGCAAGTGCTTTTGCTATATGAATGTTAGAGATCTTTGCCAAACTGTAATAGACGTTTCCACGATAATCCTGGGTGGTTCCGTCGGTAATTTCAATGATTAACCCGCTCATGTTCTTTTTCATCAGTGGGACAGCATAATGCGTGGTGATGAGATGCGAATGAACAGCCTGCTTTTGCATTTGCAGCCCCATCTCAACACTATGCTCTCCTATATCCTTTCCCCACTGACTGAGAGGGTCGCCTCCCCAAACATCGTTCACTAAAATGTCCAGCTGGCCCTGCTGTTCCTCGTTTATTCTTTCTAGCAGCTGTTTTACTTCTCTCTGCACAGTATGGTCGACCCTTACACCAATGCCATGACCTCCGGCAGCTGTCACTAACTCTGCCGTTTCCTCAATCGTCTCGCGGCGCTGCATGGGAGAAGGTTTCGATCTTGTCGTACGGCCGGTTACATAAACAGTCGCTCCAGCTTCTCCTAATTTTACAGCTATCGCTCGGCCTGCACCTCTTGTGGCGCCTGCGACAAGTGCTGTTTTACCTTTCAGCGTTGGCATCTCAGCAATCATCCTTTCTCTTTTATTACTTAAAGGGTAAAATAAAAACATGACATATACTGTCATAATTAAAATTTATTTTAGGGAGTCATTCTAATGAAGGCGGAAAGAATGATAAAAATATTGATACTGCTCCAATATGGAGAAGTGCTTCCTACCAGTAAGCTTGCGGATGAATTAGAGGTATCGCAGCGCACGATACACCGGGACATGGAAGCACTGAGTGCAATCGGGATTCCAGTTTATGCAGAAAGAGGAAAAGCAGGAGGGTGGAGGCTTGTAGATGATTGGAAGCAGCGATTAAGCTGGTTCAAGGAAAAAGAGATATTGTCTTTCTTTTTACCTCCTTCTGAAAAGATCCTTTCGGATTTAAATTTGGATATCTCAAGAACTGATTTAATTAATAAACTGCTGGTATCGCTGCCGGAGCAGTCACGCAAAAATGCGCAGCATTTGTGGGAACGAATCTATGTGGATATGGGAACGTGGCGAAGCAGTGCAACGCAGACCAATTCGGTCCTGGAAGTGCTGCAAAAAACGGTGATGGAGGAACAAATTGTTCATATCCTCTATAAAAAAGGCAGCGGAGAGAGAAAAGAATATAGAATTAAGCCGCTTGGCCTTGTGGCAAAGGGAAGCTCATGGTACGCTGCGGCCTTAAATGAACATGACGAGCTGAGGAGCTACCGCGTGTCACGTATTTTGGAAACAACTCTCACAGAAGAGCACTTCACCAGGCCCGGCGATTTTCATCTGCCTGCTTACTGGGAGTCATCAAAACAGTCCTTCATTCAAAAAATTCCAGAGTTCCATGTGAAGGTGACAGCTTCTTCTAAAGCATATCAGCGTATCGTGTTTACCGGTCACTTTGTACAAATCAAGGAACTTCAGAAAGTTGGAGGATGGACCGAGGTTGAATTAACTTTTCCTACGGAAGAGGAAGCGGTTCATTTTCTCATAGGCTTCGGCCGGGAGATGAAAGTGATTTCTCCAAAATCTGTGATTTGTAAAATTATAAATAGAGCAGAAGAAGTGCTGGATTTATATGAAGTGTGAGGGGAAGTGGGAAAAGAACACTTTATCTGGGAAAATGGACGGGAGCGGGGGAAACCACACCAAGACGGTGGAAATGCCTGCGTCAAAGCGTGAAAAAATTTCGGCACGGTGGAAACCAGATGCTTGAACGTGGAAATCGTCCCGTGGAAATAGCAGGGGGCAAAAGCACTCATACTGCTTTTTAATCAACCATTTAGGGTATAGAATTGGAGACTTCTATAAAAAGGAGGACGAGATGTTACAGAAATATATATGTGTCACCTGCGGCGTTCAGTATCCACCAAGCGAACAGCCTCCGGAGTTCTGCGCGATTTGTGAGGAAGAAAGACAGTATGTCCATCCGGAGGGCCAGAAATGGACAACGCTGGAGGAAATTCGCCGCAGCGGCAAGTATAAAAATGAGATTCTGAAGGAAGAAGAAGGAGTTTATAGCATAACGACAAAACCCGGATTTGGAATTGGCCAGACTGCTTATCTCGTTAAGAACAACGGTTTCCACGTGTTGTGGGACTGCATTACCTACCTAGATGAGTACACTATTACTTCTATCCGTGAGCTGGGAGGAATTGATGCGATTGCTCTTTCTCATCCTCATTATTATTCCACGCAGCTTGAATGGGCTGAGACATTTGATGCGTCAATTTATATTCACGAGGATGACAGCCAGTGGGTGATGAAGCAGGAAGAGCAGATTAAGTTTTGGAACGGAGAGGAAAAAAAGCTGACAGAAGATATGTCTGTTCACCGTCTCGGCGGGCATTTCAAAGGTGGAGCGGTGTTACACTGCCTACCTGTTCAAAAGCGAAAAGGACTTCTTTTTACCGGAGATATTATTCAGGTTGTTGAAGATACGGACTGGGTGAGCTTTATGTACAGTTATCCCAATTTAATTCCGCTTCCCGCAGAGAAAGTGAAAGAGATGGCTGAACGCGTCGGCGGGCTCTCATTCGACCGAATTTACAATGCCTTTCATAAAAACATTCCGAAAAATGCAGATGAAGCTGTCCAAAGATCAGCCGATCGCTACATCCGGGCACTGGAAGGTACATTGTTCAAGACGTGAATGAACGGGGAAAGTGGGAAAGCGCCCTGCGGCCCGATTTCCACCTCCAAGTGTCTGTTTTACCCCTTACCGGGAAACCTCTCCACCAGATGTTGTGGTTGACAAGAGAGGATAATTCATTTATATTTCTAAATATGTCGAATAATAAAAATGAAAATACGATGGAGTTTAGTGCAATGTTCAAAGCGCTTTCCAATGAACACCGCCTTCATGTGTTTCTGTATTTAGCGAAATACTGCATCCCGGGTGAACTCAGTACAGAAAGAGAAATGCGCTTAACGGTGGGAGAATTGGGAGAAGGGCTGAATATTGCCCCGTCTACAGTTTCTCACCATTTAAAAGAATTAAGGCAGGCAGGTTTAATTCGAATGGATCGAAAAGGAAAAAATATTGAATGCTGGGTTGAACAAGCGACAGTAGATAAAATAATTATGTTTTTTCAGCAGGCGAAAGGAGAATAAATTTTTTTGATTTAATATTTCGATTGTTATCGAAATATAGAATTATAGACAAGAGGAGAGAATGTTATGCTGCAATTAATATTAAGCGGTTTTTTCATTGGATTTGTATCTTCCCCAACCTGTCCAAGCAATGGAGAAGAAATTAAGCACGGGACAAGATACGGTTTGTCCTCCTCAATCTCCGTGGGAGCGGGAGCAGTTGCAGGAGATGCGGTTATTCTACTTGCGATATTATGGTGGTTAATGCCTTTCATAGATTCGAATTCGATGATCGTTACATTTCTCTGGCTGTTTGGGAGTATCGTGCTTTTATACGTGTCCTGGGGGATTTTTAAAGAAATGAAAACCGTGGAAGCGGTGGGAGGCAAGCGAATTAAGAGAATAACTAAACCGTTCCGCCATTATGCGAAAGCCTTTTGGACGGGAGCAGCTATCACCGCATTTAATCCTTTTACATTTTTATGGTGGATGGGACTTCTTACTCCAATACTTGATAGTAACGGCGACATATCTGCAGTTTACCCTGCAGCTGTCCTTGCAGGAGCATTTATCTGGTTTATGCTGCTTGCATATCTGGTGTATCTTGGAAATCGTTGGCTGAATAAAAGAAAAAGGCAGGTGCTGCTGCTATTGAGTGGCTCAGCCGTTCTTGGGTATAGTATTTATTTTTTATTTCAATTTATCAGACTAGTCTTTTCTGCCTGAGGCAGTTGTTTATAAAGGAGAGAGAGGGATAGACAGTTAGCGTGACCTGGAAAAGTATTTGAAAATCTGCCACATGATCATAAGGAAAATCATATAACCAAAAAAAGAATAGCTGTGTTTCCATGCTGGGTGGTGAGCAAACCAGCCGAGTTGTTCACTGATCTGCTCACCCACAGCTGCCCCTATGCACATCAGCAGGCCAAGTATCATTCGTGCAGCGGGCTGAAGACAGCTGGCCGTAATTAAAAATAAGATTGTTATTATAGGCAGGGCTGCCAGGGTAAAAACGATATGAATTGGAAAAATCTCTGGAAACGGCCGCGCCGGGAAGTGATACAGCCCATTTCCGACAAAGTACAAATCCAAATAGGTGCCTGCCAAAGCGGCAGTCAGCGCTGTGAGAAGAAAGGCAGACCTTTTTTTATTCTGGTCTGAAGAAGATGGCTTTTTTGGTAATAATGGTATGTTCGATCGCTTCGAGTGTTTTACAGTACTCCTCATATATGCCTCCGTCTGTATATTTTTCTTCTATTAAATAATCAACCACTCTCCAATCCTTCAGCCAGTCTCCTTTTTCGGTTTCGGAGTGATCTGTATCCGCCCACGCATACTTGAGCGGAGGGCTGTAAAGCCGGTCTGCCCCTTTTTTGAGCCTGCATTTTCTTGTGCGGGGCCGGTACACAGTGCCTGGCAGCGTTTCATTAATAGAATGAAACAGGTGCCCCCAATAGTCTTGTCTTGAGCCTGTATGAGGATGGTGGATGGCCCAGCGCAGTGCGCCTTCTAAGGATGCTTCATTATGAAACAGCAGCGAATATAAACGTTTTCCAAGCATGATACGGTGATGAAGAGAAGCGAATTGCTGCAGTGTATCCCCTAATAAGGCAGGTTTCTTCGCTTTCAGATTTTTGTAAAAAGGAATAATGACATGATTGAAACGTAAAAAATCATACAGCTTAAAGCCGAGTGTGTTTAATACTGTTTTTTTGAAATAATCGTTTTGAATTATCCGTTTTTCAAGGTAGCTTTGTTCATTGATTATCGTTGCAATCGCAAGCAGGTAGCGGTCGCCATGCTTCCAAAAATAATTCCAGATTGTCTCCATAAATACTGATACATTCATGAATGGCAGAAGATAAGAATAATTTCTGGATGAATAGACACCTTCCCGGTAAAGGAGCAGCTGCGGATACACATCTTGAAATATGAGCCAATTGCCTCGTTCTAAAAATGAATAATAATAACGCTGTTCTTTTTCCGTTAACAGCCGTGGAAGGAGATCGCCTTTTAAATCGGTCATCTGCCAGCCGCCATTGCGTGAAACGAGGTGGCCAAGCAAAGCCCAGTGAATATCAGGATGCTGGATATAAAAATCCAGATACGCCTTCGTTCTTGTCACATTATTTCTGTTCAACCGCCTGGTTTCTTCTTTTATTTGTTTTATCAAGCTTATTTCATGAGCTGTAAGCGGCGGCTTTGGAAAAGTACCTGTATTTCCTTGAATTTTTTTCTTTACTTCTTCTTTCAATTTTGCGTAAGGTTTGGACTGCGGTTTCTTTTTGTTCAGCCAGTGGATTGCCATTCCGCTCCTCCTGTTCTCGCATAGCGTCTTTCAGAAAGGAATAAGCATGTAACAAATGCGGGGAAAAGAGGGTAGACACAAGTATGAAACAACAAGTGGATGCTGAAATAACAAGGCTCACCAGCCTTTTGATCAAAGAACAGAGCCCGGATGGCACCTGGCCATATCCTTTTGAAACAGGAACATCCACCGATTGCTATATGATTATTTTATTGCGAACCTTAGAAATAAATGATGAAGAACTGATTCAAACACTTGCAGAAGGAATTCTTCAACAGCAGGAGAAAAACGGGGCGTGGAAATTATTTTATGATGAGGAAGAAGGAAACCTCACGGCCACAGCGGAGGCCTATTATGCGATTTTGTATTCTGGAATTGTCGAAAAAAAAGACCCGAGAATGAAAAAGGCGCGGCAGTTTATTATTCAAAACGGCGGCTTAGAAGAAGTCAACATGTTTGCGAAGGTGATGCTTGCTCTGACGGGACAGCTTCCCTGGCCGAAGCACCTCCCTTCCATGATTGAAATAATACTGCTTCCAACTTCCTTTCCGATTCATTTTTTCTCGTTTTCTGTGTATGCCAGAGCCAATCTCACACCTATCTTAGTAGCAGCAGATAATTTCTTTCATTTAAAATCAGCATTATCACCAGATCTATCAGATTTACTTTTACAGAATCGCGGCGATGAATGGGAGGAGGAAAGAAAAGCCTGTCAACGCATATTTTCTGTAGTACAGCAAGGAATTCAGCGATTGATAGGCTTTCCGCAGGAGCTTCATCAGCTGGCGTTAGAACGTGCAGAAACTTACATGCTGAGCAGAATAGAGTCTGACGGCACTTTTTTCAGCTATTTCAGCTCAACGTTTCTGATGATTTTTGCACTTTTGTCCAGAGGCTATCCAAAAGAACATCCGGTCATTGTTAGGGCGGTGCAGGGATTACGATCATATAAAACGAAAATTGGGCCGAGAATTCACATGCAGTTTACAACGGCATCTGTATGGAATACTGCGCTGGTCAGCCATGCCCTTCAGCAGGCAGAACAGTCTTATACTGCTCCATCTATTCAAAAAGCCAATGAATACCTGCTGGCACGGCAGCATTCCGATTATGGCGATTGGGCCGTTCAAAATCCTAGCTCTCTCCCAGGCGGCTGGGGTTTTTCGGATATAAACACCTTTAATCCAGATGTTGATGATACTACGGCTGCGCTGCGGTCCATCCGGGAACTTGCCTTGAATCGTCCCGAAGTGAGGCAGGTTTGGGACCGTGCCATGCAATGGCTTGTGTCGATGCAGAACAACGATGGCGGCTGGCCGGCGTTTGAAAAGAATGTAAATCAGGCATTTCTTTCCCTGGTGCCAGTTGAAGGAGGAGGCAAAATTCTTCTGGATCCCTCTACTGCCGATTTAACAGGTCGAACGTTAAATTTTTTAGGTAAGAATACGCACGCGGACCGTTTTCAGCCCTTCATTAAACAAGGTATCAATTGGCTCGTTAAGGATCAGCGTGCAGACGGATCTTGGTACGGACGTTGGGGAATTTGTTACATTTACGGCACATGGGCAGCGTTGACCGGTCTTTCTGCGGTAAAATTACACAGTGGTCATTCGGCTGTGAAAAAAGCCGTTCAATGGCTTTATTCTATTCAAAATGATGACGGCGGCTGGGGGGAATCGTGTAAAAGCGACCTGGAAAAGACATATGTCTCCCTCGGTGTAAGTACACGGGTTCACACTGCGTGGGCATTAGATAGCCTGCTTGCGGTGGAAAAAGAAGAGACACCAGCAATAAAGAGGGCGGTCCGATTTTTACTGGAGACCGCAGAGCTGGATGATTGGACAACAGCTTATCCGAAAGGGCAGGGGCTGCCGGGAGGTTTTTATATTCACTACCACAGCTATGAATATTTGTTTCCGCTGCTCGTGTTAAGTCATTATAAGAAAAGGTTTATTCACTAGAAGCGGCCTATAACTGCTCTGATGTAAAAGGCAGAAGCGATTATGTCATTATCAGCAGGCAGTACACGGACATGAGATCCGTTATAATTTCAGAAATGACACTATCTTAAAGGTTGGCAGAACTAGGGTACGCTATTTGCCAAAAATGGAAAGAAATTAGCATTGATTTTGGCGAATAGCGGTACCAGTGTCCGGAACAACACAGTCAGTTCCACAAGATATGGTCTTGTACCAGCTTCCAATTGCTTGCCTCGTGCCCAGTTGAATGGGGGGTGCTCCGTGGTTATTAATTCGGCTGCAGAGCAGCATCCAGCATTGTACCAAGTTTGGAAAAGCGGCTATGCCAGGAAAAAGCCTTCTCTAAGTCGTGAGGAGTCTGGCCGCCGTGCCGGCAGGCTTCTTCATAATACTCATACAGTTGTCTGCGGTAGGTGGGATGCGCACAGTTTTCTATAATAAGAGGTGCCTTCTCTTTTGGCGCAAGTCCTCTCAGATCGGCAAAACCCTGCTCTGTAACAATCACATCGACATCATGCTCAGTATGGTCTACGTGCGAGACAAAGGGTACGACGCTTGAAATGTTTCCATCCTTCGCAATGGATGGAGTAACGAATATAGAGATTCTGGCATTTCTCGTGAAATCGCCCGAGCCACCGATGCCGTTCATCATCTTTGTTCCAAGAACATGAGTCGAGTTAACGTTGCCATAGATATCAAATTCCAATGGAGTATTGATGGAAATCAGGCCCAGCCGCCGTATAAGCTCCGGGTGGTTGGATATTTCCTGCGGCCGCAGGACGAGCCGGCCTTTATATTTTTCAATATTACCGTATACTTCCTCCAGCTTTTGCTCTGACAGCGTAATCGAACAGCCGGATGCGAAACGGACTTTACCTGCATCCATCAGATCGAAAACGGCATCCTGAAGCACCTCGGAATAGATCTCTAGATCCGTAAATCCAGACTCCAGCAAGCCGTGAAATACGGCATTAGCCACCGAACCGATACCAGATTGAAGCGGAGCTAAATTTTCCGGAAGACGCCCCTGATCTTTTTCTGTACGAAGAAATTCGATAAGCTGCTCTGCCATTTTAATCGTATTTTCATTTGGAGGTGTGATTGTCGAGGGGGAATCAGGCTGATCGGTAATCACAATTCCTTTTATTTTATTCTTGTCCACCTGGATGCCGGTGGAACCGATACGACCATCCACGGTTGTGAGAGGAGTTGGATTGCGGCTGCCCTGTGTTCCTGGTTCGTAAATGTCATGCATTCCTTCAAAAGCTTCCGATTGAGCTAAATTTAATTCAATAATTATGGCTTCTGCCTTTTGCGCAAAAATAGAAGAATTACCTACTGAGTTGACGGAATGATGGTCCCGTCCTCAGTAATTGCTACCGCTTCCAAAATAGCAAAATCAATCGTCTCAAGTACGTCCTGACGGAGGGCTTCTGCTGTGTGCAATAAGTGTTGGTCTACGAACAGCATCTCCCCCGAATTAATCTCCTGGCGCATTTTCTTATCGGCCTGAAAAGGAAGTCGTTTATGAACAATGCCTGTCTCCGCCATCAATCGGTCAATATCAGATCCAAGAGATGCTCCAGTATATACATTCACTTTAAACAATTCATTTTTTGTTTGTTCCACGAGTGCTGAGGGCACCGCTTTGGCATCACCTGCACGAGTGAAACCGCTTAGTCCAAGGGTCATTCCATTCTTTATCCATGATGCTGCCGTTTCCTCTGTGACGATTGTATTCTGAAGTTCTTTGTCACGTAAACGCTGTTGAATTTGCTCGTTCATAATAGCCTCCTCCATGTAATTTTCTTATTATTCTAACGCCTGAAGCAGGGAATCTCATGCGTTTTCTCATGAAAAGGCTTTAATTTAGAACGAGCCAGCAAATATAGTACACGAAACAGCAGACTTCAGTCAGAAGGAAAGAAATTTACGGAATTGACTTGCGTACGTCTGACTGACAGGTATTTTTGTTCGATCTTTCATTATTAATAAAAAAGTAGAGTGAGAATCAGGCTGAATTTCAGAAATATAATTGACGTTTACAATATAGGAACGATGACAACGGATAAAGCTATCATCCGGTAAATAGAGTTCAATCTCACTTAATGTGAATTTATGCGTACCAATACCTCGTTCCGACTGAATCCACGTTTTTCTGTTCTGCGCTTCCAGAAACATCATTTCTTCATAGGGGACCGGCACCCAGCAATGATCTTTTTGTATCGTCAAAAAAGTAGAAAGAAAGCGTAATTGCTTGGACGGCAAGATGGCAGTTACGCACCCTGCCGTTCCTCCGGCATCGATTATAGGATCGCTTGTCCCATAATAGGGAGTTCCGAAAACATTACTGTTGATGTGCTCAGAGGTTTTCTGCCGCACCGCCAGCGCTTTAAATGTAACCGTATTTTCATCTATTTCATCACCGGGCTTGATTTTTAAATCTACATATTTGCTCGGTTCATAATAAAGAAAACGGTGAACGTCCGACACGGCTATCGATGCCTCCTTCGGAAAAAGCTCTCTGAAAGATTCCACCATAGCTGCTACGGAGAATCGATTCACATTTTCCCCTCCTCTGATAATCAATATCCTTTAGTATAACGTGAATTATAGTTACTTTTAAAAAAAGAGGGGTTCTATGCTCCCCCTTTTATGCAGATATTAAAGCTCCACTGCTGTCACTTTCGCAAACAAGCCAGCAAGTGCAAAGTTTCCTGTATCAGTCACAAGACCCAATTCAAACAAGTATTCACCAGGCTTAGTAAATGTCGCAAATAATAAGGCACAGCTGTTTAAATTCGGTTCCTCATAAACGAATATTGCATGGAAGATTAGTAGATAGACATTCCGTCATGCTGAAAACCCCCTTTCTATCAAGTGGTAGATAGTACTCTATATCTTATGCTTTGAATGCTTGGACGATTGGACGAACTGTCCACAGCAATAGTGGATAGATGGAATAGATAGGAAGGATTTTGAAGAGGAAGAGACGAATTTTCAGGAAAGGAGGCGGTTTACTTTTATGAAAAATCTTATAGTATTGCAAGCGCATGCACCTGTGGGGAGACCACGATGAAAATAGCTATCATTTCAGACATACACGGCAATAAAACAGCGTTGGAAGCGGTGCTCCGGGATATGTCCGCGCGGGAAATTGAACGGATTTTCTGCCTTGGAGATTTGGTAGGAAAAGGTCCACTTGGCTCCGAATGCATAAAGCTTGTTCAGGAGAACTGCGAGCAGGTCATTCGAGGCAATTGGGATGTGTTTATTCAAGCTCCTGCTGAGAATGATTTTATTCAATGGTTTCAGGAAAGATTATCAGAGGAGGATTTTGAGTATCTTGCAAGCCTGCCCTTTCACATTGATGAAGAGATAAACAGTCAGCTTATCCGATGTTTCCATGCGTCTCCACGAAGTGAATTCGAGAGGATTTTTCCTTGGGATTCTATTGATAAAAAGCTGTCTATGTTTGAAACCAGTAAAAATATAGGAGAAATCCATCCCCCGCGGCAGCCCGATATCGTTTTTTATGGAGATATTCACACGAGCTTTTTACATACCTATAAAAATGGAATTCTTTGCAACGTTGGGAGTATTGGTAATTCTCTCGACCTGACATCAGCATCCTATGCCATTTTAGACGGTGAATATTCAAGTAATGCTGTACAAATGGTGCGGGTGGAGTATGACAGAAGAAAAGAATTAAAGATTGCTGAAAATGAGGGACTCCCCTCGCTCGATAAATATCGTGATGAAATAATTCTTGGGAAATACCGGAATCGTTAATGGTGGTTTTCTCAGAAGAAGCAGATTGCTTCCCAGCACCTTATAACTAACAACGGCGAAAGGAGAACAAGTGAGTGGGTATAAATTTTCACAGTGAAGATAACCGGGGCTCATATACTACGCGGGAAGCAGACGCGTCATGGGTGGCAGCAATGAAGGAACTAGTATCTTATCAGGATATTGCTAAAGCGGCAGATATCGGCTGCGGAGGCGGCATTTATTCAAAAGCGCTTGCTGATATGGGAGCTAATTCGGTGACCGGTGTGGATTTCTCTGAGGCGATGTTAAAAGGCGCCTCGGAATACTGTTGGGATAGAAAAAATATTAGGTTTCATTATGGGACGGCGTTCGCAAGCGGAATAAATGCAAACGAGCTGCAACTCGTACTCGAACGAGCATTGATCCATCACATTAAGGATTTACGGGCCTGCTTTCAGGAAGCATACAGAATTCTGGGAAATGGCGGAGTTTATATTATACAGGACCGCACCCCGGAGGATTGTCTGATCAAAGGAAGCGACTCTCACATCCGCGGGTATTTCTTCGAGAAGCTTCCCCGCTTAAAAGACATCGAAACGAAACGGCGGCATGCGGCTCCTACCGTTATTCATGCGTTGAAAGAAGCTGGTTTTCACAATATCGAGCAGAGAAAGCTCTGGGAAACGAGAGAAATTTATTCTTCTAAGACTCAGCTGTTAAAAGATGTAGAGGAGCGGACAGGACGCAGTATATTGCATGAATTGAATGAAGAAGAGTTGACTAACTTACTTCAGCACCTGGATCAATCGATAACAAGAGAAGAAACGATTGTTGAAAAAGACAGATGGACGCTTTGGAAGGCTGTGAAATAGAGTTGACTAATGGTTCTGGATTTATGGGAATATTACTAAGACATCATGCTCTATCTAATCTATTATCGTAGAAGATAGCAGTATTACTTATCCAAAAAGAAACCTATGTTAAAAAAGCGTTTCTAAAATATTCGACATTCTCTTTCGTAGCCATTATTAAAGGTTTCTATATAACAGAACCCGCTAGCTGGTTTCCATTTGTATTGGAGTAATAATTTTGACCATAAATTTACTACACCACAAGGCTTGTCGCCAGATTCCAATGGCGAAAGCCTTAGCTTTTCTTATACTTTGTTCCTTAATAAGGTTAATTTTTCTAAAGTGCAAGCGAGTTTGCGCAGGGATGATCAACCTCTCTATACAACCTCTCTATTTAAATAAATCATTATAAATGTTGAGCGCGGTGGCTGTGTTAAATAGGGAAATATTTTTCACTTGCCTTTAGAAATTAAGTGTTATTTCTTATGGAACACGCGGTTTACTTTCGATGATGGGAATCTGACTATGGAAGTATTTCAAAAAAGCCCATACCAGTGTGGCAAACCAACTGAGGGAGAATAACCCGGCGGCAATGGAAAGTGGCGAGAGTTCAAACACAGAGTGGCCGATGGCGGTCTGAATCAGTATCAGAAGCAGAAGAGTTACCCAGGATGAACCGGCAATGTGTACGATTTTACGTGCAGAAGTGGTCATTTCTGCAGATGATTTCATAAGTAAAAAACCTATGACCGGAAGGGCCTGCAGGGCGTGATAGCCTAATCCGTGCAGAACGATAATATTACCAGCCTCTCCAGTTGCCCTGCCCTGAAGAATAATCATCCAGATGCCTGCTGCATTAGCAATCAGTACAGAGACGAAAGCGTATCGAATCGTGAGAATCAAAGGACGGCGTTCGCCTCTTTCCTTATTTTGAAAAAAAGCAATTGTAACCCACGCTGCAGCAAATATGATAACGAGAGTGACAAGGCCGAAAAACATTCCGACTGCCATATCGAATATGGAGCCTGCCTGGGAAAAACGCGGATTAAAGCCTCGCAGATGCTGGACCGTTTCAATCGCAAAGCTTATGATTGCGGCAGTGAATAACATCCGGCGTACACGTTTCCGTGACCGCTCCTTCATGCCGGCAAGCGGCAAAAGTACAGCAATACTCAGCATAAAAATACCGACCGCGGCGTTAAAGGAAAAAGCACTGCGAATGTTTCCTTCCGGTAAGACAATGGTTCCAAAAAAGTACATATAGACCGCAAGACCTGACGCAAGCACTAAACCAAACACCCCTGCTGCAAAGAGAAGCATTTCCTTTCGGGCTGCAGCAAGCAGCCATGACAATTTTCTCCTCATGTTCCTCACCTCTTAAGAATTTTTTCCATAAGTTGTGTTCCAGTATGGTGAAAAATCGGCTTCGCCCTCTGGTTTCTGAGAAGGCGGAAGTAATAGCTGAAGGTGCATGTCATAATAGGCTTTCCTGTCTGAAATTCCACACGTATGCGCAGTGAGAAAGGCACCGTAAAAGATGGTGAGGATCAAGTGGACTAAATGGGAAACAGGGACGTCGGCGCGCATTTCACCGGTTTGCTGAGCCTCCTTCGTAAAATGCTGAAATTGTTCATATAAATGAGGAAGCTCTGTTTCGGACACCTCGCGACCATCCGTCAAAACATGACGTTCTGCCTCGGTCAAGGCAGGGACGCGTGGACAAGAGGCTTCGCTTGCTAAAAAACGAATCAAGCTTAGAAACATACCGGGATGCTCGGAGGCATCGTCTGCCGCCCGGTAAAATATTCTTCTTAAACCATCGAGCCCGTGGAGCGGTTTCAATAGTTGATCAACTGCACGTTCAAAACCCCAAATAGCCATGTAATAATTAAAAAGCTCCTCCTTTTGGGAAAAGTAATTAAAAAAGGTGACTTTGGAAACCTCTGCTTCCCGGCAGAGGTCTTCAATGTGAAGCTCCTTCAACCCTTCTTCTCCAGCGTGCTTTTTTGCGGTTTTCAAAAGCAGCAGCTTTGTTTTTGCTTTTTTAAGTTGTCTAAGGTTAATTTTTTTATTCATAATAAAAATTTAACTCATGTTAAATTTTATGTCAATCTTTTCTTTATAAAGGATTAGAAGATTGCAGCTAGAACTACTTTACAAGTAACTAAAAATATTAAGGAGCAGTGATTATGAGCTGGAAACCGGAAGGATATACGAGTGTATCGCCGTACTTAATTGTTGAACAGGCACAGCAGGTGATTGATTTTTTGAAGGAAGTATTTGAAGCAGAAGAGCTGCGTCGGTATGAAACACCGGAGGGAGCTGTCATGCATGTCGAAGTAAAAATTGATGACACTGTGGTGATGATGGGCGAAGCGCCGGATTCATCGGTCTCTGCTTCCCCTCACCTTCATGTTTATGTAAGAAATGTCAATGAAACATATCAGCGGGCAATCGAGTACGGCGCAGCGTCAGTGCAGGAGCCGGTAATGAAAGAAGGAGATCCTGACCGCCGCGGAGGAGTCCAGGACACTGCAGGAAATACATGGTGGATTTCAACGATGCAGCAATAATCCTTACAAGCCTGGCGTTTCCGAGCACTCCCGCATATTTTCACCAGTCCTCCATATGCTAATGAGGTCATGTCTGAAAAAGATGGGTGAAATGCGGGTATGGATGCAGGCTGGATGTCTATCATTCCGTTTTTGATTGTAATGCCGGTAGCGATATATACAAAACAGGTGCTGCCAGGACTGCTTTTAGGGCTGCTCGTTGGTTCTTATATTGTCTCGCCTTCCTTTGTCGGCGGGATGCAGGCGATGCTTGCTTACGTGGTGCAGGCGCTGATAGATGAAAATAATATTAAAATTATCGTGTTTTTATATGCGTTTTCCGGATTGACCGGAATGATTAAATTCTGCGGGGGAATAAAAGGTTTTGTGGAGGCCGCTTCTGAAAAAATCACTTCCAAAAAAGAAGCGCTCTTTCTCACTTATATTTCTACGATCGGCACCTTCAGCGCGCCGACTTTTCGGTTTGTGACAATTGCGCCGATCATGAAAGCACTATTAAAAAAGGTGAAGATGAGTACAAAGGAACTTGGGTTTGTCATAGAGACAACGTCTACACCGATAATCGTACTCCTGCCGGTGGCTACGGCGTTTGTCGGATATATGGTATCTGTCGTGCAGATTTCCGTGCAGACCAAGGAGGGGGCGGGAGAACCGTACGACTTATTTTTGCAGAGCATTCCGTTTAATTTCTTTGCGATCGTCATTATTTTGCTAGGTATTTACTTAAGTTTTTTCCATCATTCTCGTTCCAATGCTCCGACGCAGATCGAGGATGGAGGGGAGGAGGACGAGGAGGACTGGCACAATTGCCATCCGGCCGTGTCCAAAGAACTGCCGACTAAACCGTGGAACCTGGTTGTGCCGATTGCTCTCGTGATCAGCCTGACGTTATTTTTGACGTGGTGGGACGGACGCGGCGGGGGACGTTCCCTGACGGAGGCGTTTATTGAGGCGGACGTAATGGAAGCAATGGTTGTCGCTTTATTGATTACGACCCTCCTCTCGATTCTCTTTTTTCTCGTGCAAAAATTCAAGCTGAAGGATTTAATCAGCAGCTTTATAGTCGGAGGCAACGAGTTGATGTCTGTTGTGGTGCTTCTGTCCGTCGTCTGGGGTCTTTCCTCTGTTACAGAGGAGCTTGGATTTTCCGGATTTGTGACAGCCCACAGCGGCTGGATTCCTGAATTGTTTATTACTCCTCTTATGTTTGTATTCGGAGCGGCGGTGTCCTACTTTATTGGTTCGGCCTGGGGGACCTGGGGTATTCTCATGCCTCTTGGCGTTTCGCTTTCCGCAGTCGCAGATGTGTCGCTGCCGCTTATTATCGGAGCAGTGTTTGCGAGCGGATCCTTCGGGGCGTTTGCATCGCCTCTGAGTGACGATACGAACACGATAGCAAGAATATTAAATTTAACCGTTATTGATTATGCTCATTATAAATTAAAGCCTGCCCTGCTTGCTGCCGGTATTAGTACGGTGCTTTACACCGCAGCGTCATTCTTTTTTTGAAATCAGCCCTCCCTGAACAGGGGAGGGTATTTTTAATACACTTTGAGCAGCTGGCAGAGTGCAGTGAAAAAAATCCAGCTCTCGCTTGAAGAAGCCGGATTACCTTTTTCTGATAATGATGGTTAACATATCACTTTATTCTGCCGATATAATAAACACGAACGAAGCGTTCTAAGAAAATTTAATAGACAATTGAATAGAGAGAGGAGAGGCGTAAAGCAATGAGAATGGCTGGTTTTGCGTCTGGAATGGAAATTGATCAGATTGTCCGCGATATGATGCGGGTCGAGCGTATACCGGTGGACCGGATGATGCAGAAGCGTCAGACAGTAGAATGGCAGGTGGACGAATACCGAAGTGTCAATCGTCTGCTTGATGAATTTCGTAATAATATTTTTGATTCGGTGATGCGTCAGGCGAACATGAAATCACGGACTGCGTTCTCTACAAATGAAGGTAGAGTGACAGCAACTGCGGCCTCAACTGCCGGCAATACGTCCTACCGGATATCGGAAGTGAGCCAGCTGGCCGAAGCTGCCTCGCAGTCTAGCGCCGGTAGGATTGGCGGAAGTGGATTTGATGCCTCAAAAGCCCTAAGCGAACAGAGCCTGGGAGAATCAGCGCCAGAATGGAAAACCGGTGTATTGCAGCAGGAGACCATCAGCTCACAGGCATCCGGGAGCAAATTTTCAATTGAAAAAGAGGGTTTGCTGGATACGGCGGCCGAAGATATGGTCGTAAAAGTAGATGGTCAACTTTATAACGTGGTTACGGATGACCGGGAGTTAGCGGAAGACCAGGTGCGGATTACCTTTGCTGCTGATCTGGGGGGGATGGAACTCGAATTTGGAAAATCACTCTCGGCCAAAGCGGATATCTCCGTTCATGAAAGGCAGAGCTTTACTCCCTCCTCCGAAAGAAACTCGTTTCAGCTTCGAAAAGGCTCAGTAGATGCGGCGTCGCTGGAAATAAGAATTGACGGCGGAGCACCTCTCGTGATTGTGACAGATCAGGAGGCAGAATTACAGGAAGGACAGGCGTATTTAAACAGCTCGACTGGGGCTGTCCGGCTTGCTTCTGCCACAGAAGGTACGGTGGAAGTGACGTTTTCGCAGCAGTACACTCGCAGCTCAATTACATCGTTTAATGAAAATGGGGAGTCTGTTAAAGATACGTTTCTTATTCAAAGTGGACAGTCGTTGAATCAGGTTTTGCAGGGAGTCAACCGATCAAGTGCCGGGGTGAATACTTTTTATGACGACTTTACTGGTAAGATTGCCTTTACCCGATCGGAGGCCGGAGATTTTAACCGTGCTGGAGAAGAAATGCTGTTTGAAGGTGATTTTTTCACCAATGTGCTTGGGATGAAAAATTCAGGCGTTTCAGCTGATGCGGGCGGCGGGCTGGTGGTCACTGGGCCGGACGGTGCTTCCGCCGTATTCGCAGGTCTTCATTTTAGTCCAGAGGCCTCCGGCGAATCTGCCGGTGTGCTGACAGATGAAACTGGAGCTGCTTATGCTAATCAATGGATAGAGGTAAATGGAAGAGTGGTTGGCCGCACAGATGAATCAGGGAACCTTAAGTATGAAGGTTTTCAAGGCGGCCGGAATGCGAGATTTACTGTTAATGGTCTCGAAACAGAACGGACGAGCAATACGTTTACTCTAAATGGGATGACACTCACGTTAAAAGAGACATTTTCCGCGGAAGAAGGAGCGGTTACGATCGGTTCCTCTATAGATACCGACAAAATTTATGACACGATCACCGGTTTTGTAAATGAATATAATGAGCTTCTTGATAAAATTAATGAAAAATTAACCGAAACCCGCTTTCGTGATTATCCGCCTCTGACAGGAGAGCAGAGGGGGGAGCTGAGTGACCGCGAAGCAGAGATGTGGGATGAAAAAGCACAGAGCGGCCTGCTCCGGAACGACAGGATGATATCTGGCTTTACCAATACATTCCGGACAGACTTATATGGGGCAGTAGGAAACGGCTCAGCTTATAATCAGCTTACAACGATTGGGATTTCAACAACGAGAAATTATAATGACCGCGGCAGGCTTGAATTTGATGAAACAAAGCTTCGAGCCGCAATTGAACAGGACCCGGACGGTGTGTTCGAGCTGTTTGCAGCGGATGGAGCTTCTTCCTCCGAAAAAGGGATTGCACGAAGGCTGCGTGATTCATTGGACCAGGCTATTAATTCTCTGGCGGAAAGAGCGGGAGGCTTCAAAGGAAAACTTCAAAATCATCAATTTACACTTGGGCGTGACATGAATAACCTAGACAATCAAATAACAAATTTTGAACGAAGGCTTTCAGAAACAGAAGAACGTTACTGGAGACAGTTCACTGCTATGGAAAAAGCAATGGCGCAGGCGAATGAACAGGCGAATATGTTTTATTCGCAGATGTTTGGAGGCGGCGGCCTTTATTAAAAGATTATATAACTGGGGGAATAGCCGACTATGGCCATACAAAATGCACAGGCACTCTACAAAAAGAATATGAAAGACGCAGAAACTTATAAACATACAGCTCCAAAGAAACCGGCAGCCCGGTCCTCATTTACTCCAATATCACAAAGAAGCCAGGCCACGACTGTAAAGGAGGAGGGGCAGGCACGAAGCAGTGGTAAATCGGCTGCGTCCTTTAACAAGTACAAGCAAAACGCGATGCAGACGGCCTCGCGTGGAGATTTGACATTGTTATTGTACAACGGGTGCCTGAAGTTTATTGATAAAGCGGACAACGCTCTGACGGAACAGGATATCGAGACGAAGAACAAATATATTATCCGGGCCCAGGATATTATTCGGGAGCTGATGGTTACGTTAAAAACGGAAACAGAGACGTCTCAAAATATGTTCAGCCTTTATGATTACATTCATCGGCGTCTCGTGGACGCGAACGTAAATAATGACAAAGAAGCGCTCGGGGAAGCACGCGGGCTTGTCGTAGAATTTCGTGACACCTGGAAGGAGATTATTAAATTAGACCGCCAAAACCGGTTTGGAGAAGGTGGACGAGCATAAATGGCAGTCGTGAAGGAATTATTCATGACAACAAAAAAGCTTCACGATCATGTAATCTCGCCGCTTCCCAAGGAATTAGATGCCAGGGATCAGTACATCGAAGAATTGCAGGAGCTGCTGGAAACCAGGGCATCATTGCTTGAGGAAATGAAGATACGTAAGACATTCAGTGAAGCAGAGCTTGCGATTGGCCGGGAAATGGTACGAATGAATGAAAACATTCAAATGCGCCTTGAAGCAGCCCAGGGTGAACTGCGGCTCGGTCTGCAGGAATTAAAAAAGAAAAAGCAGTCAAGCCGTCGTTATGACCGGCCATACAGCGGACCGACGGTGGATGGTGTCTTTTTTGACCAGAAAAAATAATGAACAGTCTGCTTCCTTATAAGCAGGCTGTTTCTTGCGGTTTGTGTCGTGTTCAATCAGTGCGTCCCTGAATCGAGTTGAAATCGTCTAGTCAGGCAGACGTACAGGTATGTTATGGTGAGTAAAAAGGAGGGTTTCCATTGACTGGAGCGCTTCAGCAGGCAGAGCGGGATTTTCTCGAGCAGTATTTGGAGTGGCTGATCATTGTAGAAGAAGGACTCCGATCTGTCACAAGCTTTTATCATGATAATTTAACCGAAAATGGAGATCGGCTGTTAAAACAAATGATGGACGGATTCACTCCCTTCTCTCCAGAAAATATGACAATGCAGCAGGTGTTTGGCCGCGAGGAAGAAACCACCGCTGTGATGGAAAAATTTTATGAGAAGGTGCTTCAGGCAGCGAAAATGGCTGAACATGAAGAGGGAAGTCGGCAGGAGAGGATGCAGATGGTGGCAGGAGAACTGCTGCCGATTTTTCAGCGCTGGAAGCTCCTCGTTGACAGCCGCCGAAACCGCGAGTGAGAGCGAGTTAGGCTGGAGTGATACTGTACAAAATGATAGCAAAACCTATACGTTGTGTATATGCTTTGTGGGGTGCCTGGCCCCCCACAAAGCACATCCCCATAAAAAGCACACCACCCTCATGTCCTAATAATATTAAAAGACCGCTGCGATATTGCCGCAGCGGTTCCTTTATTTTTCCGTATCAAAGTCATCTTCAATATTCTCGTCATCGTCGAAGAGATCATTCAAATCCACTTCTTCGGTGCCTTCCTCTTCGGATTCTTCTCCGTCCTCATAAAATTCTTCCAGTTTGATACCGCCGATTGTTTCAAATTCCTCCATATCTTCAAATCCGCTGAATTCTTGGAGATCAAGATCGTTTGCCTGCTCAATAATATAATCGGGAATCTCCACTTCTTCGGCTTCATTATACGAGGAATAATGAGCTACAATCGTATGGGTGGACTGATACGTCTCTCCTTCATCATTATTCATGAGAAGCGTAAGATCCATCCGGATCGAATCTACTTCATTCGTTTCCTGGTCAATAATCAGCTCATAATCAATCGACTCTATTTCGCTCATAAACAAAATATCCTCCATGGTGGTGGAAAAATCTCGATTGACCATGCTTACCATCTGCAGCGCTATTTGCTGCTGCGGTTCTTCTTCGCCGGAAAAGGTAATATGATTTTTATTTTCTCGTTCTTCAATTTCAAAATCTTCACCGTATGTCTCAATGGTGTTCAATGTGCGGGCCGGGTTATCAAATCGATTCTCTGTCGCTTGAATATCCTCGACAAATTCATCCGGGATCTGTACCCACTCTTCCTCATCAGATTCAAAAATATAAAATCCTTCTTCAGTGTAATAGCGTTC
This sequence comes from Alteribacillus sp. HJP-4, assembly GCF_042139015.1. Classification (NCBI taxonomy): domain Bacteria; kingdom Bacillati; phylum Bacillota; class Bacilli; order Caryophanales; family Bacillaceae; genus Alteribacillus; species Alteribacillus sp. HJP-4. Next base: position 145,471 of record NZ_JBHIKY010000003.1, on the reverse strand, counting down.
CAGAGAGACAACGTTGTCCTCATCAGGATTTTCGTCGTTAGGATCATTGTCAATAACGGAGTTTTCGTGATAACGCATTGGCTCTAGATTAACTGCTGCAGTTGATCGGTATGTATTGGTCAGTTTTTCTTCGTCATCGTACTGTATGGTCTGATTCATATTGGTATCTATGACATAGCTTTCCAGATCCTCTTGAACCTGAATAGCTTCTGCTAATACATCTTCGGCTTCGGCTGGTTCTTCCTCCTGTTCCTCTGGTTCTTCTTCAGGATCAGGCGGGGCCGGTTCGCTGCCGTTATCATCCGGATCTTCATCAGACATGCAGCCTGCAAAAAAAAGCACACACACAAAGGTGAGCAATCCCGCAAGCATTCTTTTCATTAGGTGACCCCCTCTTACATATGAAGGTATACATACAAATAGTACCACATGCAGACGTGCTTGGATAGAGAAGGAAAACAATGGATGATCAGACGAAAAAGCAATAGCCCCCTGAGCTGCTGCGGTGCGGGAAGCAGCAGCTCAGAGGGCGCCCGAAGCGGAGAGGAAAAACAGGAGTGCTTCGGATACGTAAGATAGGGTTTGAGAGGCAGAACTAAAACCTGTTGTTTCGTTCTAATGTAAGTGTAGTAAAAAGTGGAAAATAAACCAAATACCAAATTTAAATTCTGGAAGGGCAAACCGGACTATTTTTCATATATTGCACGTTTTATAGTAAAAATTACCTATAAAATAATGGAGGATGGAACACGGCAAACAAAATTTGGATAAATTTTGTGTAGAGAAAAATTAAAACGGGTAAAGATAAGGTGGCCACATGAAAATTATAAAATTAAAGGAGTCGATAGCATGGATGGGAAGCTGTATATCAATGGTAAGTGGAAGGACGCAGCAAATGGCTCTTTTGATGTCGTAAACCCTGCCACCGGGGAAAAAATCGGCACGGCTGCAGACGGCCGAAAACAGGAAACAAGAGAAGCAATTGAAGCTGCTGAAAATGCATATGAATTTTGGTCGAAGAAAACCGCAGCAGAACGGGCAGGTTATTTGAAAGAAATCCACCGTTTAATGATCGAGAAGAAAGACAAACTCGGTGAAATGATTACACATGAAATGGGTAAACCACTGAAGGAAGCGAAGGGAGAAGTAGAGTATGCAGCCTCCTTTCTGGAGTGGTTCGCCGAGGAAGGCAAGCGGGTGTATGGTGATACCGTTCCATCCAGCTCACCGGATAAGCGGATGATGGTTATCCGCCAGCCGGTTGGTGTTGTTGGTGCGATTACGCCTTGGAACTTTCCACAGGCAATGGTAACTAGAAAAGTGGCACCTGCGCTTGCGGCAGGCTGCACAGTGGTGCTTAAGCCTGGCGAGGACACTCCTTTATCGGCTGTTATGTTTGCTGAAATATGTGAGGAAGCAGGCCTGCCGGCAGGTGTGTTTAACCTGATTTCCACAGAAGAAGCTTCGGAAATCGGCGGCGAAATGATGGAAAACAAAGCGATCCGCAAGGTTACATTTACTGGCTCCACGGAAGTTGGCAAGATCTTAATGAAACAGGGAGCGGACCAGATTAAAAAGCTGTCGCTGGAGCTTGGCGGACATGCTCCAATCATAGTCCTGGATGATGCGGATATTGATAAAGCCGTCCAGGGCTCGGTCGCATCGAAATTCCGTAACGCCGGACAGACATGTGTCTGCGGGAACCGTATCTACGTACAGGAAAATATATACGATGAGTTTATCGAAAAGTTTAAAGCTGAGGTTTCGAAGCTGAATGTCGGCGACGGTTTTAAGGATGGTGTCGATGTCGGACCGCTAATTAATAAAGCAGGCTATGAAAAGGTCGACCGTCATGTCCAGGATGCGCTAGATAAAGGGGCCACTCTTGTTCATGGAGGCGAAGGCTATGAGCAAAGCGGTGCATACTTCTATTATCCAACGATTTTAAAGGACATTACCGATGAAATGGTGATTATGGAAGAGGAAACGTTTGGGCCGGTTGCGCCGGTGCAGAAGATAAAAGACGAAGACGAAGGAGTGCGCCTTGCAAATAATTCCCCATTCGGCCTGGCCTCGTACTTCTTTACCGAAAGCCTCAGCCGCGGCATGAACGTGGCAGAAGGACTGGAATTTGGAATTGTCGGGTGGAATGACGGCGTGCCGTCCGCAGCACAGGCACCGTTCGGCGGCTGGAAACAGAGCGGCATCGGGCGTGAAGGCGGATATCAGGGAATTGACGCCTTCCTGGAAACAAAATATATTTCCATGGGAATAAAGTGAATGTGAATTGTGTAAAAAATGGCGGGGCCTGGCCCCGCCATTTTTTATTACTAAAATTATAGTTTTGGATGCATGAATGGGCGGGCTGCTGGATAGGATATACAAAGCGGCTGCTGGGTGGACATTAACATAACGGTAGCAAGGCGGGTGGCTGCTTTTTTAAATTCCGCCCCGGGGTATCCCCGCGCATTATTTTTGAAAGGAATGGGAACGATGCAAGGAAAAGTGAAGTGGTTTAACAATGAAAAAGGCTTTGGATTCATAGAACGAGAGGATGGCGATGATGTATTTGTCCACTACTCGTCAATCAAGGCTGAAGGCTACAAGTCTTTGGAAGAAGGACAGGAAGTCGAGTTTGAAATTGTAGAAGGGGAACGTGGTCCGCAGGCTGCAAACGTTAATAAAATGTAGGTTTCATTTTGTATTGAAAAAATCATACGAATATCATGAATCCGCTCCTGGCCCATGTCGGCAGGGGCGGTTTAGGGTTGGCGATAAATAATTTTACAAAAATTTCGACATAATTTCTGTTTTGGCAGGAATGAAAGAGTGGAATGTAGAATATAAGATTTATCGAAAGGAGGAGTTTACTTGATGAATTATAATGTTCGAGGTGAAAACCTAGAGGTGACTCCGGCTCTAAGAAGCTATGTGGAGAAGAAAGTGGGCAAGCTGGAGCGTTATTTCGACACGACGCCGGTAGCGGACGTTCATGTCAGAATGCAAGTGCAGAACAACGAGAATATTTTAGAAGTCACCATCCCGATGCCGCAGCTGCTGCTGCGCGCGGAAGAAACGCACGCTGATATGTATGCTGCGATCGACCTGGTGGTGGAGAAGCTCGAACGGCAGATCCGCAAATATAAAACGAAGGTAAATCGCAAGTTCCGCCAGAGCGGAAGCGTGAAGTATATGTTTAAAAATGATATCGAAGAACTAAATAATGAACTGGCAACAAATGGAGAGCCTTCTAATGAAGAATTTCCGGAAGGAGAAGTGGACGAACTGGAAATCGTCCGGACCAAACGATTTAATCTTAAGCCGATGGATGCAGAGGAAGCCATTCTGCAGATGGACATGCTCGGCCACGCGTTTTTCGTATTTTCTAATGCTGTCAGCGGCGATACTAATGTTGTGTACCGCAGAAGAGACGGCCGCTACGGCTTAATTGAACCTGAATAAATTTACATTTGAAGCTCAACGTTACACCTCGAGGGTGATAAATGAAGAAAATAAATACGGTGACCTGCATCGTATTGTATAAAAAAATGGGCTGTTTTCTTTGAGAAAAGAAACAGCCCTTTTCCTATGTCATCCCTGTTTACCCTTGACCTTAACCGTCAATTTCCGACATCGTTCTACTGAAGTCGGATGCCGCCTTAAATTTCTACAGCAATTTCCCTGTTATTGCTGCCTGGTTTTATCCTCTGCCATCACGTTGTAAGCATGCTTGGAAACTGATAAAATGATTATCAAGTATGAGCATAATTCCATTGGTTTAATTATAGAGAGGACGATGATCTGATAATGATCGGCTTGTTGAAAAAGGTGATTGGTGATACAAATCAACGGCAGGTGAAAAAGCTCCAGAAGACGACTGAGGAAATAGAGTCGTATGCTGATGAGATGAAGAAGCTTTCGGATGACGGCCTGCGGGCAAAAACGGAGGAATTCAAACGGCGATACGCAGAAGGAGAAACACTTGAAAAGCTTCTCCCAGAGGCGTTTTCGGTAGTGCGTGAGGCATCTACACGTGTGCTTGGAATAACGCCGTTTCCGGTTCAGCTGATGGGTGCGGTGGTTCTCCATGAGGGGGATATTTCAGAAATGAAAACTGGGGAAGGAAAGACCCTGGTTGCGACGATGCCGGTGTATTTAAATGCGATTACCGGCAAAGGGGTTCATGTCGTGACGGTGAATGATTACCTTGCCCGCCGTGATAGTGAGGAAATGGGGAAACTATATAATTTTCTTGGTTTGACAGTCGGCTTAAATTTGAAGGGCCTGACGAAGGAAGAAAAGCGCGAAGCATATAATGCCGATATTACCCACGGAACAAATAATGAATTCGGCTTTGATTATCTGAGGGACAATATGGTGCTCTACAAGGAGAAAATGGTTCAGCGGCCGCTTCATTTTGCCGTGGTCGACGAAGTGGATTCGATTTTAATCGATGAGGCACGGACTCCGTTGATTATTTCCGGCTCCGTCGAGCAGTCGACGAAACTCTATGTGGCAACCAATGCATTTATGCGCCATTTGAAAAGTGAAGAGGATTATACGTATGATGAAAAAACGAAAAATGTGCAGCTGACGGAGGAAGGTGTGAACAAGGCAGAACAGGCCTTTAAGATAGACAACCTTTTCGACCAGCGCCATGTTACGCTGATTCACCATATAAATCAGGCACTGAAGGCGCATGTGGCGATGCACCGCGACGCGGATTATGTAGTAGAGGACGGACAGGTAGTCATTGTCGACCAGTTTACTGGACGTTTGATGACAGGGCGCCGCTACAGCGATGGCCTTCACCAGGCGATTGAAGCGAAGGAAGGACTTCAGGTACAGAAGGAGAGCATGACTCTTGCTTCCATTACATTTCAGAACTACTTCCGGATGTACAATAAGCTTGCCGGCATGACCGGTACGGCCAAAACGGAGGAAGAAGAGTTCCGGAACATTTACAATATGAATGTAACTTCTATTCCGACAAATCAGCCGATTGTGCGGGATGATAAGCCGGATATGATATATAAATCAAAAGAAGGGAAATTTCGTGCAGTGGTCCGCCAGATAGAAGAGCTGTATAAGTCAGGGCAGCCGGTGCTGGTAGGTACGGCTAGTGTAGACACGTCAGAGCTTGTATCTGGAATGCTGAAAAAACGAAAGGTCCCGCATAATGTATTAAATGCGAAAAACCACGAGAATGAAGCAAAAATTATTGAGGACGCCGGACAGCGCGGGGCTGTGACAATTGCAACCAATATGGCCGGCCGGGGCACCGATATTAAGCTCGGAAGCGGAGTAAGAGACGCTGGAGGGTTATTCGTGCTCGGAACCGAACGCCATGAATCGAGGCGGATTGATAATCAGCTTCGCGGGCGTTCCGGCCGTCAGGGTGATCCAGGGGTATCACAATTTTATTTATCGATGGAAGATGAATTAATGCGCCGCTTCGGCTCAGATAATATGCGCGGCATGATGGAACGCCTCGGAATGGAAGAGGACCAGCCGATTGAAAGCAAGCTCGTCAGCCGTGCGGTCGAACAAGCCCAAAAACGGGTGGAGGGGCACAACTTCGATGCGCGTAAACAGGTGCTGCAGTATGATGATGTAATGCGTGAACAGCGCGATATTATATATGCCCAGCGCATGGAAGTGCTCGAATCTGAAAACTTAAGCGAAATTGTGAAAAACATGATGAAAAGCGTAGTAGAACGCGGAGTCAGCCTATATACCCCAGAGGATGAAGTTCCGGAAGACTGGAACATTGAAGGTCTCGTCAACTATATGAAAGGGACCGTGTTGAAAGAGGATGACGTGACCGAACGTGAGCTCCGAAAGCTCGAGCCGGAGGAAATGGTAGAGCTGATAATGGAAAAAGTAGACGAACGATACAGCGAAAAAGAAGAAGAGCTTACCTCAGAAACGATGCGGGAGTTTGAAAAGGTTATTATGCTGCGTGCCGTAGACCGGAAGTGGATGAATCATATAGACCAGATGGACCAGCTCCGTCAGGGTATTCATCTGCGTGCCTATGCACAGAATGATCCGCTCCGTGAATATCGTTTTGAAGGATTTAATATGTTTGAAGAAATGGTAGCTTCTATCGAAGAAGAAGTGGCCACATATGTAATGAAGGCCCAGGTTCGGAACAACCTGGAGCGCAAGGAAGTGGCAGAAGGGCAGGCTGTCCATGGGAACAATACCGAACGTCAGCGCCAGAACCAAAAGCGGCGCCCCGTACGCCGGACGGAGACAGTTGGGCGAAATGAACCGTGCCCGTGCGGAAGCGGCAAAAAATACAAGCACTGTCATGGACGGCAGCAGGAGGAAGCACAGTAGGATGGTATTAGGAGGGGCGCCAGCGCAGGCATTGCCGGCCCCCTCCGTTTTTACGGTTTTTATACTACGATGAGGTGATGATTGCATGGATATGGCAGAAATTCGCAATGAATTAACGACAATGGCTAAGCGATTAGCGGACTTTAGGGGGTCTCTTTGACCTCGCTGAGAAGGAGGAGCGTATAGCGGAGCTTGAAGAAAAAATGACGGAGCCTGGATTTTGGGATGACCCGAACGCCTCAAAAAAAGTAATTAATGAAAATAATGCACTAAAAGAGAGTGTAAACGGATATAAAGAACTGGCCGAAACGTTTGATGATCTTGAGATTTCATATGAGCTCGTCAAGGAAGAAAACGATGCAGAATTATGGCAGGAGCTGGATAGCGGGATGAAAGCTCTAATGAACAGCTTGAATGATTTTGAACTGCAGATGCTGCTGAATGAGCCATATGATAAAAGTAACGCCATCCTCGAGCTGCATCCGGGTGCAGGCGGAACAGAATCACAGGACTGGGCGTCAATGCTACTGCGGATGTATAAACGCTGGGCGGAAAAACGCAGTTTTTCCGTCGAAACACTGGATTATCTGCCGGGAGATGAGGCAGGAGTGAAAAGCGTGACCCTGCTGATTAAGGGGCACAACGCGTACGGTTATCTTAAGGCGGAAAAAGGGGTTCACCGTCTCGTAAGAATTTCACCGTTTGATTCTTCGGGCCGCCGTCACACTTCCTTTGCTTCCTGTGATGTGATGCCGGAATTGGATGACGAAGTTGATATCGACATTAATACCGAGGATTTAAAAATAGACACATACCGCTCCAGCGGGGCCGGCGGGCAGCATGTTAATACGACAGACTCAGCGGTACGCATCACGCACGTTCCTACTAACACAGTTGTAACGTGCCAGAGTGAACGTTCACAGATAAAAAACCGCGAAAGAGCCATGAAAATGTTAAAGGCGAAATTATATCAGCTTAAGATTGAAGAGCAGCAGCAGGAACTCGATGAAATCCGCGGCGAACAAAAAGAAATCGGCTGGGGCAGCCAGATTCGTTCCTATGTATTCCACCCGTACAATATGGTGAAGGATCATCGGACCAATCATGAGATTGGTAACACGTCAGCAGTAATGGACGGTAATATTGATCCGTTTATAGATGAATATTTGCGATTAAGCATCAATGTATGATAAGGAAGGCGCGGCGCCGGGAATCGGCGCCGTTTTGTCTGCAAAGAATAAGAATGTGGTAGTGCTCGATGAGGTCCGCATCACTGGAATTGCTAAAACCACACGGCCAGGAATTTATTAAAAGAAAGGAGAGGCTCGGATGAGTGTGAAAAAACGGCGGCGGGAGCCGCTTTCGAAGAACGTTCGTCTCATACTGCATGCAGTGCTCATTTTTGCCGGGTCCTCAATTGTCGCGGTAGCCTATAATTTATTTTTGCTCCCAAATCAAATTGCATCCGGCGGTGTGAGCGGGTTTGCAACCATTATGAATGACCTCACGGGACTTGAACCGGCTTTGATTTTGTGGGCAATGAATATACCGTTATTTATTGCAGGTCTTTTATTGCTCGGGGGCTGGAAGTATGGAAGCAAAACACTTGCTGGATCATTATTTCTGCCGTTCGTTGTTTACATAACAAGAGAGCTCCCGCCAGCGGTAGAAGATCCACTGCTCGGGGCATTATTCGGCGGGATTGGCGTCGGATTCGGCCTGGGATTAGTTTTTCGAGCAAATGCTTCAACGGGAGGGACGGATCTCGCAGCTCAGATCATTCATAAATACACCGGAGCCTCGCTAGGTGCCTGTGTGTTCGTCATCGATGGGCTGATCGTCGTTTCTTCCGCTTTTGTGTTCAGTATTGAATTTGCTCTTTACGCCCTCATTGCCCTTTTTGTAACTGGAAAAACAATAGACATTGTTCAGACCGGTGTGGGGTATGCTAAAATTGCGCTCATTATTACGAAGGAAGAAAATGCAGTCAGTACTGCGATTTTGAACAGAGTTGATCGCGGAGTAACGAGGCTTGCAGGCTATGGTGGGTACACAAATGACCCGCGTCCGGTGCTCATGTGTGTAGTAAACCGCAATGAAGTCACCAAATTAAAACAATTCGTTCAAGCGGCTGATCCTCATGCCTTTGTGATCGTAGCAAACGCTACAGAGGTCCTTGGTGAAGGTTTCAAAAAAGAAGGCTCAGGGTATAATTAGTGAGAATTAATATGTAAATTTTTCTAGTTCAGGAGGGAAACTCAATGAAGAAATTTCTTACAGCAGCTGCCGGCGGGCTGATTATTATACTTGGCGCCTGTGGTGGTGGCGGAGATGAGGAGGATTCTGCCGGTGATGGCGGCGGCGAATCGTACGATGAAGCAGCCGCAGAGGAAGCCTTTCAGGGAAACTGTGCACAATGCCATGGTGAAAACTTAGAAGGCGGAAGCGGTCCTGCGTTAGAAGGAGAAGGTCTGTCGCAGGATGAAGTACTTTCGATGATTGAAGAAGGCGGAAGCGGCATGCCTTCTGGTATTGTGGAAGGGCAAGAAGCAGAAAATGTTGCACAATGGGTTTCTGAGAAGTCCGAATGACAACGTAATGCCCGATTCGACAGACCCCCCATTCGGATCGGGCTTTTATTATCACCGCAATTCAAATCTACTGGTTCTTATTACCTGCGAAAAACCTCTCACTAACTCCCTAAATTGTTCATGATTTGTGTAAAAACCCCTGCCTTATTACACCCCTTATAACAAACTTGAAATGAAATTGTAATACTATTTTAGCGTTTGAGAGAATGCAAAAATGATATAATGACATAGGTGCAAAAATGACAAAAAAACAGTTTTTACGTCAAAAATTGTAGAATAACGATGTAATACATAAATACTTGGGATCTCCAAGTATATTTTCATGCACCAGTGCAATTTTTTCTCAAAAAACAATCGGACAGGCACCAGGAAAAACAACAAACAATTGTTTGCTTCAGGAAGTGGTATCGTAATGATAGAAATGAAAGAAGTTTCAAAGACTTATTCCAACGGTGTTAATGCCCTTAATGCCATCGATATTTCCATAAAAAAAGGGGAATTCGTATATGTGGTCGGGCCCAGCGGCGCTGGAAAGTCCACCTTTATAAAAATGATGTACCGTGAGGAAAAACCTTCCAACGGAAATATCATTGTGAACGGAACAGATTTGTCGAAGGTAAAAGAACGGCATGTCCCTTATTTAAGACGGAAAATCGGTGTGATCTTCCAGGACTTTAAGCTGCTTCCGAGCTTAACCGTATTTGAAAATGTAGCTTTTGCACTTGAAGTCATCGGCGAGCGCAGAGATGTGATCCGAAAAAAAGTTATGAATGTGTTAGAAATTGTACGGTTAAAGCATAAAGCACGCTTCCTGCCGAACGAGCTTTCCGGAGGCGAGCAGCAGCGTGTCACCATTGCAAGAGCAGTTGTGAATAACCCGAGTGTAGTCATCGCCGATGAGCCGACCGGCAACCTTGACCCCGACACATCATGGGAAATAATGGAAATACTAGAGGATATTAACCGCCGCGGGACGACCATCATAATGGCTACCCATAACCGTGAGATTGTAAACACAATTAAGAAAAGAGTTATTGCGATTGAATCCGGCCGTATCGTCCGTGATGAGTGGAGAGGGGGCTACGGGTATGAAAGGTAGAACCCTCACCCGCCACATAAAAGAAGGCACAAAGAATATCGGCCGTAATGGCTGGATGAGCTTTGCTTCGATCAGTGCAGTAACAATTATGCTGTTTGTAGTGGGAGTTTTTCTGCTTCTAATCATGAATGTGAATCAATTCATGGAAAACGTTGAAAACGACGTTGAAGTCAGGGTATACATAGATCTAACTGCTGATGAGCAGGAACAGGAAGCTCTCGAAGAAGAGCTGGAGCAGACCGAACACGTAGAGAGTGTTTCGTTTCTTGGCAAGGATGAAGGGCTGGATCAATTAATTGAAAGTCTCGGCGACGAAGGGAAAGCATTTGAATCACTCCGAGATGAAAACCCACTTAACGACACCTATATACTTCAGGCTACTGATCCGCAGCTGACCGAAGAGGTGGCTGAAGAAGTAGAGGCTCTGCCCAACATTGACCGTGTCGATTACGGCGAGCAGGTAGTGGAACAATTGTTTGAAGCAACTAACGTCCTGAGGATTATCGGGATTGCATTAGTTCTCGGCTTAATGTTCACGGCCATGTTCTTAATTTCGAATACAATCAAATTGACAATCGTTGCGAGAAGAAAAGAAATACAGATTATGAAGCTTGTGGGGGCAACCAATGGCTTTATTCGCTGGCCGTTCTTTATAGAAGGGCTGCTGCTTGGTGTATTAGGAGCTCTTCCGCCGGTTGCAGCTGTGGTCTTCGGTTACCAGTATATAACCGAAGAATTCGGAAGCAGGCTTCAGATTAATTTTGCTGAGTTAATGCCTGTCTATCCTCTTACCATGCAGGTATCTCTTATTCTACTGGGAATAGGTGCTCTTGTCGGTGTTTGGGGAAGCATTGCTTCCGTTCGGAAGTTTTTAAAAGTCTAATAGTACGATTGGGGTAGAAATAGAGGAGGAAAACCGGGGATGAAGAAAAAAGCTATTAAAAGCTTTCTTGCTTTCATGATTGTAACATCAGGATTTGCATATGGTGCAGGCAGTACGGCATCGGCAAATGAAGAGCTGAGAGAAAAGCTTGAGGATCTAGAGGAAAAAAAGAACAGCAATGATTCCGAATCGGAAGAAGCTGAATCGGAGCGTGAAGAGATCCTTAACGATATTCAAGAAATTCAAGAAGAGATCCGGGAGCTAGATGAAGAAATGGCTTCCACAAACGAAGATATTTCTGAAAAAGAAGACGACATTTCTGAGACAGAATCTAGAATCGATGAACTGCATGAGCAGATCGAAGAGCTTGAAGAACGAATAGCAGAACGAGATGAATTGCTGAAAGACCGGGTTCGTGCAATGTATCAAAATGGCGGATCGGTTGACTATCTTGAAGTGTTGATGGGGGCAAACAGTTTCGGCGATCTGCTTGACCGAGTATCTGCGCTGAATACAATCGCAGATCAGGACCGCGACATTCTCGAGAGTCACATTAAAGACCAGGAAGATCTTGAAGCAGCAAAAGCGGAAGTAGAAGAACAGCTCAGCTCTTTAGAAGAAAGCAAGGCAAATTTGGAAGACTTGAAAGCAGAACAGGAGAGTCAGCAATCAGAGAAGGAAAACATCCTCGGCGGCCTTGAAGATGATGAAGAACTGCTCGAAGAAACGTTAATTGCACTTGAAGATGAAGAGGCACTGCTTCAGGAACAGGAAGAGGCTGCCCAAAAGGAATTAGAAGCGTATGAAACCCGCGAGGCAGAAAAGCGTGAGGAGGAAGAACGCCGTGAAGCTGAAGCAGCGGCGGCCGCAGAAGAGGAAGAAGAAGCTGAAGAAGAAAGCTCAGACAGCTCTGAATCTGATAGCTCCGAGTCAGACAGCTCTGATTCCAGCAGCTCGAGCAGCAGCGCAGCACCTTCTGACAGCGGCGGAACGCTGATGAAACCGGCTGAAGGCAGTTACACTTCTGAGTATGGACAGCGCTGGGGCAGAATGCATCACGGCATTGATATCGGTTCCGGCGGCCGCAGTGGTATCCCAATTGTCGCTGCTGAAAGCGGCACCGTCGTTAATTCAAGCTACATGAACGGATATGGAAATACTGTTATGATTTCACATAACATTGGCGGAAAGCAGATCACAACATTATATGCCCATATGTCTTCGACTAAGGTTTCTTCCGGACAAAGCATTTCCCGCGGAGACCAAATAGGCGTCATGGGGGAAACTGGCGCATCCCAGGGGGTTCATCTTCATTTTGAAGTGCATGAAGGCTCGTGGAATGGATCTAAATCAAATTCTGTGAATCCTAGAAACTATCTTCCATAATGACAATATAAATAACAGATACATTCATGCACATCCTTGTTAAAAACAAAATAAGGATGTGCTATTTTTTTAGGAGGAAAACCAGGTCCATTTGCTGGATGCGGAAATAAGTTTCGTTATTCTTTCAAATTGGAGCTATTAGCGGAACCAGGGTCCGGAGAAACCGGGCGTACCCACAAGTCAGGTTTTTCTTTAAAGCAAGGCGCTGCCTGCGGGGCCTTGCTTTAAAGCATGTCACGAGAAAGCTCTCATGACTGCCTTGGGCAGCAATGAGAGCTTTAGCTTTTTACTCTTCAATTATTTCCTTCAATTTCTTGATCACATATTCAATATCGTCCATTGATGAGGCTCGTCCGAGACTGAATCGAATGGCTCCTTTCCCGCGTTCCTCGCTGATTCCCATGGCGCGGAGGACAGGGGAGAGCTGCACGATATCAGAATGACAGGAAGCGCCGGTCGAGGCGGCTACTTCCGGCATTCGTGCCAGCACTTCCTGGCCGATTTCTCCGAGAAAACTGACATTAAGTGTGTTGGGGAGCCGTTCATCAGGATGTCCATTCAGCTGAACCTTTTCTCCGAAAGTGCGCTTTAACTGCTGAAAAAAGAAGTCGGTCAAGGAGCGCCATTTAATTGATATTTCTTCCATTTCCAGCGCTAGTTCAGAAGCGCGCCCCAGTGCTGCAGCAAGGATGACATTTTCGGTGCCGGCCCGGCGGCCACGTTCGTGGCCAGCCCCGTGCATGAAGCTTTCAAGAGGAGTGCCGCTTCTGACATAAAGGGCACCGACCCCCTTCGGTGCATATAATTTATGCCCAGCCACTGAAAGGAGGTCTACTCCTAGTTCGTCCACATGCACAGGAATTTTCCCGATTGATTGAGCTGCATCACAGTGCAGTAATACACCATATTTTTTTGCAATAGATGAGATTTCTTTCAATGGCTGAATCGAGCCGGTTTCATTGTTGGCGTGCATCACAGAGATAAGAATTGTATCTTCGGTAATGGCTGCTTCAATCTCCGCCGGATCAACGACGCCGTGTTCATCAACACCTATCCAGGTTAGAGCAGCTCCTTTGTTTTTCAGGTATCGGCATGGTTCGAGAATGGCAGGATGTTCAATGGTTGTAGTAATGATTTGGCTGCCGGGGCGGCCGAGCGCATCCCAAACCCCTTTTAAGGCATGGTTGTTAGCTTCCGTACCTCCGCTTGTAAAAATAATTTCTTCACACTCTGCACTAATCAGCTCCGTCACTTGGAGGCGTGCGTTTTCCACAGCCTTTTTGGCTGGAATGCCTGCCCAGTGGGAAGCAGAAGGGTTGCCGCTGCTTTGATCGAGTGTATTCACAATCGTCTCACGAACTTCAGCTGCGAGCGGAGTGCTCGCATTGTAATCTAAATAAATGTGTTTCATTCAGAATATTGCACTCCTTAATTACGTTTCCATTGTAACCGTTAGTAGGGTCTATTGTACTTGGAAATCATGGATTTGTCGTTCCTTCTTAGATACTTTTTTAAAATTTTGTAAAGATATTGACTTCTTAATATCGAAATCCGATATCGGATGTTAATATCAAAAGGAGGTGATTTAGATGTACCAGGATTTTTTTTCGGGCTTTATCAAAATCCATATTTTACATCACGCAAAAGAAGAGCCTGTTTACGGCAAGTATCTGATAGATGAATTAGCTTCACACGGTTACCGGGTCAGTCCGGGGACGATCTATCCAGTGCTGCATGATATGCAAAAGAAGGGCTATTTATCACGTAAGGAAAGAAATGTAGAAGGCCGGATTCGTAAGTATTACACAATTACTAATCACGGACTAACAGCTCTAGAGGAAACCAAGGCAAAAATTAGAGAACTGATGAAAGAAGTTATGGATGAGTAATAGGAGGTTTTTATATGAATAAAAATTCCGGATCAGTTTTGGAAGTATTTATTGTCGCACTGCGGCTGGGACTGACCTCTTTTGGAGGTCCAATTGCTCATCTTGGTTATTTTCATGAAGAGTATGTGCGTCGCAGAAAATGGCTGAGTGAGCAGAATTACGCTGACCTTGTCGCATTAGCGCAGTTTTTACCGGGACCAGCGAGCAGCCAGGTAGGGATTGGAATTGGCATGTCCAGAGCGGGCATTTTGGGAGGATTTTTTTCATTTCTTGGTTTCACGCTGCCGTCAGTTATAGCATTGATTTTATTTGCCTTTTTTCTGCAAAGCGCAGATGTTGGTGACGCCGGATGGCTGAATGGGCTGAAGCTTGTAGCAGTAGCGGTGGTCGCTCATGCGATTATTGGCATGGGGAAAAAACTTGCTCCAGATAAAGAACGCGCTACGATAGCGATCGCAGCAATGATTATTCTGCTTCTCTGGGAAGCGATGTACAGTCAGGTGCTGATCATTCTTGCGGCTGGTGTTCTCGGTTTGTATTTATATAAAAAGCACTCCGTGGAAGAAGCAGTATCTCCGATGTCGGTACCTGTTCGAAAGCAGACTGGGGCGATTTGTCTTAGTGTATTTCTTGGTCTGCTTCTTCTGCTTCCGCTGGCTCGCCAGGTTGTCACGTTGGAGAGCCTGGAGATCTTTGACAGCTTTTATAGGGCAGGGGCTCTCGTTTTCGGAGGAGGCCATGTAGTGCTTCCGCTGTTAGAACAAGAGATAGTCGGGCAGGGCTGGGTAGATGCAGAACAGTTTTTAGCCGGATATGGGGCTGCGCAGGCGGTACCGGGACCCCTTTTTACTTTTGCTTCATATCTCGGGGCGGTATCCGGTGGTTTGGGTATGGCACTAGTGGCTTCTGCTGCAATTTTTCTGCCTGCTTTTCTTCTCATTATTGGAAGCCTTCCTTTTTGGAACGATTTACGGACCAACCCACGTATTCAAGCAGCACTTTTCGGTGTGAACGCTGCAGTGGTCGGCATTCTTGCAGCTGCGTTTTATGACCCGATTTTTACAAGCGCTGTTACTTCTGCTGTGGATTTTGCGGCAGCTGCTGCATTGTTCGGGCTGCTTTCATACTGGAAGCGGCCGGCCTGGGAAGTGGTCATTGTCGGAATACTGGCAGGACTGGTGCTGGGGTTGTGAAATACCTTATTCTGATGAGCTATTGCTCCCTATCTTTTATTTTGCGTAATAATCATTTATCCTCGGGCAGCATTCATGCTAAAATATAGGAAGGAACGTACCACTTTTTTCACTTTGAAAAGACATAAGTCAAGAATCATCGATAGCAATCGACAGTATGATACACAACCGGGGTGGAAAATAAATGAAAAAAAATGCGAAAACGGTATCCGCCGTTTTGGGAACCGCCTTGCTTGCGGGAGCAGGCGGAGTGTTCGCCGGCATAAATATAGATGATGAAGATGTTCCCCGTTCTGTTTCGAGTAACACGGATAGTCAGGAAGAGTCTGCAGAATCCGAGGGAAGCGGAGACGGGGAAGCAAGTGAAAAGTTTGAACAGATGTACAATATGATCAGCGAGCAGTACGTAGAAAAAGTAAATGAAGAAGAGTTGATGGAAGGCGCTTTTGAAGGAATGGTCAAAACGCTTGGTGATCCACACTCTTCTTATATGGATAAAGATACAGCCGGGGAGTTTTCTCAATCGCTGGAGTCTTCTTTTGAAGGAATTGGCGCTGAGGTGAGCATGGTGGATGACACGGTTACGATTGTGTCCCCTTTCCGCGATTCTCCGGCTGAAGAAGCGGGACTGCAGCCAAATGATCAGATCCTGGCTGTTGATGGAGAAGATACAGAAGGGGAGTCTTTAAATGAAACCGTTCTGAAGATCCGCGGCGAAAAGGGTTCAAAGGTTACCCTTACTGTCCAGCGGGAAGGCTCTTCTGACCCATTTGATGTGGATGTCGAACGAGATGAAATTCCGGTGGAAACAGTATATTCTGAAGTGACGGAACAGAATGGAAGACAAATCGGAACCATTGAAATTACATCCTTCTCCGAATCAACTGCTGAGGAGTTTGAAAATCAGCTGGAAAAGCTGGAAGCAGAAGAGATAGATGGACTGATAATTGACGTGCGCGGAAATCCGGGCGGATTTCTTGACAGTGTCGAGGATATCGGAGATCTGATTATTCCGGGAGACGATAAGCCGGTCGTGCAGATTGAAGACCGTGCAGGAGAAACTGTCCGCTCTCTATCCTCCCTGGAGGAGAGAAAAGACTATCCAATTGTCGGTTTGATTGATAAAGGCAGCGTATCAGCTTCTGAAATTTTGGCTGCAGCTTTGAAGGAAGCAGGCGGCTATGAGCTGGTCGGCAACACGACCTATGGTAAAGGAACGGTCCAGCAGTCGATGCCGTTTGACGACGGCAGTGAATTAAAACTATCTATGTTTAAATGGCTTACTCCGGACGGAAATTGGATAAATGAAGAAGGCGTGGAGCCAACTATCGAAACTGATCAGCCTGACTATTTCTATTCCGCCGCTCTCTCATCAGAAGAAGAGCTTCAGCTCGATGACATCGGAGAGCAGGTTGAAATAGCCCAGAATATCTTAAAAGGTCTCGGTCATGATCCGGGACGTACAGACGGATATTTTGATGAGCAGACCGAGGCTGCAGTCGAATCGTTCCAGGAGGAAGCAGAGGATATCTCCGTATCCGGAACGATCGATGAAGAGACAGCCGGAGCAATGAATCAGGCTATGTTTGAACTGATTCAGGATCCAGACAATGACAGACAAATGGAAAAAGCACTCGAAGTTGTAAATGAACAAATTCAAGAATAAATGTTTGGAAAATGGAGCGGAGTGCATCTTTCAGAAAGCTGAACCTGAAGGAACCGCTCCGTTTTTGTAGCTTAATAATACATTCTAGAAAAAGAGACAGAAATGATAGTAATACAATTACTATCTATGCCGGGTTTCAATCCGGTTACGAAGGAGATGCCGTTATGGATGTTATTGCCTGGGAACTACTAGCAGGGATTGGGCGTTTTTTTGCTCATCCTCTTACATATTTCATTCCTGCAGCTATGTTAATGCTCGGGTTTTTTCGAGTGAAAAAGGAGCGGGCTACCTTTCATACGAGTGTGTTTCATGCTGTGTTCGACCTTACAGCACCACTACTTCCGGGTCTTGGCGCAGGCTTACTTCTATCAGTTTTACTTGCGGCAACCGGTCTTTACATTTCGTTTTCCTTTCTACTCCTCACAGGGACAGTGACGCTCCTGTTTCTTCTCAGCGGACGCGTCCGCTGGCTCGGACCTTCACACATCTTAGGTCTGAGCTTCATACTTGTTTATTTTCTTCCAAATATTGTGACGGGCTATCCATTGATTGATGAGTGGTTTTCCTCTCTTGGAACCGGAGACCACCGCCCGGTACTTTTCATCCTGGCTGTTTTTATAATCGCCGAAGGACTGTTAATTTGGAAAAATGGAAGCCAATATACGACCCCAATTGTCCGGAAAAGCTCACGAGGCAAAAAAATCGGAGGGCATCAGCTGAAGCGGATCTGGTTTGTACCAGTCTGCCTGCTCATTCCGGGAGGACCGATAGAGCCAGCGGGATTCTGGCCGCTTTTTCCTCTCGCAGAAACGGGAATGAGCCTGTTTATTGTACCGTTTGCCATAGGAGCAAAGTACAGTATTTTTCATACGCTCCCTGCACAAGCAGTAAAAAAAGTGGGCGGACGCGTTGTTTTACTCGGAATTTTTGCGACTGCCAGTGCTGTTTCAGCTCTATACAGTCCAGCTGCGGGACTCATCAGCGCTGCCGCGATATTACTGGTTCGAGAAGCCATAACTCTGAATTTCCGAGTACAAGAACGGAATCGTCCGCCGCTCTTCACCCCTCGTGCACGCGGACTTACAGTTCTCTGTGTGCTTCCGGACTCACCTGGTTCCAAAATGGGACTGGCTCCCGGCGAGATAATTATGAAAGTGAACGCCAGCAATGTTAATAATGAAAAAGACTTCTACCAGGCACTTCAGAAAAATTCGGCTTATTGTAAAATAGAGGTGGCTGATATTAATGCTGAGCTTCGGCACGTTCAGTCAGCGGTATATAGTAATCAACATCATGAACTTGGGGTGCTGTTTGTAAAGGATCAAACCCCACTGACGACTTCAAGCCGGCAGGCATAAAGGTGCCGGCGATCAAAGGATATATAGAATGAAGGAGAAGGCAGGGTATCTAATGTGATAGAAATTTTAACCGCGGCTTTTCTGCCGCCTGTCATTATGATTACGGCTTCCCGCCTCACGCACAGCTATATCGGCGGGGTAGTAACAGCATTAATGATTGCGGCTGCCCTCCAGCCATGGACCAAAGGAGCTGCGGTCACTGCTGCGGCTCTGCTGTCGCTGGCTGTTTCTGCGTGGATTACCTGGCACTGGTTTCATAAAAAACAAGGTAAAGACTTCGGGTAAAGTTTTCGTGTGGATAGGAAGAAGGTTTGGAAGCAGCGGAAGCCTGGACGGCTGCGGTGGAAAAGCACTCCGCAGCGTGGAAAAACTATGAAAAGAGTCGAAACCGTACGTATCCGGTGGAAAAAGCCATCCAGCCGTGGAAACGAGTCAAGCACGGAGGAAATGGTTGGCTGGTCCGGGGAAAAACCATAGAAGCGAGTGGAAACTGAAGCTGCTGCGGTGGAAATCAAACTGGAGCGGAAGAAAAGCACTCCGCAGCGTGGAAACACTATGAAATGAGTGGAAACCGCACGTATCCGGTGGAAAACGCCACCCAGCCGTGGAAACGAGTCAAGCACGGAGGAAATGGTTGGCTGGTCCGGGGAAAAACCATAGAAGCGAGTGGAAACTGAAGCTGCTGCGGTGGAAATCAAACTAGAGCGGAAAAACGCCCCGCAGCGTGGAAACACTATGAAATGAGTGAAAACCGCACGTATCCGGTGGAAAACGCCACCCAGCCTCGACTCAAATGAACGAAGCCTGCAGTGATTATTGACAAAATCACAGCAGGCTCTTTCCAATTTTTACAAACAATTTCCACCATAAGCAATACCCTCTCAAAGATAAACTGAATCGAACATATATTCGAAAAAATCGTTTATATTGACGCTTTATGTGGTATAATGTATAAGCGATAATAGTGAAATGTATGTTACTCCGATTCATATAAAGTGAGGGATCACGCGATGAGCCAAGCCTTTGAAGTAGTTTCAAAATACGAACCGCAGGGTGATCAGCCAAAAGCGATCCAAAAGCTGACCGAGGGGTTAAGAGCGGGAAAACGATACCAAACGCTTCTCGGCGCCACAGGCACAGGGAAGACCTTTACCGTTTCCAACGTTATTAAAGAAGTAAAAAAACCTACCCTCGTGATTGCCCACAACAAAACCCTGGCCGGGCAGCTCTACAATGAATTTAAGGAATTGTTCCCAGATAACGCCGTTGAATATTTCGTCAGCTATTACGATTATTATCAGCCGGAAGCGTATATCCCGCAGACGGATATGTTCATTGAAAAGGATGCCAGCATTAATGATGAAATTGATAAACTCCGTCATTCTGCCACAAGTGCGCTGTTTGAACGCAGTGATGTCATCATTGTGGCTAGTGTCTCCTGTATTTACGGACTCGGCTCACCGGATGAATACCGGGCTCTAGTTCTTTCGCTTCGTTCAGGTATGGAAAAGGAACGTGATCAGCTGCTGAGAGAGCTTGTAGATATTCAATATGAAAGAAATGATATTAACTTCGTGCGCGGTACTTTCCGGGTGCGCGGGGACGTTGTAGAAATTTTTCCGGCTTCCAGGGATGAACATTGCATGCGCGTGGAATTTTTTGGGGATGAAATCGATAGAATCACCGAAGTGGACGCTCTTACCGGAGAAGTGCTCGGGGAACGAAAGCACATTGCCATTTTTCCAGCTTCTCACTTCGTAACGAGAGAAGAAAAATTAACCAGAGCCATTAAAAACATTGAAAAAGAGCTTGCCGGCCAGCTGAAAAAGTTTCGCGAGGAGGGCAAAGAGCTTGAAGCTCAGCGCCTTGAGCAGCGAACCAATTACGATATTGAAATGATGAAAGAAATGGGCTTCTGTTCCGGAATCGAAAACTATTCCCGGCACCTGACCTTCCGGAACCCCGGTGATTCGCCCTATACACTTATCGATTATTTTCCGGAGGATTTTCTTCTTGTCGTGGATGAATCACACGTAACCCTGCCGCAGGTGCGCGGCATGTATAACGGAGACCGTGCCCGCAAGGAAGTACTCGTAAACCACGGCTTCCGGCTGCCAAGTGCAATGGATAACCGGCCACTTCAATTCGGAGAGTTTGAAAAGCGTGTTCACCAGGCATTGTTCATATCTGCGACTCCGGGTCCTTATGAGCTTGAGCACACTCCTGAAATGGTGGAGCAGATTATCCGCCCGACTGGCCTGCTTGATCCCACTATTGACGTCCGTCCGATTGAAGGACAGATTGATGACCTGATCGGGGAAATCAATGAGCGGCGCGAACGGGGAGAACGGGTACTGATTACTACACTCACGAAAAAAATGTCTGAGGATCTGACGGCTTATTTAAAAGAAATAGGGATCCGCGTCAAATATCTTCATTCTGATATAAAAACACTTGAACGTATTGATATAATTCGCCAGCTCCGGCTCGGAGAATTCGATGTGCTCGTCGGCATTAACCTGCTCCGGGAGGGCCTTGATATTCCGGAGGTATCACTGGTTGCTATACTGGACGCAGACAAGGAAGGTTTTCTGCGGGCAGAGCGGTCTCTCATTCAAACGATGGGACGTGCGGCCCGGAATGCCAACGGTCATGTTATTATGTATGCTGATAAGATTACAAAATCGATGAACATTGCAATCGAAGAAACAAAGCGGCGCCGGACCATACAAAAGGAGCATAACGATAAATACGGCATCACGCCGCAGACGATTAAAAAAGCAATACCTGAGTTGATACAGGCGACCATTGCTTCAGATGAAAACGAAGACTTTGATAAGCCGGCATTAGATAGAATGAGCAAGAAGGAACGTCAAAAAGTTATTGACCAGCTTGAGGCAGAAATGAAGCAAGCAGCCAGGGATCTTCATTTTGAGCGGGCAGCTGAGCTTCGGGATATGGTCATGGAATTAAAAGCGGAAGGGTGACACAGCGATGGCTTTAGAAAATTTAACAATAAAAGGGGCCAGGTCTCATAACCTTAAAGATATCGACGTTACGATTCCGCGGGATAAACTTGTTGTGTTTACCGGCCTTTCCGGATCCGGCAAATCCTCCCTTGCATTTGATACGATTTATGCAGAGGGACAGCGCCGTTATGTCGAGTCATTGTCGGCTTATGCACGACAGTTTCTTGGTCAGATGGATAAGCCCGACGTAGACTCTATTGAAGGGCTTTCTCCTGCGATTTCGATCGATCAGAAAACGACGAGCAGAAACCCCCGTTCCACCGTTGGAACGGTAACAGAGATATATGATTACCTGCGTCTGTTGTTTGCAAGAGTAGGAAAGCCGGTATGTCCTGTCCATCATGTAGAGATTTCTTCACAGACCGTGCAGCAGATGGTCGACCGCATGACCTCATATCCGGAACGGACGAAAATGCAGATTCTCGCACCGCTTATTTCCGGACGCAAAGGTGAGCACATGAAAGTGCTGGAAGATTTGAAGAAAAAAGGCTATGTCCGCGTCCGTGTTGATGGAGAAATGAGAGAAGTCAGTGAGGACATCCATCTCGAAAAAAACAAAAAGCATGATATTGAAGCTGTCATTGACCGGGTCGTTATTAAAGAGGGTGTCGAAACAAGATTGTCCGATTCCCTTGAAACAGCACTTGCACTTAGTGACGGAAAAGTTCTCGTAGATGTGATCGGGGAGGAGGAGCTGCTTTTCAGTCAGCACCATGCCTGCCCGCACTGCGGCTTTTCCATCGGAGAGCTGGAACCGCGTCTTTTTTCCTTTAACAGTCCATACGGCGCCTGTCCTTCCTGCGACGGCCTCGGAAGTAAATTAGAAGTTGATCAGGACCTTGTCATACCTGATCCTGACAGAACCCTGCGAAAGCACGCGATCGCGGCGTGGGAACCAACAAGTTCTCAATACTATCCGCAGCTGCTTGAATCGGTATGCCATCATTTCGGCATCGATATGGATGTGCCGGTGAAGGATCTTCCAAAGGATCAGCTTGATATTGTTTTAAAAGGTAATTCCCGGGAGCGGATGGTGTTTCGCTACGAGAATGAACG
The DNA here is from genome assembly GCF_042139015.1 of Alteribacillus sp. HJP-4. NCBI lineage: Bacteria > Bacillati > Bacillota > Bacilli > Caryophanales > Bacillaceae > Alteribacillus > Alteribacillus sp. HJP-4. The sequence goes on along the minus strand of NZ_JBHIKY010000003.1, from coordinate 122,976 downwards.
TGGACGTATACGTGAGCGTAATATCTATTTTGAAGGAGTATTAAAAAATATTTCCAGGCGCTATCACGAAACAGCCTCGGACTATATCCGCGATCAGATGGAGCAATATATGGCAAGAAAAGACTGCCCGGGCTGTAATGGACACCGTCTCCGCAAGGAAAGTCTTGCTGTCAAGCTGAACGAGTCTCATATCGGGGAAGTGACAGAGCTTTCTGTGAAAGATGCCCTTACATTTTTTGAAAATCTTTCCCTCTCGGAAAAAGAGCTGGCTATTGCTCGCTTAATTTTAAGAGAAATCTCAGAACGCCTGGGTTTCCTCGTTAATGTCGGACTGGAATATTTGACGCTGAGCCGGTCAGGAGGTACGCTTTCCGGTGGTGAAGCTCAGCGTATCCGGCTTGCCACCCAGATAGGTTCTTCCCTGATGGGCGTGCTCTATATTCTTGATGAACCATCCATCGGACTTCATCAGCGTGATAATAATCGTCTCATCCGCACACTTGAACGAATGCGGGATCTTGGCAATACGTTGATTGTAGTGGAGCACGATGAGGATACGATGCTTGCGGCTGATCATATTGTTGATATCGGCCCCGGCGCCGGAACACACGGAGGTTATATTACCTCTGAAGGAACACCGGAGGAAATTAAGGAAGATGGAAATTCTCTGACTGGCCAATATCTTTCCGGAAAGAAATTTATTCCTCTTCCGGTGGAGCGAAGAACACCGGAAAAGCGCTGGCTAAAAATCAAAGGTGCAACCGAGAATAATCTGCAGAACACAAATGTTGATATTCCACTTGGCCTGTTTACTGCTGTTACCGGGGTTTCTGGCTCCGGAAAAAGTACCCTCATCAACGATATACTTCACAAATCTCTTGCACAGAAGCTGCATCGGGCAAAAGACAAGCCTGGCGCTCATAAATCGATCGATGGCATTAAGGAGCTCGAAAAGGTTATTGATATCGACCAGTCTCCCATCGGCCGCACTCCCCGTTCGAACCCGGCGACCTATACCGGTGTGTTCGATGACATCCGCGATGTGTTTGCGATGACGAACGAAGCAAAAATGCGCGGCTATAAAAAGGGACGATTCAGCTTCAATGTCAAAGGCGGACGTTGTGAAGCATGCAAAGGAGACGGCATTATCAAAATTGAAATGCATTTCCTTCCGGATGTGTATGTTCCCTGCGAAGAATGCGGGGGCAAAAGATATAACCGTGATACACTCGATATCCAATATAAAGGCAAGAACATTGCAGACGTTCTTGGAATGACGGTCGAGGAAGCAGTAAGCTTTTTCGAAAACATTCCGAAAATCAAGCGAAAAATTCAGACGCTGTACGATGTCGGGCTCGGCTACATTAAGCTGGGACAGCCGGCGACCACCTTATCCGGCGGCGAAGCACAGCGGGTAAAGCTTGCTTCCCAGCTGCACCGCCGCTCTACTGGAAAGTCTTTGTATATCCTGGATGAGCCGACCACCGGACTTCATACCGATGATATAGACAGATTGCTCCAGGTGCTGCAGCGCCTCGTCGAAAACGGAGATTCCGTAATTGTCATTGAACACAATCTCGATGTCATTAAAACGGTCGATTATATTGTGGACCTTGGTCCCGAAGGCGGGGATAAAGGTGGCAAACTTGTTGCAAGCGGTACTCCGGAAAAAGTGGCAGAGGTAAAACAATCTCACACCGGCTATTATTTGAAGCCGATCTTAGAGCGGGAAAGAGCAAGGATGGAAGAAAGAATTCAACAAGCTGAAAGAGTTGCGGAAACCTCCTCATAACGCTGAACTGTCTCCTGGACATCAAGACCACACCTATAGTGGTCTATGCAAATCGGAGGCAGTTTTTCTTTTTCTTCATGTTTTACGAATGGCTGCCATTGGTAAAGAAGAAAATATAATTACGTCGTTCATTCCTGGTCAGAACTCCCCGGCAAACTAAGCTTTACTTTAGAAAACGGGCATCAGGTGGATGGTAAATCAGTCTGCAGGCGGAAGTAAAAGTGAAACCCATACGGTATCGTTAACGTAGAAGGAAGCAGAGGGTATTAAAAAAAGTCCGGGAAAAGGAAGGGATTAATAATGGAAGAAGAACGCAAATTAATTCTGAAGATGATTGATGAGGGTAAAATTTCACCGGAAGACGGAACTAAGCTATTAAAAGCGTTAAAATCAGATGATACAGCGTCTCAGCAGGAACAGACGAAGACAGAGAGCCACCAAAAGGATAACGAACCATCCGTGTCTGGCCCGGATAAAGGACGCAGTCTTTCCACGAATGTCAATTGGGAAGAAGGCAATCGACGGCAGAAAGAATGGAATAGAGAAAAACAGCGTAAAGCTGATTCCGCATCCACATTCACGAGCTTTATTGACAATGCTATTACGAAGATAAAAGAACTTGATCTTGATTTTAATTTCGGCACCTACCATGAAGTGCACCATATTTTTCAGCATAAGTATGCTGAACAGACTGTGCTGGATGTGTCGTTGGAGAACGGGTCCCTCGACGTAAAGCCGTGGGATGAAAATGATATTAAAATTGAGTGTAAGGTCAAAGTGTACAAAGGAAATTCCGAAGAAGAGGCGCGCGAGGAATTTCTGAAAGAAACTGTATTTGAAGTGGAAGGAAACCAGCTTGATTTTTACACTAAGACAAAGTCAATAAAAGTTCAGGCTGTCATGTATATCCCGCGCCGCACCTATGAACGCATTCAGCTCTACACGTTTAACGGTTATTTAACAGGGGAATCAATAAAAGCAGACAGTTTTTCCGCAAAAACCGTCAACGGCGCCATTACCCTCGATAATTTAAATATCATGCGATGCCATGCAGAAACACTGAACGGACCGCTGAAGATAAACGGAGGCGTGTTTGATATAGCCGATATGAATACGATGAACGGCAGTATTGAAATAGAGGCTGAAATTCGTGATCTGGAAGCGGAATCCGTAAATGGCACCATTAACGGCAGGCTCTCTCTTCAACAGGATGCCCGTGCTGCGCTGGCGGCCACTACAGGAAGCATTTTTGTAACGCTGCCGGATCATATCCGCACGGAGGGATTGTTAAAGACGAATGTAGGAAACTATAATTATGCCCTGTCAGATCTCAGTATTATTGAAGAAAAAAAGGATTTTATGCAGAAGTCACTTCGCTTTGTTTCTAATGAAAAAGCATCACCCCGTCTTCGTTTAGATGCAGAAACTAAAACGGGATCTATCTCATTGAAACCCGGCCAGTTATAAGGAGGAATAGTCATGCAAAAATTATACAGAAGCCGCTCGGACCGTAAGTTAGCCGGCGTGTGTGGAGGAATCGCTGAATATTTTAACATTGATGCAACACTCGTAAGAATTATTACAGTGGTACTGGCTGTTGTTACTGCAGCCTTTCCATTTTTAATCGCTTACCTCATCCTTGCGGTTGTAATGCCGAATGAAGAGGATGTTACCTCATAATGGGGTGTATTGCACCTTTTATTATCAACATGATTACATTAATGGTCGTAGCCGGTTTTTTTGAAGGCTTCGAACTTGATGGTATCGGCGCGGCATTGATTGCAAGCATTATTTTGACGGTCATCAATTTACTGATCCGCCCATTGCTTGTACTATTGACACTGCCGATTACATTTGTGACCCTTGGTTTTTTCATATTCATCATTAATGCTGCATTATTAATGCTCACAGCGGGATTAATGGGAGATGCCTTTGAAATTTCCGGGTTTGGAATGGCGCTGCTTGCGGCTATTATTATTGCCATATTGAACGTACTAATAAATAATTTTGTCGTTGAACCAATGCGCAGAAGAAAATAATGTTCTCTTCAAAGAATCCCGTCCTGACAGCAGGGCGGTTTTTTTATATTACCTTATTATTGTATTCATACAGCTTGAAGAAACGCTCTCTCTGCCCCGCATCCACATTCGTTTCAAATCATGCTACAATAGAAATTGTGCTTATCGAAATATGATATTCTTCTTATATATATGTGTCGGGAGGGTGAGAATAGATGGCAAAAGTAACAGCAAAGGATTTAGTGGAACGATTTAATATGGAAGTTCTTGCTGGCGAAGACGGAGTATATCGTGCGATTACAACCAGTGATATATCCCGTCCCGGAATTGAAATGGCTGGTTTTTTTACGTATTATCCTGCCAGAAGATTGCAGCTGCTCGGCAGAACAGAGCTTTCTTTCTTCCAGCAGCTGAACGAAGATGAAAAAAATGAACGTATGGAAAAGCTCTGTACATACGACACGCCAGGCATTATTATCTCCAGAGGATTGATTGCACCACCGGAGCTCGTGGAAAATGCAGAAAAAAATGGCGTTCCGATCATGCGCGCTGATGTGACCACGACCAGGCTCAGCAGCCAGCTCACTAATTTTCTGGAAGCGAAGCTCGCAAAGACCACAGCTATGCATGGAGTACTTGTTGACATTTATGGAATTGGGGTGCTGCTGACCGGGGCAAGTGGTGTCGGTAAAAGTGAAACGGCGCTTGACCTTGTACGCCGCGGCCATCGACTTGTCGCAGATGATTCGGTAGAAATTCGTCAGGAGCATGGAGATACGCTTGTCGGACGAGCCCCTGAATTGATTCAGCATTTACTTGAAATTAGAGGACTGGGAATTATTGATGTGATGACATTGTTTGGCGCAGGAGCGGTACGGCCGTTTAAACGAATCGCCTTAACAATTAATTTGGAAATATGGGACGATAAGAAGGCTTATGACCGTCTCGGTATTGAAGAAGCAACCGTGAAAATTATTGATACGGAAATTCCAAAATATACGATTCCGGTTCGTCCGGGACGGAACCTTGCGGTAATTGTCGAGGTTGCCGCGATGAATTTCAGACTGAAGCGGATGGGTATCAACACAGCTCAACAATTTTCTGAAAGATTAACCGATGTGATTGAAGACGGGGACCGGGAAGAATTTTAATCCCCCGCTTCTGCAATGAAAAAGAGAAGAAAAGAGGGAGATAATGCTGCATTCCATACAGCCCATTGACCGCGTCGCGGTTGAACTGGGGCCGCTGACCGTATACTGGTACGGGGTTATCATCGGTCTTGGTGCTTTTCTCGGCTTTATTATTGCAAACCGGGAAGCACAGAAGCGGGGCATGCCGAAGGATATTTTTGCTGACTTATTAATTTTTGCGATACCAATTTCAATCATTTGTGCCCGACTTTACTACGTTATCTTCACGTGGGAATATTACGCCCAGAATCCCGGACAGATACTTGCTGTCTGGCAGGGTGGACTGGCTATTCACGGGGGCTTGATTGGTGCGGTGGTAACCGCAGTGATATTTTCAAAAAAACGCGGAATTTCCTTTTGGAAAATTGCTGATATTGCTGCCCCTAGTATAATTCTTGGACAGGCGATAGGGCGCTGGGGAAATTTTATGAACCAGGAGGCCCATGGAGGCCCGGTTAATCGTGACTTCCTTGAGAGCTTAATGCTGCCGGAATTTATCGTCAATCAGATGTACATAGACGGAACATATTATCATCCGACCTTCTTGTATGAATCCCTCTGGAGCCTCACAGGTTTTGTTGTTCTGCTGTTACTGAGGCGCGTCAATCTGCGCCGGGGTGAAATGTTTATGTCCTACGTCATCTGGTATTCGATCGGTCGTTTTTTCGTAGAAGGAATGAGGACCGACAGCTTGATGATCGGAGATGTGCTTCGTACCGCTCAAATGATTTCGATTTTACTAATAGCCGGCGCAGTTATACTTATTATATATCGGAGAAAAGCAGGACTGGCACAGGCGCGATATCTAGATGAGGACGGTCCTGGCATTCCAGCACCGAAAGGTAATAAGACGAAAAGCCCGGCTAAAAAAAAGAAAAAGAAATAACGCTGGATGGAGAGAGGTTTAGATACATTGAATACGCTGAAGAAAGGGTTATTTGTCGGTCTGGGAACTATCTGGACACTAGCAAAAATTATATTTCCAATTACCTTCATAATCACCCTGCTTGGATATACTCCATTTCTTGATTGGCTGGCAGAAGCACTTGCCCCTTTCATGCACTGGCTCGGTCTCCCAGGGGAAGCTGCCATTGCCCTCGTGCTCGGAAACATGCTTAATTTGTACGCAGCTATTGGTGCAATTTTGTCGATGGATCTAGCAGTGAAGGAAGTATTTATACTTGCTGTGATGCTTTCTTTTTCCCACAACCTGTTTGTGGAATCTGCGGTGGCAGTCAAGGTCGGCATCCGCATGTCAGTTGTACTCGCTGTGCGCGTAGGCCTGGCCATTTTTTCGGCAGTAGTGATTAACCTGATCTGGCAGGGCGGTCAGGAGCAGGCCAAGTACGGTTTTGTCGCACAGAGTCAAGAGACAGTACCTGCCACCTGGGCAGGCATGGCTGGGGAAAGCCTGGTCACAGCGTTTATGGGAGCAGCTCAGCTTGCCATCGTCGTCATTCCAATCATGATATTGATTCAAATTATGAAGGATCTGAACTGGCTTGACGCTTTTTCGAAAGCGATGGCTCCCTTCACTAAAATGCTAGGTATCCGTGAAAATACATCAACGACACTTGCTTCAGGAATGTTTTTTGGTCTTGCTTTTGGAGCAGGGGTTATGATTCAGGCAATAAAAGAAGATAATGTTAAAAAGAAGGATTTATACTTAGTGTTTATTTTTTTGGTAGCCTGCCATGCCGTGGTGGAAGACACTCTTATTTTTATCCCGCTTGGCATCCCGGTTCTGCCGCTCCTGCTTATCAGGCTTATTACAGCTGTGCTGCTTACAATGGTAGTTGCGTACATCTGGAACCGCTCCGAAAAGAATGCCATGTCTAGAAAGGAAGCACAATATGACTATTAACACGATTTTATTTGATCTCGACGGAACTCTTGTCAATACGAATGAGCTGATTATCGCCTCATTTCAGCATACACTGGATCAATACATGCCGGGAAAATACAACCGCGAAAGCATCATCGAATTTATCGGGCCGCCGCTGACGGACAGCTTTCACCGGGTGGATCCTGAGAAGGCGGAAGAAATGATAGGCGTCTATCAAAAACATAATAAAGCAAATCACAATGATTTAATAGAGGAATACGAAGGCGTGAGACAAACTGTGGCTGAGCTTTCAAAGCAGGGCTATAAGCTGGCAATTGTAACGACTAAGCGCCGAGAAACGGCATTGATGGGAGCTGAATCGGCAGGTCTGCTCGAGTATTTCCCTGTTGTGGTGACATTTGATGACGTAACACGGGTAAAGCCGGATCCCGAGCCGCTTCATCTGGCGATGGAGCAGCTCGGCGCTGAACCGGAGGAAACACTTATGATAGGTGACAGTCATTATGACATTCTCGGCGGGAAAAATGCAGGAGTTCTCACTGCAGGCGTTGCCTGGTCCATTAAAGGAGAGGATGTTCTCTTGTCGTATGAGCCTGACTGGATGCTGCAAAAAATGCCGGATCTCCTTAATCACCTCGGAGTTCAAGTGACGTGAGAAAAACGACTCGGTATTCTGTATCATCCGCTAATTCACTCTGGCAGATATATAAGTCTGTGCCTTTCTGGAAAGTGAAGAAGAATTTCATTGTGATTCAAATCGCACGCTTTACACCATTTTTACCAATGAAGAACTGGCTTTACCGTACATTTCTACGAATGAACATCGGAGAAAAAACCGCTTTTGCTCTCATGGTCATGCCGGATGTCATGTTTCCTGAGAAAATAACCATCGGACGAAATTGTATTATCGGGTATAATACAACAATTCTCGCGCATGAATATTTAATAGATGAGTACCGGCTTGGCGATGTCATCATCGGAGATAACGTGATGATCGGTGCCAATACAACCATCCTGCCCGGAGTAACGATAGGAGATGGTGCGGTCGTTGCAGCAGGGTCGGTGGTGCATAAAGATGTCGCACCTGGCAGTACGGTCGGCGGTAATCCGCTTCAAATAATAAAACAATCCTCTCCACAATAAGCAGCTACGCTGCATGGGGAGGATTTTTTTCACCGGAAAAAAACGGAGTTAACAATTGACGCAGTAAAAAAACCGGTGTAAACTACACGTTATAATGCTTTATCTCGATAGTACATTAGCGAACTAAAGTAAAAAGTAAATGATCATACAGCAGCTAACGTTGAAAGGATGTATCCTCCCATGAGCACACCATTTATGTTTGAAAAGCCGGTTGGTATGCGTGACACGCTACCTTCCTACCATCAAACGAAACACAGCGTCAGAACCAGCATGGAGTCAGAAATCAGCAGCTGGGGCTATCTGCCGATTGAAACTCCTGCGCTGGAATATTATGATACGGTCGGAAAAGCCTCGGCCATTCTTGATCAGCAGCTTTTTAAGCTGCTCGACAAAGATGGAAACACCCTCGTTCTGCGGCCGGACATGACAGCTCCCATCGCACGTGTAGCTGCATCGAGTTTAAAAGACCAATCGTTTCCGCTGCGGCTTTCATATCACACCAATCTGTTTCGGGCCCAGCAAATAGAAGGCGGGCGCCCGGCTGAGTTTGAACAAATGGGAGTTGAACTTGTCGGCGATGGAACGGCTAGTGCAGATGGAGAGGTTATTGCCTTAATGGTCAGCGCACTGAAAAAAGCAGGACTGAAAAACTTTCAAATCGCAATCGGACATATTGGCTACGTAAACGCATTACTTCTTGATGTCGTAGGGAGCGAAGAACGGGCTGATGCACTGCGCCGTTATCTATATGAAAAAAATTACGTTGGTTACCGCCAGCATGTGAAAAGCCTGCCGCTGTCATCGATTGATGAAAAACGTCTGCTCGGGCTGCTGAATCTCCGCGGGGGTATCCATAAGCTGGGAGAAGCAAAGGACCTCGTTCAAAACGGACGCGCAGCAAAAGCTCTCGAGGATCTTGAACAGCTCTGGGAGGTGCTGGACGGCTACGGTGTCAGCGAGCATATGAAGATTGACCTGAATCTTGTCATGCATATGAGTTACTATACAGGGGTCGTTTTTGAAGGCTATGGAAGCCGGCTAGGCTTTCCATTATCAAGCGGCGGCCGGTATGATGAATTACTGCAGAAGTTTGACCGTCCGGCCCAGGCTACCGGTTTCGGAATCCGGCTTGACCTGCTGGCAGAAGCGCTTGGAGAAACGAAAGCGCTGCCTGAGCAAACGTGCATTGTCTGCAGCCGCGAACGCCGCAAAGAAGCGATCCAGGAAGCGGCAGCCAGAAGAAAAGAAGGCGAACTCGTTGTGCTGCAGGATCTGCAGGGTGTTGAAAATATGGATGAACTAAGCAGGGCGTTTGCAGACGTCGTATACTATATAGGAAAGAAAAAAGGAGGCAGCAGCGATGACTGAACCGTTAACGGTAGCGATGCCGAAAGGGCGTATATTTGAAGAAGCAGCAGATATGCTCCGTGAAGCAGGCTTCGCACTGCCGCCGGAATTTGATGATTCCCGTAAGCTGATCGTAGATGCGCCGGAAGCAGGGATGCGTTTTATTCTGGCAAAGCCGATGGATGTGCCGACTTATGTCGAGCATGGTGTCGCTGATCTCGGTGTTGCCGGCAAGGATACGATGATAGAAGAAAAACGAGATGTATACGAAGTCCTTGATCTAAAGATAAGTGAATGCTATATGGCTGTTGCTGGGCTGCCGGGCTATGAAAAAACAGATATAAATCCGAAGGTAGCTTCAAAATATCCTAACCTCGCAACTCAATATTTTAAAGAGCAGGGCGAGCAGGTGGAAATTATTAAACTGAACGGTTCGATTGAACTGGCTCCGCTGATCGGCCTTGCGGACCGCATAGTTGATATTGTTTCTACCGGCCGAACTCTCCGTGAAAATGGGCTGATCGAGCTTGAAACAATCGTTCCTATCACCTCTCGCGTCATTGTAAATCCTGTCAGCTACCGGATGAAGGATGAACTGATTGATGATATTGTGGAAAGACTGGCACGAGTAGTGGAGGAGGATGAATTGTGAATATTACGAAGCTAAGCAAAAACGTCAGCCTCAGCCGATCCGTTGAAAGCGGCACGGAAAAGCAGCAGGAATCAGTGGAAGCGATTATCCGCCAGGTAAGGGAAAATGGCGACAAAGCAATGAAGGATTTAACGGAAATGTTTGACGGCGCAAAGCTTGGAACATTTCTTCCCGATCCCGAAGAAACTAAGCAGGCTTATGAACTGGTGGATGAAAAAGCTCTAGGAGCGATAAGGCGTGCGATTGCCAATATCCGTTCCTTTCATGAACGGCAGCGGAGACAGTCCTGGTTCACGACAAAATCAGATGGAACAATGCTCGGTCAGCAGGTAACTGCTCTGGATTCGGCTGGCGTGTATGTCCCAGGAGGAAAAGCGGCCTATCCTTCGACAATCATGATGAATGTCATTCCAGCTCAGACAGCCGGAGTAAAGAATATTGTCATGTGCTCGCCGCCAAATAAATATGGGGAGCTCTCCCCCGCAGTTTTAGTTACGGCGGCCGAGCTTGGAGTGAAGACCATTATTAAAGCTGGCGGCGCCCAGGCGATTGCCGCCCTTGCATATGGTACCGAAACGGTTCCGAAGGTCGATAAGATCGTGGGACCGGGTAATATTTATGTAGCCCTTGCAAAGCGGGCCGTGTTCGGGCAGGTGGATATAGATATGATTGCCGGCCCGAGTGAAATCGTTGTGCTTGCAGATGAAACAGCTTCGGCTGCCGAGGTGGCGTCCGACTTATTGTCCCAGGCAGAGCACGATGAAATGGCGTCCTCAGTGCTTGTGACGACTTCAACTACGTTAGCGGAGGAAGTTGCCGCAGAAGTAGATAAGCAGCTTGAACAGCTTCCAAGAAAAGAGATAGCTTCCGCCTCTATCCGTGATTATGGAGCTATTTATACCGCCGGATCGATGGAAGAAGCGCTGGAAGCGGTCAATAAGCTTGCCCCCGAGCATCTCGAGCTGCTGACTGAAAATCCCCAGGCGCTGCTTGGAAAGATACGCCACGCCGGTGCGATTTTTCTCGGCCCATACAGCCCGGAGCCGGTCGGGGATTATTTCGCCGGCCCGAATCATGTTCTGCCGACGAACGGTACGGCCCGTTTTTCCAGTCCGCTGAATGTGGATGATTTTACGAAAAAATCCAGCATCATCTCCTATAGTCAAGAAGCATTTCTCAGAGACGCTGATGATATTGCCTCTCTTGCAAGACTTGAAGGACTGGAGGCACATGCACGTGCGGTGGAGATACGAAAAAGGGGAGAATCGAAATGACAGAACGGAAAAGCTCGATTGAACGAAACACGAAGGAAACCCAAATTCAGCTGGCAATGAATATAGACGGAGAAGGACAGAGTGAAATATCCACCGGGGTTCCGTTTATGACACATATGCTCGATTTGTTTACAAAGCACGGCCATTTTGATTTAACCGTGAAAGCTTCCGGAGATACCGAAGTAGATGATCACCATACGACAGAAGATATAGGCATCTGCCTCGGTGAAGTGTTTAAGGAGGCACTAGGTGATAAAAAAGGGATCCGACGCTATGGCAATGCCTTTGTGCCGATGGATGAAACACTTGCGCAGGTTGTGGTAGATCTGAGCAATCGGCCGCACCTTGAATTCCGTGCCCAATTCCCTGGGGAAAAAGTCGGAACATTTGATACAGAGCTTATCCATGAATTTTTGTGGAAATTTGCACTTGAGGCGCGGATGAACCTGCATGTAATCGTTCATTACGGCCATAACACTCATCATATGGCAGAAGCTGTTTTTAAAGCTATGGCTCGGGCGCTTGATGAGGCTACTCAGCTCGACCCTCGCGTAAAAGGAATACCGTCAACAAAAGGAATGCTTTAATAAAGAAAGGATGGGAAGCGATGATCGGGATTATCGACTATGGAATGGGAAATCTTCACAGTGTCAGCAAAGCACTTGAACGGCTCGGTCTCGACTATTTCCTATCTGAAGATCCAGAAGAGCTCGGCAGGGCAGATGGTTTGATTCTGCCTGGAGTCGGTGCGTTCCGCGACGCAATGACGCTCTTAAAAGAGAAAAACCAGGAAGATTTTATCCGGCAGTGGGCGGCAGATGGAAAGCCGCTTTTAGGGATCTGTCTTGGCATGCAGCTGCTGTTTGAAGGCAGCGAGGAGCATGGTGACACAAAAGGGCTCGCCCTGTTGAACGGATATGCCAGGCGTTTTACGGGAAAAGAAGAAAGTGGAGAAACCTACAAGGTGCCGCACATGGGCTGGAACAAACTCCGTTTTCATCAGCCGCAGCATGATGTTCTGCGGGAGGTCGAGGAAGGCCACGTATATTTTGTCCATTCTTATCTGATTCAGACAGAAGATGATGATGTCTTGATTGCTGTCAGTGAATACGGAGGAGAAGAAGTGCCTGCGGTGGTCGGGCGAGGGCGTATTCTCGGCACCCAGTTCCACCCGGAAAAAAGCAGCCACATTGGCGTAAAAATGCTTGAAAACTTCGGAAAGCTTGTGGCAGAAGGGAGCCGTACCTATGAGTAATTTTATTGTATACCCTGCAATTGATATGCGGGGAGGCAAATGCGTTCGTCTATTGCAGGGGGACTATGAAAAGGAAACGATATATGGAGATTCTCCTTTTGATATGGCCATGCGCTTCGCAGAGGCTGGTGCTTCCTGGATACATATGGTGGATTTAGACGGTGCTAAAGAGAAAAAGCTCATTAATCATGAGCACGTGATCCGTGCGGCTGCCGAGCTTAATGTTCAAGTCCAGGTCGGCGGAGGCATCCGGACGGCAGAAGACGTTGCCTATTACCTCGAGAACGGAGTAGACCGTGTCATTCTTGGAAGTGTGGCAGTGCAGCATCCAGAATTCGCTAAAGACATGCTTGCCAAGTATCCTGGACAGATCGCGATCGGACTTGATGCCAGAGACGGGTTCGTGGCGGTCAACGGCTGGCTCGAGACCTCTGAAGTTACCGCTGTAGAGCTTGGCAGAAAAATGGCAGAATACGGTGCAGAAATATTCATTTTTACAGATATTGCAAAGGACGGTATGCTCTCAGGGCCGAATGTTCAAGCGATTGCCGAGCTCGCCGAAGCTACCGGCCGCCATGTTATTGCCTCAGGCGGCGTCAGCAGTCTTGGTGACCTGAAGGTACTCACCGCACAAAAAGAAAAGGGTGTATCCGGAGCTATCGTGGGAAAAGCCATTTATACTGGTAAAATCGATTTGGAAAAAGCGATAAAGGAGGCTGCTCTCTGATGCTGACGAAACGAATTATCCCCTGTCTGGATGTGACAGAAGGACGAGTCGTGAAAGGAGTTCAGTTCGTAGACCTCCGTGACGCTGGAGATCCTGTGGAGCTGGCGGCTTTTTACGATGAACAGGGTGCTGATGAACTCGTGTTTCTTGATATCTCCGCTTCACACGAAGGGCGGAAGACGATGGTGGAGGTCGTAAAAGAGGTGGCTGGAACACTTGCCATACCTTTTACAGTAGGCGGAGGCATTAATTCCATTGAAGATATGAAAAAAATTCTACGGGCTGGTGCGGATAAAGTTTCGCTTAATACGGCTGCCGTAAACCGCCCCAAATTAATTACAGAAGGAGCCGATTACTTCGGCTCTCAGTGTATTGTCGTTGCAATTGATGCCAAATATGACGACACTTTGGACTCCTGGAGAATTTACACCCACGGGGGGCGGACACCGACGGACTGGGAAGTTACAGACTGGGCAAAAGAAGTCGTCAGCCGCGGTGCGGGAGAAATTCTGCTCACCAGTATGGATCAGGACGGTGCAAAAACCGGCTTTGATCTTCCGTTAACAAAAAGAGTGAACGAAGCAGTGAGTGTGCCCGTCATTGCATCCGGTGGAGCAGGGGCAAGGGAGCACTTTGTTGAGGTATTTGACGAAGCTGAAGCGGACGCGGCGTTAGCGGCTTCCATTTTTCATTACAAAGAGACCTCGGTCGAAGAGGTAAAAGAATACTTGCGTGGGAAAGGGGTGGTCGTCCGATGAACATCAAAAATTTAACCTTTGACGAGAATGGACTGATTCCTGCTATCGTTCAGGATGCTGCCAGCAAAGAAGTACTGACGCTTGCTTATATGAATGAAGAATCCCTGCGTAAAACAATCGCGGAAAAGGAAACATGGTTTTACAGCCGTTCCCGTCAGGAGCTCTGGCACAAAGGAGCCAGCTCCGGCAATACCCAGACAGTGGAGGATATACGCTATGACTGCGATCAGGATGCGCTGGTCGTTCTGGTCGTACCGGCCGGTCCTGCTTGTCACACGGGAGCCTACAGCTGTTTTTCTTCATCTCTTCTCGAGGAAAAAGTAACTTCGAAGAAGGATCGATTTGCTATAGTCAATGAACTCGAGAAAATAATTGCTGAGCGCGAGGCGGAAATGCCCGAAGGAGCTTACACGACCTATTTATTTTCGGAGGGTGTCGATAAAATCTTAAAAAAAGTCGGAGAAGAAGCGAGTGAAGTAATCATTGCTTCGAAAAACCGCGACGCCGAAGAACTGAAATGGGAAACCTCCGATTTACTTTACCATCTGCTTGTACTGCTCCGGGAACAAAAGCTCCCGCTCGATGAGGTGCTTGCAGTGCTCGAACAGCGACACAGTAAGTAATATTCGTATATTATGTAAAGTGTTGCAATATAGACAAAATTCATTGTTATGCATAAATACGGCTTATTCATGACAGTCAATGTTTACAAAGCTGTTCCTTCAGGAAATTTACAGGAGGGACAGCTTTTTTTACGCTTAACTTGATGATATACTTGCACTATTGCAAACGGGGTCACTTATGGAAGGAAAGGATTTTCATGAATACAACAACTAATAATAAAGGGCAGGTTATTCCTTTTCTGCAGAATAGTGAATATTTTTTCAAACGGGGCGTGCTGGCTTACCAAAAAAAAGAATTTCAACGCTCTGTAAAATATTTACGACGTGCCATTGAAATTAACCCGGAACAGGGCGTGTTTCAATGCCAGCTTGCTGCAGTTTACGCGGACATGTCTGAGTATGATATGTCGAATGACCTGCTTCATCATGTTCTTGACGAGCTTGACGAGACGATGTACGAATGTTACTTTTTTCTCGCCAATAATTATGCTTATCAAGGGCTTTTTGATAAAGCTCACGAAGCGGCAGTTATGTATCTTCACTATTCTCCGGAAGGCGAATTCACTGCGGATGCAAAGGATCTGCTCGATCTTCTCGGCATAGACCGGGAGGATGAAAGCGAGCTGGAGCATTCAGATACTGAAGATGAATTAATTCTCACCTATGAAAAAGCCGCACGTAAAATAGAAGAAAAGAAATATACAGAAGCAGAAGCACTGCTCGAGGATATTATTACTGATTATCCATCATACTGGCCTGCGTACAGTCAGCTTGCACAGGTTCTCTATTTAAAAGGACAGACGGAAGAAGCGCTTGCCTACACGAAGGATCTGCTCATGGAAATTCAGTACCTTCCTGCTGTCTGCCAAATGGCTGTATTTTATAATGATATGGGGCATGAACAGGAAGCAAAGGCTGCAGCTGCCACCCTAAAAAACACGGTACCTATGGACAGAGATCATTTATACCGGGTAGCTGCAACGCTCTGCCGGGTCCGTGAATATGAAGATGCCCACCGTTTCTTTCGGATGTTTTCCCAGCGCTTTATCACGGATGATGGAAATTTCTATTTCCAATATGGGGTGTCTTCTTATCAGACAAACCGGCCGAAGGAAGCAGTCAAGTGGTGGCAGTTTGCGAAAAAAGCAGGCCACAGAGGGGCAGCTCTTCTGATTGATAAATTTGAACACGGACTGCTGACTTCAAGCGATGTCATATACGAGGCGTCGTCCTTCCATCGTATGTAACCAGCAGAACCGCATGAAAATAAAAGTCTTCGGGGCTGATGAGCAGAATAGTAGACAGAGCTCAAGTCCTTCTCTATGATATAGTCGAGGATATAATTAAACGCTAATATAAGAATGGCTCTGCCATTCCAAGGGGACCATACGATGAAGAGAATAGGAGTGAATCGTTATGTCTGAGGACAAAATTTACGATGTAATTATAGCTGGAGCTGGACCGGCCGGCATGACTGCTGCTGTGTATACGTCACGCGCAGAAATGGACACACTGATGCTTGAAAGAGGGGTTCCCGGCGGCCAGATGGCTAACACAGAGGACGTAGAAAACTACCCTGGATTTGACCATATTTTAGGTCCAGATCTTTCAAATAAAATGTTTGAGCACGCCCGTAAATTCGGTGCTGAGTATGCTTACGGCGATGTGAAAGAAATCGTGGACGGGAAAGAATACAAAACAGTGCATGCCGGCGGAAAAGAATACAAAGCCCGTGCTGTCATTGTAGCCACTGGAGCGGAGTATAAGCATCTTGGCGTACCTGGAGAAAAAGAACTCGGCGGCCGGGGTGTTTCCTACTGTGCCGTTTGTGACGGTGCATTTTTTAGGGGAAAAGAAATCGTCGTTGTCGGTGGAGGCGACTCTGCTGTAGAGGAAGCCGTCTATCTGACCCGCTTTGCAAATAAGGTAACTATTATTCACCGCCGTGACGATCTGCGTGCCCAGAAGATTTTACAGCAGCGTGCCTTTGTCAACGACAAAATTGATTTTAAATGGAGCCATGTCGTGAAAGAAATAAATGAAGAAAACGGCAAAGTCGGCAGCGTAACACTGACCGACCTGAAAAAAGGCGAGGACTATGAATTCAAAACAGAAGGCGCCTTTATATATATCGGGATGCTTCCGCTGAATGCATCCGTAAAAAACCTCGGTATTCTTAACGAAGAAGGCTATATTGAAACAAATGAAGAAATGGAGACGGCTGTTCCTGGAATCTTTGCAGCCGGAGACCTCCGCGAGAAATCTCTGCGCCAGATAGTTACCGCCACAGGGGATGGTTCACTTGCAGCGCAGACAGCCCAGCATTATGTTGAAGAACTAAAAAATGCCGTGCAGGCATAATGAAACGTTAATCTGATTTAATTCGTTTGTAACACTTATGAAACACAATTAGGGGTATAATAAGATTAGTAATTGACCCCCTTTTATATAATGTTAGACGGCACAGACACTTCGTCTGTGTCATTTTTTTGTTTAAAATATGTAAATTTAGGCTCACGCTTTCCGCGGGGCTTATCTTCAACTAATTCAGTCTCAGCGAAGCCTCGTCAGAATGGATTTTCAGACTTCGCTGATCCCGACGTCGCCGCCTTCCGTTTTTTTTCTAAGTATAATCACCATAGTTTCTATCTGGAGAATATGGTGTTTTATATTTATGGAGATGAAGGACCACTATATCGTATAGTCCTTCGTACTGGCTTACATGCATGGATAATGGACGCTCTACCATCGAACCCCTCCCTTTTATGTATTACTGTCATTGTACAAAAAAAGAGTGACTTTCTTTTATAAATCAAAGAAAATCACTCTTTTTCGTTTTATCTTTGTTGATTCCACGATGAGCGATAAACGATTCGTGAGAAACCACAACAAACGTTAACAGCTCTTTCAGATTAGAAAGAACTTTTTAAGTGGCCTCCGGGTTTTACCCGCTTTTTCTTAATTTAAGATCATAAATAGTTAAAATAAATTGAGAGACAACCGTCACAAATAGTATAATAATAGGTAATGTGAGGTGATGAGCATGCAGCGAGTGACGAATTGTGTGCTGGAGGACGGCGGCAGCGTCCTGCTTCTCCAAAAGCCAAGCCGCAACTGGTGGGTGGCTCCCGGTGGAAAAATGGAGCAGGGAGAATCTGTTCGTGAGGCGGTAGTCCGGGAATTTTGGGAAGAAACTGGACTGATCGTAAAAAATCCGCATATTCGCGGAATTTTCACGTTTCTTATAATAGAGAATGATATTATCGTTTCTGAATGGATGATGTTTACCTTTGCTGCTTCAACCTGGGAAGGCTTGCTGCGGGAAAAATCACCGGAGGGGAATCTTGCCTGGCAGAAAAAAGCAAACGTTCCAGCGCTGGATATGGCACCTGGAGACAAACATATTTTTCAGCATGTGCTCGGTAACATGGATAAGGTGCTTTATGGTACGTTCCGGTACACCCCGGATTACAAATTGCTTGACGCTTCCTTTCAAGCCGATGAAGCTTCCGATGAAGAAGGGATGGATCGAAAATGAAACAGGGAAATGAAGAGATTCAGCTTGTTATCATAACCGGCATGTCAGGAGCAGGAAAAACAGTAGCCGTACAAAGCTTTGAAGATCTTGGCTATTATTGTGTGGATAACCTTCCTCCGGCGTTAATATCTACTTTTATTGAGTTGATTGAAACCTCTGGTGGGAAAATGAATAAAGTAGCGCTTGTCATTGACCTGCGCGGACGGGAATTTTTTGATCACTTATTTGAATCTGTAGATAAATTAAGCTCGAAAACAAATTTAACAACACATATTTTATTTCTGGACGCGAGAGATAATGTTCTCGTTCGACGTTACAAAGAGACGAGACGCTCCCATCCGCTGGCTGCAGAGGAAGCTCCTCTGGAAGGAATACATGATGAACGCCGTATTCTAGAGGATTTAAAAGGAAGGGCTCGTCAGATCATAGATACTAGTGATATGAAGCCGAAAGAGCTGCGCGAACGGATTATTCAGTATTATTCCGGCTACCGCAAGGATGCTTTTTCGGTCAACATTATGTCTTTTGGATTTAAATATGGCATACCAATTGATGCGGATCTAGTGTTTGATGTGCGATTTCTGCCAAACCCGCATTATATTGAACATCTTCAGCCAAAAACAGGGCTGGAGGAGGATGTGTCTTCCTATGTGCTAAAATGGACAGAAACAAAAGAGTTTATTGCCAAACTGCATGATCTGCTCACTTTTATGCTTCCACAGTATAAACGGGAGGGCAAAAGCCAGCTTATTATAGCGATCGGTTGTACAGGGGGAAAACACCGATCTGTTACCTTGACCGAATATCTTGCTGAAAAGTACATTGGTGAATATTCCGTCAGCACGAGCCACCGTGATATTAAGAAAAGTAAAGGGCTGCCGTCGTGAAAAAATCTAAAATTGTAGTAATAGGCGGAGGTACCGGACTTTCAGTACTTTTACGCGGATTGAAAAATTTCCCTGTGGACATCACGGCGATTGTAACGGTGGCAGATGATGGAGGAAGCTCCGGCCGTCTGCGCAAGGAATTGAACATCCCGCCCCCCGGTGATGTAAGAAATGTACTAATTGCTCTGGCTGAAGTAGAACCGATGATTGAACAATTATTTCAGCACCGCTTTGAAAATGGGCATGGTCTCACAGGCCATTCACTCGGAAATCTTCTCCTGGCCGGTATGACCTCCATTACAGGAGACTTTGCGAGAGGCATCAGTGAGCTTAGTACTGTACTAAATGTGAGGGGAAAAGTATTTCCTGCCTCTAATCAAAGCATCGAGCTTCATGCAGAAATGACCGATGGATCAGTAGTTTCTGGTGAATCCACTATTCCAAAATCAATGAAGGTTATTAAAAAAGTATTTTTAACGCCGAAAGCGGTGGAACCGCTGCCAGAAAGCTTAGAAGCAATTCAGGAAGCGGACTTGATCGTGCTCGGTCCGGGAAGCTTGTATACGAGCATTCTTCCAAATCTGCTTGTTCCCGGCATTTCAGAAGCAATTCAAGCTGCTGATGCACGTAAAATATATATATGCAATGTGATGACTCAACCCGGAGAAACAGACGGATTCACAGTCTCTGATCATATTGCTGCCATCAATACTCATACTGGCGGCAGACTGATGGAAACGGTATTTGTTAATAATGGTCATATTCCTGAGGATATTATCAAAAACTATGCAGAAGAGCATGCGGAGCCGGTCGAATGTGATGAAGATCGAATCCGTACCCTTGGCTGCAGAATAGTACAGGATGAATTTATGCTTCGAAAGGGAGCAATCCTGAGGCACGATGCTCTAAAGGTTTCGCAGGCATTACTTACAGAATTATAATTTCTGCTGATACAGACATGGAAGGAAGAAGGCGGTGAAGGAACCATGTCATCTTTTGCAGCTATGACTAAAAAGGAGTTAACCCAGCTTGAATCGGATGATTGCTGCGCAAAAGCCGAGCTTGCCGCCCTGATCAGAATGAATGGCTCCATATCATTTGGAAACGGGCAGCTTCAGTTGGATGTTTCAACAGAAAACGCAGCGATTGCCCGACGAATATATACCCTTATTAAAAGAGTATTCCCCGGCATTTCTGTTGAGCTTTTCGTCCGAAAAAAAATGCGGCTGAAAAAAAACAACGTCTACATGGTGAGGATGAAGGAAAAAGCGAAGGAGCTATTAAGTGAACTGAATATCATGCAGGATGGGTTTCAATTTATCCGGTTCATTTCTCCTGCGATTATCAGTGACACATGCTGCAAACGGGCTTACCTACGAGGAGCTTTTCTCGCAGGAGGGTCTATCAATCATCCGGACACTTCCTCATACCATTTGGAAATATTTTCCTTATATGAAGAGCATAACATAGCCCTGCGAGGACTATTGAATGAATTTCATCTAGCTTCAAAAAGTTTAGAAAGAAAAAAAGGGTTTATACTTTATATTAAAGAAAGTGAAAGAATCTCAGAATTTTTGAATGTAATTGGTGCTCATCAAGCGCTGCTGTATTTTGAAGATGTAAGAATCATGAAGGATATGAGAAATTCGGTCAACCGACTGGTGAACTGTGAGACTGCCAATTTAAATAAAACAGTAGGTGCCGCTTTAAGGCAGATTGAAAACATTGAACTGGTGGACGAGGAAATTGGTCTTGAAAACCTGCCCGACAAAATCCGCGAAATTGCAGAAATGCGCGTTAAGCATCAGGATGTGACGCTGAAGGAGCTCGGAGAGATAATCCCGAGCGGGCCCGTGAGTAAATCCGGTGTCAATCACCGCCTCCGAAAAATTGACGAATTAGCGAAAAAAATTCGGAATGGAGAAACGATTTCATATGAGAAAGCGTAAACAAAAGAATGATAACTTTTGCTATAGAGAATGGAGGAGATACGATTGATAGAAAAAACAGCCGAAGTAAAATTAAAAACGGGCCTGCAGGCAAGACCAGCTGCATTGTTTGTGCAAGAAGCCAATCGTTTTAATTCGGACGTAATTATTGAAAAAGGCGGAAAAAAAGTTAATGCCAAAAGTATTATGGGTATGATGAGCCTTGCTGTGCGTACCGGTGAAACGATCCATTTAATTGTCGACGGCAATGATGAAAAAGAAGCGTCAGAGGCACTTACGGCTTTTGTTGCAAAAGAAGAATAACGCAAAAAGCTCCGGCGCCATTCAGCTGCCGGGGCTTTTTGTGCAGCACGGTCCCCGGAATGTTATCTGGATGATTTTCCTGAAATAATATGTTGGCCGGGTGGTTCTTTTTCGGCGTCATTGCTGTAGCCGGAGAGGAGATCCGTTATTTGATTAATCTCAAAAATGCCAATATTGGAACCTGTGTCCGGCAAAATCTTAATACCATACTGTTGCGGAACATGTGGCCGGAGAAACAGCTGTAACTGCCTGCTGCTCAATATATTCGAAGGTACCAGGAATGATCACTAAAAAACCGCTGCGACAGCTGTCGCAGCGGTAAACTATTACTTATATAATACTTCATCAATCAAGCCGTATTTCTTGGAGTCCTCAGCACTCATGAAGTTATCACGGTCTGTGTCGCGTTCGATTACCTCCAGCGGCTGGCCGGTACGTTCTGCAAGAATTTTGTTCAGCTTCTCGCGCATTTGAATAATGCGGCGTGCATGAATTTCAATGTCTGAAGCCTGCCCCTGCGTTCCGCCCAGCGGCTGGTGAATCATTACTTCACTGTTCGGCAGTGCGAATCGCTTACCAGGCTCTCCGGCGGTTAAAAGAAAGGCTCCCATGGAAGCAGCCATACCTACACAAATAGTAGAGACTTTTGGTTTAATGTGCTGCATCGTATCATAAATCGCCATACCTGAAGTAATAGATCCGCCCGGACTGTTAATGTATAAGGAAATATCTTTTTCCGGATCATCGGCTGCCAGGAAAAGAAGCTGAGCTACAATAGAGTTGGAAATATTGTCATCGATGCCTGACCCGAGCATAATGATTCTGTCCTTGAGAAGGCGGGAGTAAATATCATACGCGCGCTCGCCCCGATTTGTCTGTTCAATAACTGTTGGTATTAAGTTCATATCCAATTCATCCTCCTGTCATATCATACTTTATTTTGATTTTTTATGGCTGGTCAGCAAAGCAGCCACTAAGTATCTTAGCTGATATTTTTATCATACTCCAATGGTCAATAATGGTCAAATAAAAAGGCAGGGAGAAAAAATATCATTTTATCGTCCCCGGCTGTCATAACCCATATTATTGCTCGGACAGTAGTTATAAGTTTTCGCCAAGCTGTTCATAAACCCTGCCTCTATCATAACCTTTTTTCGAATTGTTCAAACTTGTAAGGAGCCGTCAGGTTTTCTGCCATCATTTAATAGAATATTCGAACATTAAGGCCTTACATTGCGTTACAATAGTAATAGTATTGATACAAAATGACATCTTCCACAAAAGGACACATATGATATAATAGCGTGTAGTAAGCGCTTACAACACAGAGAGGAGGAAGCGCTGTGAATTTAGAGATGGGATTGTTTCAACAACAAACGATGAAGCTCGTCATGACGCAGGAACTGCGACAGGCAATTTCACTATTACAGCTTTCAACGCTGGAGCTGTCCGAATATATTGAAGAACAGGCGCTTGAAAATCCTTTAATCGACATTCAGGAAGCGACTTCTCCATTAAAAGAAGAACCAAGGTACGACATGCCGGTGATGTGGAACGATGAGTCCCCGGAATTTCAGGAAAAAGAGGAGCAGGAGCAGCAGTCGCCTTTTGACAGACTTATTGATACGGAGGATTCCCTGACTGACTATTTAATTCAGCAAATAAGATTTCTTGATATTTCAAAAAAAGATATGAAAATGCTGTTATATCTCGTCAGCAATGTCGGAGACAACGGATATTTAGAAGGAACATTTGAAGAAATGGCCGTTCGTTTTTCTGTGACGAGAAATGAATATGAGGGCTGGATCAAAACGCTGCAATCACTGGAACCCGCTGGAGTGGGGGCAAGATCTCTGCAGGAATGCCTGCTGCTGCAGCTTGAAAGAAAAACACCGAGCTTTCCTTTAGCGGAAACGATCATACGTGAACACCTCGAAGAGCTTGCAGAGCGCAAATGGACGCAGCTTGCAAAAAAGCTGGATATCACGCTCGAAGAAATTCAAAATGCGCATGATCTTATTCAGGAGCTGCATCCGCACCCAGGAGCAGCCTTTGGAGGAGGACACCCCGGCCATCTGCTGCCCGATGTCCATATTGAGCATGACGGCAGTGATTTTGTCGTTGTGCTGAGTGATGACAGCCTTCCCAAAATACGACTGAACCGCCAATACCGGCATTTACTTGAGAAAAACGAAGAAGGAGAAGCTACGGAATATGCCAAGCGCAAATACAAACAGCTTGTCTGGCTCCTGAAAAGTATTGATCAGCGCCAGCATACGCTCCGGGCGATCACTGAAGCGATTCTAAACCATCAGCGTGCTTTTTTTACGGAAGGTCCATCTGCATTAAAACCACTTACGTTACGTGAGATCGCGGAAGAAGCAGATGTTCATGAATCGACGGTCTCGCGCACTACTACCAAAAAATACGTTCAGACACCGCAGGGCTTATTTGAACTGAAATACTTCTTTTCTTCCGGCATGAACAATGGAGAAGGGGAACAGACGTCGACAGCAGTTATTAAATCAATGATGAAAAAGCTCGTAGAGGGAGAAGACAAAAGTAAACCGTTTTCAGATCAAAAGATTGCGGATCACATCAAATCAGAGCATGGGATTTCGATTTCTAGACGAGCAATTGCAAAATATAGAGGCGAGCTTCATATTTCCTCGTCCTCCAAAAGAAAAAGATATGTATAAATACCAATTCTACTCACCAGCTGTATGTTTTAAATGCAGCTGGTGCTGCTTATTATTTTATACAAAAATTGCGGTCTGGGGCACAACAGAAGAGCAAATATAAGAGTCACTTTTTGAACAGGCGGGGCGGACAGCATTTCTCCGGACACTCGTTCCGTTATCGGCATAAAAGTATGCTAAATCTCCTGATATTACAGTAATAGCGGATCTGCTGTCCTCTCGTTGCCCGATGGAAATCACGCTGTCCCTCTGTTCAGGTCTTCAGGCGGTTGTTTTCAGATTCTTTTGTATGTTTTAGATTTTTTACTTGTCACTATATAATAATCTTGTTACTATGAAAGTGAACATGATATGAATACCAACTGATTTTTTTTACCGTAAGCGGGACTAAAAATGTCTATGTGGGACAAAAAAAGTCCATATCCATCAAAATCTTCAAGAAAGGCGCTGGTTTATTACATATGAGAGACCTATTGGAACTGCAAAAGAAACTGCTGCCAGATGTTCTTGAAGTGATGGGAAAACGGTATAGAATTTTACAATATCTCCGCTTAATGCAGCCTGTCGGGCGCCGGACATTGTCGGCAAGCCTAAATATTTCGGAGCGGATTCTGCGGGGGGAAGTAACGTTTTTAAAAAATCAGAGTCTCGTTGAAATCCATCCAGCCGGGATGACACTGACTGATGAAGGCGAGTCGCTGCTCGAAGGACTCGAGGAGGCAATGAAATCTGCATTCGGTCTCTCTGATCTCGAGAAAGAAACTGCTGCCGCACTTCAGATCGGCCAGGTTATTATCGTTTCCGGGAATAGTGATCATTATGTCTGGGTAAAGAAAGAATTAGGGCGTGCCTGTGTCCAGCTGATGAAAAATAGAATTTCGCCATCGGATATTATAGCCGTGGCGGGAGGGACTACTTTAGCAGCAGTAGCTGAAATGATGCAGCCGCACCCAAATTTTCAGGATGTCATGTTTTTGCCTGCCCGCGGGGGGCTGGGTGAAAAAGTGGAAATCCAGTCAAGCACTATCAGCTCCACGATGGCCACTAAAGCACATGCCCACTATAAGCTGCTGCATGTTCCGGATCAGCTCAGCGAAGAAGCAAGAGAATCGCTCATCCACGAGCCGGGAATCAAAGAGTTAGTGCAGCTTTTACGACAGTCGAAGCTTGTTATACACGGTATCGGGGACGCTGCAACGATGGCAGAGCGCCGGGAAACAAGCTCTGCGACACTTGGCTCCTTAGGAAAAAAAGCAGCTGTCGCCGAAGCCTTCGGTTATTATTTTGACAGGGATGGCACCATTGTTCATAAGGAAAAAACAATCGGACTGCAATTAAACGACCTGACAGAGAGACAAACGGTTCTTACGGTAGCCGGCGGTGCTTCTAAAGCAGAGGCAATCGCAGCTTACATGAAATACAGGCCGAGTGATCTGCTCATTACAGATGAAGGGGCGGCCCGCGCACTGCTGGGCTATAAAATACCGCAATAATCCCCGGATGTACAGTTAAACAGGCAGATTTCCATTGATGCAGGTTAGAAATAAATTCTTATTATTTTAAGGAGGAAGATGTAACATGGCAACGAAAATTGGAATTAACGGGTTTGGAAGAATTGGACGTGTCGTATTTCGTGCAGCACTTAAAAATGACAATGTAGAGGTTGTAGCAATCAATGATCTCACAGACGCTGAAATGCTGGCTCACCTGCTTCGATATGATTCCGTGCACGGCAAGCTTGATGAAGAGGTTTCCGTGAATGGGGATAATCTAGTAGTAGGCGGCAAAGAAATCAGAGTAACTGCAGAAAAAAATCCAGCAGAAATCGGCTGGGACAAAGTCGGAGCTGAGATCGTCATTGAATCTACCGGCCGCTTCGCTTCCCGCGATGATGCTGCGAAGCACTTGGAAGCCGGCGCGAAAAAAGTTGTTATTTCTGCCCCTGGTAAGGGCGTGGACGGTACATTTGTTATGGGTGTTAACGAAAACACGTATGACCCATCCAAGCATGATGTTGTGTCCAATGCTTCCTGCACAACAAACTGCCTCGCACCATTCGCAAAGGTGTTGAATGACAAGTTCGGTATCCGCCGCGGAATGATGACTACTGTACACTCTTACACGAATGATCAGCAGATACTGGACCTGCCTCACTCCGACTATCGCCGTGCCCGTGCAGCGGCTGAAAACATTATCCCGACTTCCACGGGAGCTGCCAAAGCCGTAGCACTGGTCCTGCCTGAATTGGAAGGCAAGCTGAACGGAGGCGCTATGCGTGTTCCTACACCGAACGTGTCTCTCGTCGATCTCGTTGCAGAGCTGAAGCAGGATGTAACAGTAGATGACGTAAATAATGCACTGAAAGAAGCAGCGGGCGGGCCATTGAAAGGAGTACTCGGCTACAGCGAAGAGCCACTTGTATCCGGCGATTACAATGGTAATTCTAATTCTTCTACCATCGACGCTCTTTCCACAATGATAATGGAAGATAATATGGTGAAAGTCATATCCTGGTATGATAATGAGTTTGGTTATTCCAGCCGTGTCGTAGACCTCGTTGAATATATGGCCGCCCAGCAATAAGCAGCGGGCGGGCACTGCTGCACCACACGGGAAAAGAAGTGACGTTCTTTTCCCTTTTTTTATACTTATTAAGAAAAAATGAAGCGTTCGCCACCTGTATTTGACGGACTGCCAAGTTTTTTCTGTGAAATTTTATGTTCCTGAAGGACGAACTAAGGGAAACGTGTTATGGAAGCTAAAAAGGAGGTCTGATTCATGAACAAGAAATCAATTAATGATCTTGATGTAAAAGGAAAAACGGTTTTTTGCAGGGTTGACTTCAATGTTCCAATGGAGGATGGGAACGTGACTGATGACACACGAATCCGTGCTGCCATCCCAACCATTCAATATTTGACTGAACAGGGAGCCAAAGTAATTCTCGCAAGCCACCTCGGCCGTCCCAAGGGACAAATTGTGGAAGAGCTTCGACTTGGGCCGGTGGCTGTTCGTCTCGGAGAGCTGCTGAACAGCAACGTGAAGAAAGTCGATGAAGTTTACGGAGACCAGGCCAAGCAGGCTGCTGAGGCACTCCATGAAGGAGAGATTCTGCTTTTAGAGAATCTTCGTTTTGAAAAAGGGGAAGAGGAAAATGATGAGAACCTCGCCAAAAACATTGCTTCTTTAGCCGATATTTACGTTAATGACGCTTTTGGTGCTGCTCACCGTGCCCACGCTTCTACCGAAGGAGTGGCACGTCACCTGCCGTCGGCAGCCGGACTGTTGATGCAGAAGGAGCTTGACGTGCTCGGGCAGGCATTGTCTGATCCCAAACGCCCATTTACTGCCATTATTGGAGGCGCAAAGGTTAAGGATAAAATCGGCGTCATTGATAACCTTCTCGATAAAGTAGATAATCTTATCATCGGAGGGGGCCTTGCCTACACTTTTGTCAAAGCTCAGGGCCATGAAATTGGCAATTCCCTTTTGGAAGAGGATAAAATCGAGTCAGCCAAAACCTTTATGCAGAAAGCGCAGGACAAAGGCGTCCATTTTCACATGCCGGTCGATGTAACGGTAGCGGATGATTTCGGTGAACAGGCTGACAAAAAGGTTGTAGGCATTACAGAAATCCCTGCGGATTGGGAAGCTCTTGATATTGGACCGGAGACGATTGCAAATTACAAGAAGGTTATTCAGGAATCAAAACTTGTCATTTGGAACGGACCCATGGGTGTTTTCGAGCTTGAATCATTTGCAAAAGGGACAAAAGGTGTAGCGAGTGCGCTTGCAGAAGCATCAGAAACGTATTCTGTCATTGGCGGTGGTGACTCTGCTGCTGCAGTGGAAAAGTTCGGGTATGCCGATCAAATGAACCATATATCCACGGGAGGCGGAGCTTCTCTCGAGTTTATGGAAGGGAGAGAGCTTCCTGGCGTAGCGGCACTTGATAATAAATAATAACGATTCAGACAGGAGGAATATTTCATGAGAAAAGCGATTATTGCAGGAAACTGGAAAATGAACAAAACGCATAGTGAAGCAGTAGAATTTGTCTCTGCCATTAAGAACAGCATACCTGCTTCCAGCGAAGTGGAAACGGTTGTCTGCGCTCCTGCACTATTTTTAAAGGAAATGAACGATGCTTCCTCAGGAAGTGATGTAAATGTCGGCGCTCAAACGATGCATTTTGAGGATAATGGTGCATTTACCGGCGAAATCAGCCCGGCTGCGCTTGCAGACCTTAACATCCCTTATGTCATTATCGGCCATTCAGAGCGCAGGGAAATGTTTAATGAAACAAATGAAAGTGTTAATCAAAAATTACACGCCGCCTTCAGACACGGAATCACTCCTATTATGTGCTGCGGCGAGACTTTGGAAGAACGTCAAAGCAATGAAACAGAATCAGTGGTGCGTGAGCAGATAGAAAAAGGGCTAGCCGGACTAAGCGCAGACCAGGTTAAAAAAACAGTAGTAGCATATGAGCCGATCTGGGCGATCGGAACGGGGAAATCATCGTCTGCAGAGGATGCAAATGAAACTTGCGGAACGGTGAGAAGTGTTATTGAAGAGCTGTATGATACTGATACAGCTGAAGCAGTGCGTATTCAGTACGGCGGCAGCGTCAAGCCGGAAAATATTGACGGCTACCTGAAAAAGGAGCACATTGACGGGGCGCTGGTCGGCGGCGCCAGCCTGAAAACAGATGCCTTTGTTCAGCTCGTGGAGGCGGGAAAGCATGAGTAAAACGCCAGTAGCTCTGATTATACTTGATGGCTTTGCACTGCGGGACGAAGAAAAAGGTAATGCCGTAGCACAGGCTGACACGCCTAATTTCGACCGCTATTGGAAGAAGTATCCTCATACTTCCCTGAAGGCCTCGGGAGAAGCTGTCGGTCTGCCGGAAGGGCAGATGGGCAACTCCGAGGTCGGCCATCTCAATATCGGTGCTGGACGCATCGTATATCAGAGTCTGACAAGAATTAATAAAGACATTCATGAGAAAAAATTTGAAAAAAATGAGGCACTTCTGCGGGCAGTGGAGCACGCCAAAAAAAATAACAGCGCGCTGCATTTGTATGGCCTTCTATCTGACGGCGGGGTCCACAGCCACATTGAACACTTATTCGCTCTGCTCGATCTGGCCAAAAAAGAAGGCCTCGAAAAAGTATTTGTTCATGGTTTTTTAGACGGCAGGGATGTCGGCCAGCAATCAGCAAAAGCTTACGCAGAACAGCTCCGGATGAAAATGGAAGAGGATGGCGTCGGGGAGCTTGCGACGCTGCACGGACGTTATTATTCCATGGACCGGGACAAGCGCTGGGACCGGCTGGAAAAATCCTACCGCGCCCTTGTTTACGGAGAGGGGCCGCGGTTTAACAGTGCAGAGGAAGGAATTGAGAACTCCTATGCAGAAGAAATATGGGATGAATTTCTCGTTCCAGCTGTTATGACCAACGATAACGGGGAGCCCGTTGGTACGATCTGTGATGATGATGCCGTTATTTTCTTTAATTTCCGTCCGGACAGAGCGATTCAGCTTTCCCAAGTGTTTACGAATGAAGAATTTTCCGGGTTTGACAAAGGCGGCGCCCATCCGAAAAATATTCATTATGTGACGATGACAAATTACAGCGATACGGTTAACGCTGATGTTGCCTATCCTCCACAAAATTTAGTAAATACAATGGGGGAAGCCGTCTCAGATGCCGGGTTAAAACAGCTTCGAATCGCTGAAACGGAAAAGTATCCGCACGTAACTTTCTTTTTCAGCGGAGGTCAGGAGAAGGAATTTCCCGGAGAAAGCCGAATACTCATTGATTCGCCTAAGGTGGCAACGTACGATCTGCAGCCGGAAATGAGTGCATTCGAAGTGACGGAGGAATTGTTGAAAGAAATTACAGCGGAAGCGCAGGACTTTATTGTCCTCAATTTTGCAAATCCTGACATGGTTGGTCATTCCGGTGACCTGGACGCCACCATCAAAGCGGTGGAAACTGTTGATGAGTGTCTTGGCAGAATTATAGACCTTCTTAATGAAAAAGGCGGACATGCCATTATTACGGCAGACCACGGCAATGCAGACGAAGTTATTACCCTTAAGAATAAGCCGATGACGGCACATACAACGAATCCAGTGCCGGTGATTGTAACTAAGGAAGGACTTACTCTTCGTGAGGATGGTATTCTTGCAGACCTGTCGCCAACGGCTGTTGAACTGCTTGGTCTTAACAAGCCTGAAGAAATGACGGGGACTTCATTAATCAAAAAATAACAAAAAAATTAAGGTATAAAGGAGTTTGGAAATATGAGCATGATTACAGATGTTTATGCACGTGAGGTTCTTGATTCACGCGGGAATCCTACCGTAGAGGTTGAAATTTATACAGAAACCGGTGCATTCGGACGCGCTCTTGTACCAAGCGGTGCTTCGACCGGAGAATATGAAGCGGTCGAGCTGCGCGATGGCGGGGATCGTTTCATGGGAAAAGGCGTGACGAAAGCAGTTGATCACGTCAATGAAGATGTGGCACCGGAGGTCATTGGCATGGAAGTCACGGACCAGGCCGGCATTGACGAGCTGATGATTGAGCTTGACGGAACGGAAAACAAAGGAAAGCTGGGGGCAAACGCTATTCTTGGTGTTTCCATGGCATGCGCCCATGCAGCAGCCAATGACCTTGGAGTGCCGCTTTATGAATACCTCGGCGGCTTTAATGCAAAAACACTTCCTGTTCCGATGATGAACATTTTAAATGGCGGCGAGCATGCCGATAACAATGTTGACATTCAGGAATTTATGGTAATGCCTGTCGGAGCGAAGGATTTTCCACAGGCGATTCAGATGGGAGCAGAGATCTTCCATAATCTGAAAAAAGTACTGAAAGACCGCGGTCTGAATACGGCAGTTGGTGACGAAGGAGGCTTTGCTCCCGACCTTGCTTCAAATGAAGAAGCGCTCCAGACGATTGTTGAAGCGATTGAAAAGGCAGGCTACAAGCCGGGAGAAGAAATCCTCCTCGCGATGGATGCTGCCTCCTCTGAAGTTTATGAAGACGGCAAGTACAACCTCAAGGGTGAAGGTGTAATTAAATCATCGGATGAAATGATTGAATTTTACAAGGATCTCGTTGAAAAGTATCCGATCGTTTCCATTGAGGACGGCCTGGATGAAAACGACTGGGACGGCTGGAAAAAGCTGACGGATGCGATCGGCGATAAGGTTCAGCTCGTCGGTGACGATTTGTTTGTAACGAATACGAGCAAGCTTTCAGAAGGAATCGAGAAAGGGATTGGAAACTCCATTCTCGTCAAAGTCAATCAAATAGGTACGCTGACAGAGACATTTGATGCAATTGAAATGGCAAAACGCGCCGGCTATACAGCGGTTATTTCCCACCGTTCCGGCGAGACAGAGGACGCCACGATTGCTGACATCGCCGTGGCGGTGAATGCCGGCCAGATTAAGACAGGGGCACCTTCGCGCACCGACCGTGTCGCGAAATACAATCAGTTGATCCGGATCGAGGATGAGCTTGGGAGCACAAGCGTTTATCCAGGAAAGACTGCATTTTACAACCTTCGTAAATAATGGAACACATTGAAAGCCGCAGGGTTATTGGAGACCCTGCGGCACTTTTAGATTCAGCATGGAGGAATCTAGCAGACCCTGATGGCATCTCCGCAGGTATCATGACAGCTTTCATCGACGCTCCGTATTTTATCTATCTGCTGATGAAGAAATAGTGGTGTTGCCAATCACTCTTTCGTGTGATAGATTATAAGCAGTGTGATGTGAACGTGGAGGTGTCATCTTTTTGGAAACTGCATTATATGTTCTGTTAATTATTACTTCAATTTCACTAATCGCGGTAGTGCTGCTGCAATCCGGACGCAGCGCCGGGCTGTCTGGAGCTATTTCCGGCGGAGCGGAACAGCTGATGGGCAAGCAGAAAGCACGCGGCATAGAAGCATTTTTAAGCCGTGCGACCGTTGTATTATCCGTGTTATTTTTCGTTTTCTCTCTTTTGCTGGCATATTTCTTATAGAAATGAATCAGAAAATAGTTAAAAGGTATAAGAAGTGTAAAAACAGCAGGACTTGTTCTTGCTGTTTTTTTCATATGGGAAAAAGAGGACTTATGACGGGTATTTATGGGTATATTGGGAAGAAGGTACAGATAACTACTGGCAGGAGCGGAAGATAAACAGACGCTCGAAACAAAAGGATGAGGACAAACTATGATAGGCTGTTTATGTCTGCACGGATTTACAGGTTCTCCATGGGAGGTTGAACCGCTTGCGAACAGGCTCAGCAGACGGAAGGGCTGGCTTGTGTATACACCGGTACTGCCGGGTCATGATGATGGAGAGGAAATTACCAGCGCAACTCACCAGGCCTGGATCTACAAAGCGGATCTGGCGGCGAGAGAATTATTTTTACACTGCGACAAAGTATATGTGATTGGATTTTCTATGGGAGGCATGCTTGCAGCTTATATTGCTGCCCGTTATCCAGTAGAGCGGCTTGTTCTGCTTAGTGCGGCCGCCCAATACATTTCCCCGGGACAGCTCATGAGAGATGCAGGAGAAATTATTGAATCTGGCCTACGCGGAGAAATGAGAAAGCACCCGTGGTATCCAATCTTTAGTAATAAAATGAAGACCCCCATTAAAGCTGTCGCTGAATTTTATAAAGCTATCAGAGAAATCCAGCCTTTTATCAATAGAATAGAAGTTCCGGTTTTCATAGGGCAGGGGGTTCAGGACGGGCTGGTACCGAGAAGGAGCGCAGAATATTTATTTAAGGAAATCAGCGCTCCCGTCAAACAGCTGTATTTTTATGAACAGTCGAAGCATCTATTATGCCATGGCATTAATCGTGAGCAGGTATTGGATGATGTGGAAAAGTTTATCTTTATGGAAAAGCTGACAACAAAGAAAATATTTAAAAGTATAGAGATAGGAGCGGATGCTGTCCGCTCTCTTGAGGAAAGGGGAAAGCAGCATGAAAGTAGTACCACCTGAGCCATTCACATTTGAAGGAGGAGAACGGGCTGTTCTGCTGCTGCATGGCTTTACCGGAACGACCGCAGATGTGCGCATGCTCGGCCGATTTCTGCAAAAGCGGGGATATACATGTCATGCCCCGATTTATAAAGGACACGGGGTGCCTCCAGAAGAATTGATGAAAACAACTCCTTCTGACTGGTGGTACGACGTAGAGAAAGGCTTAGAGAAACTAAAAAATGACGGTTATGAAGAAATAGCGGTGGCGGGCCTTTCTCTCGGGGGGCTTATGACGCTGAAGGCAGCTTATACGTTCAACGTAAAAGGAATTGTGCCGATGTGCGCTCCGATGACCACGTCTAAGAATAAAGAACGTCTTTATCAAGGTGTACTTCAATACGCAAAGGAATACAAACAGCTTGAGAAAAAAAGTGACGAAGACATTGATAAGGAAATGGAAGCATTTAAGGGGACCACTTCAGATACACTTACTTCTATCAATGAATTTATTGAAGAAGTGCGGGAATCACTGGATATGATATATGCTCCGGCATATATTGCCCAGGCAAAGAAGGATGAAATGGTAGAGTTGAAAAGCGCGGAAATTATTCGTGATGAAATTTCTTCCGATGAGAAAAAGCTGCAATGGTATGAGGAGTCTCCGCACGTCATTACTCTCGGAAAAGAAAAACAGGAGCTGCATGAGAATATCTATCAGTTTTTAGAAAAGCTTGCCTGGGGAAAAGATAACTAGATAAAAGCAGACAACGATCTAACGAACTCAACAATAATATTTAGAAAGGAGCTGAAACAGTTGGATCAAGAACAAAAACAACAACTGCTGACTTATATGAAAGAAGAAGCTGTCAAACCGATGTCGATCGAAGAAATTCAAGAAGCGTTCGACTTAGGTGGGGCAGAAGAGACGAAATTATTAATGAAAACTTTAAACGAAATGGAAGAAAATGGAGATATTGTACGAACCCGCAGCAACCGCTATGGACTCCCGGAGAAAATGAACCTATTAAAAGGGAAAGTCCAGAGTCATGCCCGCGGCTTTGCATTTATACTGCCAGAGGACACAGGCTATGATGATGTGTTTGTCCCGGCAAGTGAGATCAACGGCGCAATGAATAAGGACACTGTACTCGTCCGAGTCCATCAAAAATCGTCCGGTTCCAAGCCGGAGGGAGCAATTGTAAGAATTTTGGAGCGTGGAACGACAAGAGTGGTTGGAACTTACTCTGATAACCGCTCCTACGGTTTCGTGAAGGCTGACGACAAACACATTGCAAACGATATTTTCATTCCGGAAAGAGCCGAAAACGGAGCGGTCGACGGCCATAAAGTCGTTGTAGAAATTACCAAATATCCGGAGGGGCGTTTCAGCGCGGAAGGTATGGTTGTGCATATTCTCGGCCATAAAAATGACCCTGGAGTCGATATTTTAGGTGTAATTCATAAGCACGGCCTTCCCGGTGATTTCCCTGATGAAGCAATAGGACAGGCTAAAGCGATTACGGATGAAATCGAGGCTTCCGAAGCGTCCCGCCGCCGTGACCTGCGTGAAGAAACCATCGTCACAATTGATGGGGCAGATGCGAAAGACCTTGACGACGCGGTCAATGTAAAGAAGCTTGATAATGGCAATTATAAGCTTGGCGTGCATATTGCTGATGTCAGCTACTATGTAACAGAAGGCTCTCCCATTGACGAGGAAGCATTTGAACGTGGAACAAGTGTGTATCTAGTCGACCGCGTTATTCCAATGATCCCTCATCGTTTGTCCAACGGCATATGCAGCTTAAATCCAAAGGTGGACCGGCTTACACTTTCCTGTGAAATGGAAATCACACCGGCCGGTGAAGTCGTTGACCATGATATATTTGAAAGCGTGATCCGTACCAATGAACGGATGACTTACAATGACGTACGATTGATTTTAGAAGAAAAAGACGAAGAAACGAGAGATCGTTATCGCGAGCTTGTTCCATTTTTTGAACAGATGGAAGAGCTGGCAGCAATTTTACGCAATAAGCGTTTCAGCCGGGGAGCGATTGACTTTGATTTCAAGGAAGCTAAGGTAAAAGTGGATAACGAAAGCAGACCTGAAGATGTCGTTCTGCTGGAGCGATCTGTTGCTGAACGGCTGATTGAAGAGTTTATGCTGTGTGCCAATGAAACCGTGGCAGAGCACTTCCACTGGCTGAAGGTTCCGTTTGTGTATCGGATTCATGAAGATCCCGATGAAGAAAAACTATCACACTTTCTCGAATTCGTTACGAACTTTGGATATGTAGTAAAGGGAAGTGCGAACACCATTCATCCACGCGCACTTCAACAAGTACTTGAAGAAGTAAAAGGGGAGCCGGAAGAGGCGGTGATCAGCACGGTCATGCTGCGCTCCATGAAACAGGCAAAATATGAACCGGAAAATGTGGGCCACTTCGGACTTGCTGCTGACTTTTATACTCACTTTACTTCGCCGATCCGCCGTTATCCCGATTTGATTGTACACCGGCTTATCCGCGAATATCTTGTGAACAAAAATATGGACAGCAAGACGAAAAAACATTGGAAGGACAGCCTTCCCGACATCACAAGGCATGCCTCCGAAATGGAGCGGCGTGCAGTAGACGCAGAACGAGAAGTCGACGAAATGAAGAAAGCTCAGTACATGGAAGACAAAATCGGAGAAGAGTTTTCCGGCATTGTAAGCGGGGCCAAAAATTTTGGCCTGTTTGTAGAACTTGAAAACACAATTGAAGGCATGGTTCATATCAGTTACCTCACCGACGATTATTATCATTTCGATGAAAAGCAGTATGCACTGATCGGTGAGAGGACAGGAAATATTTTCCGTATTGGCGATCAAGTCGAGGTCCGAGTCCTGAAAGTCAATGTGGAGGAAGCAGACATTGATTTTGAGATTGTCGGCATGAAGGAAAATAAGCCGAGAAAACGGAAGGACCGCCCGACGGTTATTGAAGGAGGTAAGCGTAAGAAAGACGCTTCCTCTACAGAGGATAACAGTGGACCAAAAGCGAAAAAAGGCCGACAAAAAGGGCGCAGGAAAAATAAAAAGAAAAAGCCATTTTTTGAGAACGCTCCAAAAAGAAAAGGTACTAAAAAGAAAAAATAAGCTTTTAAAAGCCCGGGTCCAGTAAAAAGATTCGGGCTGTGCCCGTTATAATTAACTGGATTGACGCTTGTTCCGTCCCTTGCTACTATTAAGGAACGAGTGATGAAAGAAAGGTGTACGGGAGATGGCAGAAAAAAACGAAGGAAGACTTCTCGCACAAAACAGAAAAGCCCGCCATGATTTTTTTATTGAGGAAACTTTTGAAGCAGGGATTGTTCTGAAGGGAACGGAAATTAAATCGATCCGCAACGGCCGGATGAATTTAAAAGACAGCTTTGCGAAAGTGGAAAATGGGGAAGTGTTTCTCCATAACGCACATATCAGCCCCTATGAAGACGGCAACCGTTTTAACCACGATCCCCTCCGGACAAGAAAACTGCTGCTGAAGCGCCGTGAAATTAATAAGCTGATTGGTGCAAGCCAGCAGTCCGGCTATTCAGTGATCCCTCTTAAGGTGTATATCAAAAGGGGTGTCGCGAAGGTATTAATCGGGCTCGCACGCGGGAAGAAAAAATATGATAAGCGCGAAGCTTTGAAACAAAAGGACGCGAAACGGGAAATGGACAGAGCAATCCGTTCCCGAATGAAGGGTGAATAATGTCTAAAGGAAAGGCCTGGCTGCAGATACAGCCAGGCTCATTCTGTCTCCACCTCTGCTTCCGGAATTAACACTTCTGTTTCCTGTTCATTTGTTTGCTCCTGTTCTTCCTCAGGAATAATCGCAGGTGCAGGGAGCCCGCCTTTTCCACTGCCGTTTTCGCTGTAAAAATTCGGAACCTCGCCCGGAATAAACATCATTCCTATCGGTATGGTCGTCTGTACAGTCTCAGTATTAGTGGCAAAAGGAATAATTATATTTACATCGACCATCAGCTCCAGCGAGACCCGGACCCACGTATTATTGATGCCGCGCTCCTGCACCTTTTCATTTAACTCGACGTCCACATCCCCAATAGCTGTTAATTCAACAGGAACAAGCGGACCAATCTGGGCAAGCAGCGCATTGTTCGTCACCCGGCCCAGAGGAATATTGTAAATCGATCCTGCGTTCAAATGGTTGGAGCTGCCGGGCAGTTCCCCTGCTTCCATATGCTTTAGAAACACCTGTGCTTCATCCACCGCATTCGTCACCACATGATTGTAGACGGTTCCATCAAAGCCGATCGAGGTAATTTCTCCATTATCATTCTTATCAATTTCAATCAGTTCAGTCATATCCACTTCCTGGAGCGTATCCTTTACTGCATGATTGATCGCCGTTGTAGCCATTTTCTGAGTTTCAAGATTGGCAATTTCCATCAGCGTCGGGGCGATCTGCTTATTGACCAGCCATATGCTCTGGGCTGTCAAAGCAGCAAAAATAATAATCGATAATAAAAAAACCGTTTTGAAGGATAACGGGTATTTACGTTTAGGAGAGCGGGCCTTCCATCGTTTCACACCACTTGCTCCTTTCCATCACGTATGCAAGCTTCAACACAGTGTATGCCAAATAAAGGATAACCATGCTTTCCCCTTGCATGAGAAATCAATTATGTTATAATTAAATATCCATGAGATGAGTGACATTATTTCATGCTGACCAACCTGGGGACGATTTGGCTTCGACAGGGATAGGTCGAGCTTAAGCTGCGAGCCGAGCTGGACAGTCTCGAAAAAGGTCCACGCCAATAATAACTGGCAAATCTAACGAAAACCTCGCAGTAGCTGCGTAAGTAGTTACCTGCGGATCCCACTCTCCATCGCCCATGTGGAGTGACCGGGGTCTCACTAATCAGTGGGCTACGCTGTCCGGCCTCCGCCTGAGGCCGGCTGAAGAGACTAATCAGGCTAGCCCTGCAGAGGCCCGTTACTAGGCCGATGCAGCGGCGAAATATAATATAGTGACTACGCTCGTAGACGCTTAAGTGCCGATATCTCTGGACGTGGGTTCGAACCCCACCGTCTCCACCATACATATCGATCTGAAATAAAGCTATTCGTAACTTGAAGCATAGGTTTGCCGTTTTGGCAGGCTTATGCTTCAATTTTTTTGTGCAAGATTATCTTGACAAGCAACCATAAGGTTGCTTATTATAGAAGTATGTTATGGGACAAAGATGCTGTATTCAAAGCTCTCAGCGACTCAACTAGAAGACTGATATTAGACGAACTATCCGAACGCAGTGAAGTGACGTTGTATGAACTGACGGTACGTCTTATTATGAAACATGACCTCACCATTTCGCGGCAGGCGATAGCTAAACATCTTGCAGTATTAGAAGAAGCCGGGCTTGTAAAATCAAAACGAAAGGGAAAATATCGGGTACTTATGTTCAACAACGAACCACTTAAAAATTTGTTGAAGGGTTGGACAGAATAATTTGGTTAACCACAGGAATTTTGACGAATGTGTGGGCCGTTTTGCTTTCAGAGTAATTGTGTGTAGAGCCCCCATACGTCGTAAATAAAAAGGAGGAAGAAGAGTATGAGAATAATTGTTACCAGTATATTTGTAGAAGATCAAGACAAGGCACTGAAGTTTTATTCAGAAACGCTGGGATTTGTAAAAAAGCATGACGTTCCTACCGGAGAGTTTAGGTGGATAACGCTCGTTTCGTCCGATGATCAAGACGGTACAGAGCTTCTGCTCGAACCGAATGACCATCCGGCCGCAAAAGAGTACCAGAAGAAGTTATTTGCAGAAGGCATCCCCGTAACTATGTTTGGTGTTGCCGATGTCCCCAAAGAGTATGAACAATTAACGAAACAAGGCGTGAAGTTTATTATGGAGCCTACTGAAATGGGGGAATTCACAATAGCTGTTTTTGACGATACATGCGGTAACCTTATTCAGATAGCGCAGAAGTAGCTTTTTGAAGAAATTTTGAATCAAGTTCATAAAGTATTACTTAACAAAGATTGAGCCATTCCTATGTAAAAAGCGAACCGGAAACAGCACCAGGTTCGCAGATAATAATTACTTCTTACTTACAATCCATTTATACGTTTTTTCAAGTCCGCGGTCAAGGCTGAATGTCGGTTTCCAGCCAAGCTCATCATGTATGAAGCGAGAGTCAATAAGGCGCCGTTTTACGACATCCACATTCCGTTCTGTCTGATAGTTAATTTTTCCCTGCGTGTTATTGGTGATCTTCAACACCGCCTGTGCGAGGGTCAGGATATTAGTTTCTATTCCTGTGCCTACATTGAATACTTTTCCGATTGCTGAAGGGTGGGTGCCTGCCAGCAATATAGCATCTATCCCATCATCAATGAACGTGAAGTCTCTTGTCTGAGTTCCGTTTCCATAGATAATTAAAGGAGAATGGGATAAAGAACTTTCAAAGAATTTTGCTACTACCCCGCAATATGGGTTTGATGATAATTGTCCAGGGCCATAAAGATTGGAGAGCCGTAATATGGAAATCGGCAGATTAAATGATTTTGTAAATACATCACAATAATGCTCCATTGAGAATTTACTTGCTGCATAAGGAAGGGAAATATTATAATAATTTTCTGGTGTGGGAAGAATGCTTGCGTCATTGTATACAGATGTCGTAGATGTATAAACAAATCGTTTCAAGTGTGGGTTCAATTCAAGTGTTTTCTTCAACAAAAAGTATCCTCCATACAAGTTAATATGGAAATCTTCCTCTATATTGTTCATAGATTGAACAAGGTTTCTACAGGCAAGATGAAAAATGATATCTATTTTTGGAAGCACCTCGTTTAATACGTCTTCATTTGTAATACTCTTTTGATAAAAGGTTACTTTATCAGAAATGGGGATGGAATCAGGGTTTCCAGTAGTAAGGTCATCTATAATATAAAGATGATCAGCAAAAGGAAGAATTCTACTGG
Organism: Alteribacillus sp. HJP-4; assembly: GCF_042139015.1. Classification (NCBI taxonomy): domain Bacteria; kingdom Bacillati; phylum Bacillota; class Bacilli; order Caryophanales; family Bacillaceae; genus Alteribacillus; species Alteribacillus sp. HJP-4. The sequence continues at coordinate 82,973 of NZ_JBHIKY010000003.1, read as the reverse complement.
CTAACATGGATCCGACAAAACCTGCTCCACCCGTAATTAACACACTGCCGTATGAGATCATAAGTTCAACTCCTATGATTACGAATCAGTACTATTTTTTTGTTCATCATTGGAAATAATTCCCATCTTCTTTTCTAACAAATCTTTATTGAACAAAACTCTGCTGTCCTCTGGCCGGTATTCCCTTGCTTTTTCATTGTGGGCATATGAATTCTCGAAATCCTGTAAATTATAATAGCAGACACATAACTGCAGATGAGGATACCACGTCGAATAGGCGGGATAAGTGAAGCTCCATTTATTCGGATCTGTCTCTAAAGTGGTCGCTAATTTATACCAAAATATTGCAGATGTAAACTCTCTTTTTCTCTGAAAGTTAAAGCCAATCCTGCTGCAGGTTTCTGGACGCGGTGTTCTGGAAAATTTTAATGACTCAAAGAGAGAGGCCAATTCATTATCCGTGTCATTAATAAACCTGTAACAGTCAGCACGGTTAATACACGCATAGACCTTATCCTCGATCCAGCCTTCTTTCATCTCGATATTTTTCGTGTAGCTTTCTATTGCTTTTTCATGGTGTCCGTTTTCTCTGAGTTCATTTCCGTAGTAAAAATAATCTCTGGCTCCAAACGTATCTCCGTTTTTAATTTTTTGCTCGTATATAGATAAGTTTCTTCCGACGGAATGACTGATTTTCTTATGGGTAATGGCAACGTCGGAATTAATAATGTGTCCGCCTACTTCAAGGTAGTTATGAGCTTCTCCTTTCCATTGAAAATTGCGGCTTCGCTTCACCAGTCTGTTTCTTCGATATTGCAGTGTGACATTGCCGAATTCATCAGTACCTGCGTTATAATACATGGACACAGAATCGACTGAAGGATCCAGTGTTACCTTCAAGGTTTTTAATTTATTACGATCCTCTTCAAGCACCACATCGTCCGCATCTAAATAAAGAATATAATCCTTCGTTGCATATTTGAAAGATTCATTTCTAGCATCTGTAAAACTTCCCGTCCATTCAAAGAAAAATAATCTGTCTGTATACTCTTTAGCAATTTCAACGGTGCGGTCTGTCGAACCAGTATCCACAATATTTATTTCATCCACCACATCCTTAATGGAATCCAGGCAGCGGGCCAGCACTTCTTCTTCGTTTTTTACAATCATACATAAACTAATGGTAACCATGAGAAGCTCCTTTCTATTCTCGCATTGAAAGTCATCTATATACTATATTGAATTTTTAGAGTTTTGATTGTATAAAAACCTACGTTTACGCTGGTTTTTGTAAGTATTAAAAAATCTACTGAGGGGAGGGGCCTTCAGGCAGTCTCGCTACCGTACAGTTATAGCTAAACGTAAAGTTGGCTCAGCCACCAAACTGAACTTCACCTGAACTTTTTCCTGTCCGCTAAGTTGAGGAATCGCTGAAAGCCGAGATTCAGTTTGACATGACAAAATACACTCTCCACGTCCGTTTTCCGGCGCGCGTAGAGTGTTCGTCCGCACTATCTTTGCATTTTGATCGCTTCTTTGGCTATGAGTTCCTCGTAGACCTGATTATAAAATATATCTCCATCGAAATTGTTATCTCCAGCATTTATATCGATAATCCGTATTTATCCCCTGAATGCAAAATCTAAACGATTACAAGCGGGGAAAGCTGTCATAACAAAGATTAATGAGTGTCTGAGAGAAAGAGATATCTTTTTCATTGAAACTACTCTAGCTGAGAAAAATGTTTTAATCAAAATTGAATCACTATCTTTGCAAATGTTTCCGCAGACAATAATAAGGGGCATTATGGAATAATGGATGATTATTTCCTGAATAGCTGAACTAGAATTTTATTGATAGTAATTCGCATTTTCTTGCTGCTACAATTAACAGTAAAAACGAACCTCCTACTTATAGTAGGAAGTTCGCTTGGTCTAATACAGGTTCTATAGCTTGGTGGACTCGTCAGAGAGTACCCTAATTACGGATTTACTGCTACCCAAAAAGGGTCAGACCCTACAGAAATCGTTGTAAAAACATCATTGGTAATTCCACTAATTCCAGATACAGTATTATCACTGCCACCGCTGTTTGCTACGTAAATCGCGTTTGTTAGAGGATTGACTCCTAAACCAAAAGGTTGTGTACCTACCGTAGTTGTATCTATGACAGAATAATCAGATCCATCAATTATTGATACAGTATTATCTCCTTGGTTTGCTACATAAATACGGTTTGTAATAGGATTAACTCCCACTCCCTGTGGATCGGAGCCAACAACGATGGTAGAAACGACGGTATTCGCAATTCCATCAATTACTGATACAGTACTATCAGGATTTGCATTTGAGACATAGATTTCGTTTGTCGCAGGATTGACTCCTACACCAATTGGATTCGATCCGACAATGATCGTATCAATAACAGTATTAGTAGATCCATCAATTATTGATACAGTATTATCTCCTTGGTTTGCTACATAAATACGGTTTGTAATAGGATTAACTCCCACCCCCTGTGGATTGCCACCGACAATGATGGTAGAAACGACGGTATTAGTAGCGCCATCTATGACGGCTACTGTATTATTACCTGCTACTGCAACATAAATGAGGTTTGTTGTAGGATTGACTCCTAAATAAAGTACAGTATTACCGATAGGAATCGTATCAATAACCGTGTTTGAAACTCCATCAATGACGGATACATCATTACTAGTAAAATTTGCTGTATAAATACGATTTGTTGAAGGATTTACTGTGATTCCCCATGGATTTGTTCCTACGGAGACTGTATCAATGGTGGTATCGGTAAAACCATCAATGACGGATACATCATTACTAGTAAAGTTTGTGACATAAATACGGTTAACAGCTACAGGATTAGTTGCCCCAGTCGCGCCGGTAGGTCCTGTCGCGCCGGTAGGTCCTGTCGCTCCAGGCGGTCCGGTGGCTCCAGTGACTCCAGTGGCGCCAGTCGGTCCTGTCGCTCCAGTTGGCCCTGTTGCTCCAGTGACACCAGTGGCTCCAGTGGCGCCAGTCGGTCCTGTCGCTCCAGTTGGCCCTGTTGCTCCAGTGGCGCCAGTCGCGCCGGTGACTCCAGTAACGCCAGTGACTCCAGTGGCCCCGGTCGGTCCGGTGGCTCCAGTGACTCCAGTGGCCCCAGTGGCGCCAGTCGGTCCTGTTGCTCCAGTTGGTCCTGTCGCTCCAGTTGGTCCTGTTGCTCCAGTTGGTCCTGTCGCTCCAGTTGGCCCTGTTGCTCCAGTGGCCCCGGTCGCGCCGGTGTCTCCAGTAACGCCAGTGACTCCAGTGGCGCCAGTCGGTCCTGTCGCTCCGGTAGCGCCAGTCGGTCCTGTCGCTCCAGTTGGCCCTGTTGCGCCAGTTGGCCCTGTTGCGCCAGTGGCCCCAGTCGCGCCGGTGTCTCCAGTAACGCCAGTGACTCCAGTGGCCCCGGTCGGTCCGGTGGCTCCAGTGGCTCCAGTGGCTCCGGTTGCGCCGGTCGGTCCGGTAGCGCCAGTCGGTCCGGTGGCTCCGGTAGCGCCGGTCGGTCCGGTAGCGCCAGTCGGTCCGGTGGCTCCGGTCGCGCCGGTGGCTCCAGTAGCGCCAGTGACACCTGTGGCGCCAGTCGGTCCGGTGGCTCCAGTGGCTCCGGTAGCGCCAGTCGGTCCGGTAGCGCCAGTCGGTCCGGTGGCCCCGGTCGGTCCGGTGGCTCCAGTGGCTCCGGTCGCGCCGGTGACTCCAGTAACGCCAGTGGCTCCGGTTGCGCCAGTGGTCCCAGTCGGTCCGGTGGCTCCAGTGACCCCAGTGGCTCCGGTCGCGCCAGTGGCTCCAGTAGCCCCGGTCGGTCCGGTGGCTCCAGTGGCCCCGGTCGCGCCGGTCGGTCCTGTAGCCCCTGAAGAATCTACGGTTAATAATGCTACATCATCAACCAGAATGGGAGAACTTCCTGCAAGGGGAAGTTTTTGGATAAGCAAAGCCCCAAAGGATGTACCAGCTGGAGCAGCACTCGTCGTTTGATAAATTTCCAGCCAGTTTACGCTGGCTGGAAGTCTATTTGCCGCAATATTTATATTGAGACCAAAACCTAAAGGGTTAAATAAAGCATCATAGTATTCCATAATGATTAAGATTTGAGGGCTTGGGTTGTTATTTACTTTAGAAAAAGAGGCGACAAATTCAAAATTTTCCCCTTCATCTACAGTAAATGTCTGGGTCAATAAAGCTACGTTTGCAGGGGGCGATAACAGAGCACTAAAATTTCCTGAATGACTTGCTGTAGAAACAACAGAGGCATTAAAACCGGCCCAGGGTGCCAGCACTCCTGTTTCAAATCCACCATTGATTATTCTATTTTCAATTGCCAACTAGATTCACATCCTTCCATAATATTAGTAGAAGAAGAAAAAGAAATCCTCAACGTATATTTATAAATTTTTTCATCAAAGTTTGTAATTTGAACACCATATCATTGGGGAACAGAAATTTATAAACGATCTAAGAAAAATATGATTTACACTTTATCAGTTCGTATCAGTCAATTATTGAAACGGCTTCGGCAATTGCCGAAGCCAATTAAAGCTGAATAATTAGTTAAACACTATTGCGTTTAAAGCCTTCGTATTAGCTGTAGCTGTGAGGAGATTTGTTCCGGAAATCGTTACCGCAATTTCATAGGTGTGTGTGCCGTCTCCAGGTTCATCTACCCAGGTCATATTTGGTATTTCACTGTATAAACGGACCGTTGCAGCAGGCTTATCATCTTCATTATCTTCACTTAAGGTGGATATTGCTACACCATTTCTATAAAGAGTATAAGTGATAGTGTACTGGAATGAAGTTGCAAGGCCGACAATTATATCTACTTCCACCATTGAGTCTATTTTTACTATTTGTTCTTCCGTTGTTGTAACTTCAAGAGATAGAACACTAGTTTCTTCATCGATATTTATAGCTTCTGCGTCCAATGATTGTACCGACTCAAGTACGGAGTCTCCTCCTGCAGGTCCAGTAGCCCCAGTGGCTCCGGTCGGTCCAGTAACGCCGGTGGCTCCCGTAGCGCCGGTGGCTCCCGTAGCGCCGGTGGCTCCCGTAGCGCCGGTGGCTCCCGTAGCGCCGGTGGCTCCCGTAGCGCCGGTGGCTCCGGTCGCGCCGGTCGGTCCGGTAGCGCCAGTGGCACCAGTGGCACCTGTAGCGCCGGTCGGTCCAGTAACGCCAGTAGCACCCGTAGCGCCAGTGGCACCAGTGGCACCTGTAGCGCCGGTCGGTCCAGTAACGCCAGTAGCACCCGTAGCACCAGTGGCACCAGTGGCACCAGTGGCACCTGTAGCGCCGGTCGGTCCGGTAGCGCCAGTGGCTCCCGTAGCGCCGGTGGCTCCCGTAGCGCCGGTCGGACCGGTAGCGCCCGTGGCACCAGTGGCACCTGTAGCGCCGGTCGGTCCAGTAACGCCAGTAGCACCCGTAGCGCCAGTGGCACCTGTGGCACCTGTAGCGCCGGTCGGTCCAGTAACGCCAGTGGCACCTGTAGCGCCAGTGGCTCCAGTAGGACCCGTAGCACCTGTAGGTCCCGTCGCCCCAGTAGCTCCATCGCTTTCAACTTCTAATAAAGCTACATCATCGACGAAGACAAAAGGAGCGTTAATCGCACTGACTGGTTTACTAATAATTACTTGGGCCTGAGTAGCTGTAGGAGGTGCTGCGCTTGTGGTTAAATAGACTTCCAACCAAGTGTCATTTACCACATAAGGCAGACCGCCTAAATCCACAAAAGTATCTAAGCCCGTGCCTACTACCATGTCTGCCGCATTCAAAAATAATACATCTAAATTAATGATAGGACTGTTTTGTGTGTTAGATTTTGATAAGGAAACTAAAAATTCGAACATTTGCCCTTCACTAATTGGTACGGTTTGAGAAAGGGAAGCAACAACAGATCCAGATGCAAATCTCGCTGAAAAATCTCCGGTGTGCGCCTCATTTGCAATGGTGGTGTTAACTGCAGTCCACCCTGCTAAAGTTCCTGTCTCAAATCCGCCATTAACAAGCAGATTATTAATAGACAATAGTATCTCCTCCTGTTATAAGTTATTTCAATAAAGCCATTGGCTAATATTGAAACTCCCGATATCTTATGTCTATAAAAGAAGCTTGTATAGGGGAACAAACTATAATAATGTCCAATCTAGAAGGATTTGTGCTAAAAGCTATCATTTTATTTAATGAAATTATTACCAATGGGGTTCAAGATTGTAAGAGAGTTAAAAATTGAAAACCAATATCTTCGTATACCAATATGTATTTTACATAGTAAAAAGGGCACATATTTTATCCCTCTTTCATTAAATAACGGATTTCGGATAAAAATTGAACTAAATTAACAATAAATCTCTAGAATTCAAAAAAACCTGGCAGGGTAGCGATGATTTAAAACAGTTACAAAACGAAGGGGCTAAGACTGTATTCAACTAACTTTCCATTCAGCTTATGAGCATCACTGTTTACACTAAAAAAGCGGCACTCAAGAAGAGCACCGCCATGGTCTAAAACACAATAATGTTAAAATTTCTATTTAATACTGATAGAGAGGTAATGTTGGATGTTGCTGTTACAATCACACGAAGTTGATAAGTGTTAAGTCCAACGACAGGCGTTGTATCTACGAATGTGTCTGCGATCGGTATACGCTGAGTACCAGCATTACTCCCGTTTCTATTGGTAGTACGAGATTCTAATAACACCCCGTTTCGGTATATTCTAAACGTGTAAGTCACACTAAAATTGGCTGTGTTTACGAATTCCACTCCAGAAGCATAGTCGATTTTCATGATGTCACCAGAAACAGCGGTAATAGCGATGCTGTTAGAAACTACTTCTGTATTGAGAGGAGGAAAAACAGCAAGTGTAGCATCGTTTTGATTCGTAAATATAACTGATCCTGGTCCAGTCGCGCCGGTGGCACCTGTAGCGCCAGTAGGCCCCGTGGCCCCAGTAGCGCCGGTAGGTCCAGTAACGCCAGTGGCACCTGTAGCGCCGGTGGCACCTGTGGCGCCGGTAGCGCCCGTGGCCCCTGTAACTCCCGTGGCGCCCGTCGGGCCGGTAGCGCCTGTGGCTCCAGTTACGCCAGTAGGCCCAGTAGGCCCGGTGGCACCTGTGACGCCCGTAGGCCCGGTGGCCCCTGTTGCTCCTGTGGCCCCAGTAGCGCCCGTGGCCCCAGTAGGGCCGGTAGCGCCTGTGGCTCCAGTAGGGCCGGTAGCGCCTGTGGCTCCAGTTACGCCAGTAGGCCCAGTAGGCCCGGTGGCACCTGTGACGCCCGTAGGCCCGGTGGCCCCTGTTGCTCCTGTGGCCCCAGTAGGCCCGGTGGCACCTGTGACGCCCGTGGCGCCCGTAGGCCCGGTGGCGCCGGTAGCGCCCGTAGGCCCGGTGACACCTGTTGCTCCGGTGGCACCCGTAGCACCCGTAGCACCAGTGGCACCAGTCGCGCCGGTGGCTCCAGTAGGCCCAGTAGGGCCGGTGGCTCCAGTAGGCCCTGTAGTGCCAGTGGCACCTGTAGGGCCGGTGGATCCAGTCGCGCCAGTCGCGCCGGTAGCGCCCGTGGCACCAGTGGCACCCGTAGTACCTGTGGCTCCAGTGACCCCAGTGGCCCCTGTAGGGCCGGTGGCACCAGTAACGCCTGTGGCGCCAGTAGTCCCAGTCGCGCCGGTGGCACCTGTGGCTCCTGTGGCGCCCGTAGGCCCAGTCGCGCCGGTAGCGCCCGTGGCACCAGTGACGCCAGTGGCACCTGTTGCTCCGGTGGCACCAGTCGCGCCTGTGGCACCTGTTGCTCCTGTGGCGCCGGTAGCGCCCGTGGCCCCGGTAGCGCCGGTGGCACCTGTTGCTCCTGTGGCGCCGGTAGCGCCCGTGGCCCCTGTGACGCCAGTAACACCCGTGGCGCCAGTAGGGCCAGTCGCGCCTGTGGCACCAGTGACGCCCGTGGCGCCGGTAACACCCGTGGCGCCGGTAGCGCCAGTGGCGCCGGTAGCGCCCGTAACGCCAGTGGCACCTGTTGCTCCGGTGGCACCAGTAGCGCCGGTGGCACCTGTTGCTCCTGTGGCGCCGGTAGCGCCCGTGGCCCCGGTAGCGCCGGTGGCACCCGTAGGTCCGGTGGCACCAGTAACGCCTGTGGCGCCAGTAGTCCCGGTGGCCCCTGTGGCTCCTGTGGCGCCCGTAGGCCCAGTCGCGCCGGTAGCGCCCGTGGCACCAGTGACGCCAGTGGCACCAGTGACGCCAGTGGCACCAGTCGCGCCAGTGGCACCTGTAGGGCCGGTGGCACCCGTAGCGCCGGTAGGCCCAGTCGGACCGGTGGCCCCGGTCGCACCAGTGGCACCAGTGGCACCAGTTACGCCAGTGGCACCAGTGGCACCGGTGGCCCCTGTAACGCCGGTGGCGCCGGTAGCGCCGGTGGCACCTGTAACTCCCGTGGCCCCTGTAACGCCTGTGGCGCCAGTAGTCCCGGTGGTTCCTGTTGCTCCTGTGGCGCCGGTGGCTCCAGTGACACCTGTGGCTCCAGTTACGCCCGTAGGCCCAGTAGGCCCGGTGGCTCCAGTAGCACCGGTGGCCCCTGTAACGCCGGTGGCGCCCGTAGGGCCGGTAGCGCCCGTGGCGCCCGTAACGCCAGTGGCACCAGTGGCACCAGTGGCACCGGTGGCCCCCGTAACGCCAGTGGCACCAGTGGCTCCAGTAGCACCGGTGGCCCCTGTAACGCCGGTGGCGCCCGTAGGCCCAGTCGCGCCAGTGGCACCAGTGACGCCCGTGGCACCAGTAACACCCGTTGCGCCAGTAGGCCCAGTCGCGCCAGTGGCACCAGTGACGCCCGTGGCACCAGTAACACCCGTGGCGCCAGTAGGCCCAGTCGCGCCGGTGGCTCCAGTTACACCGGTGGCACCGGTAGCACCAGTGGCGCCGGTAGCGCCCGTAACGCCAGTGGCACCAGTGGCTCCAGTGGCACCAGTAGGACCCGTTGCTCCGGTTGCGCCTGTTACTCCAGCTGGACCAGTGGCACCAGTAGATCCCGTCGCTCCTGTGGCGCTTGTTGCTCCAGTTGGACCAGTGGCACCAGTAGGTCCCGTCGCTCCTGTTGCGCCTGTTGCTCCGGTTGGACCAGTGACACCAGTAGGACCCGTTGCTCCGGTTGCGCCGGTAGTCCCTGAAGAATCTACGGTTAATAATGCAACATCATCAACCAGTATGGGAGAACTTCCTGCAAGGGGAAGTTTTTGGATAAGCAAAGCCCCAAAGGCTGTACCAGCTGGAGCAGCACTCGTCGTTTGATAAATTTCGAGCCAGTTTACGCTGGCTGGCAGTCTATTCGCCGCAATGTTCATATTGAGGCCAAAACCTAAAGGGTTAAATAAAGCATCATAGTATTCTACAATGATTAAAATCTGCGGACTTGGGTTGTTGTTTACTTTAGAAAACGAGGCAATAAATTCGAAATTTTCTCCTTCATCTACAGTAAAGGTCTGGGTCAATAAAGCTACGTTTGAGGGTGCCGATAACAAAGCACTAAAATTTCCTGAATGACTTGCTGTAGAAACAACAGAGGCATTAAAGCCGTTCCATGGCGCCAGCACCCCTGTTTCAAATTCGCCATTGATTATTCTATTTTCAATAGCCAACTAGTTTCACATCCTTCCATAATGATAGTAGAAGAGAAAAAAATAATTCTTCCACGAAAATCTATAATCTTTTCAATAAAGTGGTACTAAAGTGAAACTCTACTCTCGTTATTCTATGTCTATAAAGATCAGCTTGTTTAGTGAAGGAATCTATTCTTAAACCTATTATGAATAAATGCATGAACAACCATTTATTGCTATGGAAGCGTGCAGCCCTTTGAATTTATTGTAAAAAGCAAAGCAAATGAGGCACCTATCTGCACCTTCTTACTCTAAGTACATAAAATAAAAAGAATAAAGAGAGGTGATTCATATGGAAAGCTCTGAAAATAAACCAAAGTTTGTAAAAAGAGGAAAATGCGCCTGTGAAGGAATCGGGACGAAGCGTGAATCCAGGTTAGTGAAACCAACTGGGATCACCAAAGTCGCTTCTGAATATGTTAAGGCACCAAAAAACAGATCCAGAAAGGCAAAAATCCGTGAGTTGTCTACTTTAGCAAGAAAAATCAGGTACGGAAAATAAGTTCTTCTATTAAATAAAGAGTCGCTATGACTCTTTTTTTTACTAGGTACCAAAACTGGGGGAGGGCAGTGGCAGTGAAAGAAGTAACAGCCAAGGTTTCAACCATTATTAATGAAAGTAATTTAATAGATTCAAAAGAAGAGAATGAGGCAGTATTTTATGCTCAACAAGCTTTAGAAGAACTGAAGCAGAAAGGGAATATCAAGAATGCATGGCTGTGGGTATGGAGAGGATTAAATAAGCACTCGGAAAATATTATTTTATTGCAAATGATGGTTTTGTTATCCCGGTCTTTAGGAAGAGAAAAAGAGGCGTTGAGATACGGGGAAAAAGTAAAAACCATACCAGGGGACGTTTCAAACGACTTATATGCTCCATCAATTTACAGTGAAAATAAAGGACCAAAAATATTACATGGCACGATGGAAATAGCAAATCAAATGAATACTATCTCAAAAGGATTAACTCATAAAGGGTATGTGTGTGAAACGTTGACATATTATGCGTTTTATCTTGGTTATCAATCGGATTATCTTTGGGATCTTTCCAAAGAGAAAAACAAGCAGGAGCTGCCTAGCGACTTATTAAAAGTAAGCAAGGAATTTATGAAGCATATTGATATTTTTCATTTTCATTTCGGCACGAGCTTCACTCAAAATAATTCTGATCTGCAGATGTTAAAAGCGTGTAAAAAAACAATGCTGATGCATCATTGGGGAAGCGACGTCCGGATACTTTCAAAGGCATTAAAAGTAAATCCATTCGCGAAAGCAAAAACAACGAACGAAGCTATGATCAAGCGGAAGCTGCAGTTCTTATCCCAATATATTCCCTGTTGTATTGTGGCTGATCAAGAAGTTTATCAATATGTAAAAGAGTATTATAAGAAAGTGTTTATTGTCCCTTTAATGGTGGATCTTGACAATTATAAGCCGGTAATACAGGCGGAAAACCCTAAAATTAAAATCGTGCATGCTCCGACATCCCCGGAAGTGAAAGGAACCACTTATGTTTTAAAAGCGATAAACAATCTGCAGAAATCCTATGATATTGACTTTCAATTGATACAGGGGAAATCTCATCAAGAAGCTAAAAAAATGTACCAAACGGCAGATATTGTAATTGACCAGCTTCACATTGGAAGCTATGGCCTTCTCGCTGTAGAAACAATGGCGATGGGAAAACCAGTGGTATGCTGGATAAGTGATTACATGAAAAACCATTATCCAGCTGATCTTCCGATCATATCGGCCAATCCCGATACGATTGAGGAAAAGCTGAAAGAGCTATTAAATAACCGTGATATGCTGAGCTCTTTAGGAATGAAAAGCAGACAATACGCAGAAACTCATCATGATATGCATAAAAACAGTCAGCAGATGCTGGAAATTTATCAATCACTCTCCTAATAAAAACCAATCGGTTCAGCACCGATTGGTTTTTACAATTATGCATTTATTGACTTGGACGGATTTCCTACCACAATGGAGTTTTCTGAAACGTCCTTTGTTACTACGGCGCCGGCACCGACAATCGCTTTCTCTCCAATGATTATCCCAGGAAGTAAGGTAGCGTTATTTCCAATTTTACAGCCTTTTTTAAGAACCGGTCCCTGGTGCGTATAATTACCTTTTCCCATGTATTTGTCGTTGGAGGAGGAAAAGCACGGCCCAATAAATACATCATCCTCGATAATCATATCAGCGGTCACATAAGAAGAAGTCTGGATTGTAACGCGTTCGCCGATCATTGTGTTATTTTCGACGATTGCGTTTCGTCCAATAATACTTTCCTTTCCAATCATTACTTTTTCTCTTACGCTCGCCAAATCACCGATAAATACACCGCTGCAGATAATTGTATCCCGATATAAAACAGAATTGCTTCCGATTGTAACATGATCGCCGATGACAAGAGGCTGGAGTGATAGAGAAGGTTTTCTGGCCATCTTATTATTGGAGGATGGATATTTCCCTATCGTTGTTGCATCTGAGATGGAAACATTATTTCCTATAAAAGTATCCTTTTTAATAACTACATTGTGGCCGATAACCACATCGTTACCAATGGTCACACTATCTTCAATAACGACATTGCTGCCGATTTTCAAATTCTTACCGATCTTTACAGTTGGATCAATCATATCACTGCCCCTTACAGAAAGTGTTTAATTTTTCCCGGCCATATCACCTGTTGAAAAGTTAGTAACCGGCAGGGTGATTACATTTTTACTCGTGCTTGATTGATAAATAGCAAATATTGCTTCCAAAGCTCTCTTCCCTTCACGGGCGTTCATAAGAAGATTTTCTTTTTTAGTAATAGCTGCGAGAAAATTTTGATACATTAAATAATGTTCATTTCCTTTCAACTCGCCATTCACCAGTTCTTCAGCTGTTTCACCCATTCCAGAAATATAACAGTGCTCCACAGATGTAATCCCAGGTCCTAAACAGATGGTGCCTTTTTCACAAAAGAGTGCCATAGAATAACCGATGTTTTTTGGCTGAGTGATCGTATTTGCTTCGATCACTCCTTTTGCTTTGTTTTTAAACGACAGCATGGCGGCTGCAATGTCTTCGGTTTCTTTTACATCGGAAGTATTCATCACATCTCCATAGACGGTTTCAATATCTCCCATCAACCATATCAGCAGATCAATCAGGTGAATGCCCTGGTTTATAAGCATTCCTCCATCCTGCTCCCAGCTCCCTCTCCAGCCGGCGGAAGTATAATATTCTGGTGTTCTGTTAATTCTGATGGCTGCCGTCCCAAAATATGGCTTTCCAAGGCTGCCATCTTCCAACAGCTGTTTAATTTTTTGCATGAGGGGGTGATAGCGAAGTTGATGACAGACAAGCACCTGTTTATCGTGAATATCGGACAACTTTATGATTTCATCGGTGTCTTTCATTGAAAGTGCGAGTGGTTTTTCCAGGATGATGTGTTTTCCCGCAGTTAATGCCTGCTTTGCGATTATGGCGTGCAGCCCGGATATCACCGAAATAACGACTACATCTATGTCCGGCTGCTTCAGCAGATTGTTATAATTGCTGAACATTTTAATATTTGTGTTCGATCCTGTTTTTTGCTTGTAGTACTGGATGGCATCTTCCATCCTGCCGGATTGCAGGTCACTCACTCCCTGAAGTGACAATTCTGGAAAAGTACTGATGGTGTCTAAATGTTTATTAGATATATAGCCGCAGCCAATTAATCCAATACGAATCATTTTTTCTTCACCTCAAAGCTTTGTAAAGCAGCGATAACTAAATCCTGTTCCTTTGTACTTAGAAAAGGGTGAAGAGGAATGGCAAATAATCGTTTGGACAGAGCTTCGGCAACAGGGAAGTCACCTTCTTGGAAATTAAGGTATTTATATGCGGCCTGCAGATGAACACAGCAAGGGTAGTAAATTCCTGTCTGAATTTTTTTCTCCATTAAATACTTAACCATCTCATCTCTGCAGGGGGATTCTACACAAAATAAATGATAAACATGTTTGGTGTTTATATTTTTTTCTGGACATTGAATGTTGGTCGTATTTTTCAGCTTTTCCTTGTACCTATCTGCAATGGTAATTCTGTTATTATTCCACTCATCAATGTGTTTCAAGCTGGTTAACAATATTGCTGCATGTATTTCATCCAGTCTACTGTTAAAGCCAATTTCATCATGAAAATATTTTTTACTGCTTCCATGTGCCCTTAAAGATCTTATTTTTCCTGCAATAACCGGATCGGACGTGGTAACAATCCCTCCATCTCCTGCAGTGCCTAGATTTTTGGTTGGAAAAAAAGAAAAACAAGCTGCGTCCCCTAAATTGCCGGCCATCCTGCCGTTATATTGTGCTCCAAAAGCCTGGCAGGCGTCTTCAATAACAATCAAGCCATGTTTAGAAGCAATCGCAGTAATTTCATCCATTCTGGCTGGCTGCCCAAATAAATGAACCGGCAATATAGCTTTTGTGGCGGAGGAAATTTTGTCTTCCAGCTTTCCAGGATCCAAATTAAAGGTCTTCCGTTCTATATCTGCAAACACCGGAGTGGCTCCGACCTGGGTAATCGCTTCAGCGGTCGCGAAAAAAGTAAAAGGAGTCGTAATCACTTCATCTCCTTCTCCAATTCCGTAAGCTTTTAAAGTCAGTACTAATGCGTCCGTACCGTTTGCGACAGCTATCGCATCAGCAGTGCCTATCCGATCAGCGATATTTCTTTCAAGTTCTTCTACATTAGGACCTAAAATATATTGCCCGCTTTGTAAGACGGAGTTGATTTTTTCCATCAATTCATCATGAATAAAGTCGAATTGTTTCTTAACGTTTAGTAAAGGAAGCATTCCCTCACCCCTTGCCATAAATTAATTAGCAGTATCATTCTTTGTTAATTTATTGTCAGGTGGGTGGAAAAGGCACGGCATTAACCTTGTTTGAAGAAACAATTGGATAGAATTCATTTTAATAGGGTAGAAAGCCTTTTTTCATTTAAGCCTGTAACTTCACCTTTTTAAAGAGCATATATCAAGAATAATCAGGCTGAATGAAAGGAAAATATATATGCTATCTCAAAAGGAAACGATTCTAGTGACAAATTGTCTGGAATTAGATGGATTTCATTTAAGTCTGCTTCTCTTAAAGATGGGCTTTTTTGTTATAGGTATTGAAGAGAAGCAATCCAATACAAGAAATAAAGATATGTTAAAACAAGCAAGAAAGTTAATCCTGGAGGAAAGTGAACAATTTTGTTACTTGAGCCAAAGTAATGAAAAGGGGATTAAGCATTGGGAAGGAACCGAAATTTCATTTGTCGTTTTATTTCAAAAGGGCGATTCCACCGATATCAATGAACAATTTATCACCTTTCTCTTAGAATCCGGAATGGACGTAAAACGGATAGCAATCATACAAGGGAATGCCGGCCAAAGTCATCATTTAGCTGATGCCATTCGCAGATGGAAGGAAATGCGGATGGAGGTAGTGGAGGTTCAGAATCCGGTCGTTCGTTCGAAGGATAGAAACGTCAGGAGGAAAGTGGAGGATGTAATCAGTAATATAGGTGAAAAAATTAGAAACCATTTAACATCTCCAAAAAATATTAATGACGAGTCATTGGATAATAAGCAGACAGTAGTGGGCGTAGTTGGTCTTGGATATGTGGGCCTGCCGGCGGCCGTTGGATTTGCGGGGAAGTATAAAGTGATAGGTTTCGATATTAATAAACAAAGAATAGACAGTCTTAAAATGCATGTAGATCATACAGGAGAAATGACTAAGGATGAGCTGAAAAATTCGTGCATTCAATTTACGAATGAAGAAGCAAAACTTCGTGACTGTGACTTTATTGTGGTTGCGGTTCCTACCCCAATTAATGATGGAAAAGAACCGGATCTAAAGCTGCTTGAGAGAGCTTCTGCCACCATTGGGAGAAATTTATCTGCAGGCACTATCGTGATATTTGAATCCACGGTTTATCCTGGTACAACGGAGGAAGTATGTATCCCAGTATTAGAAGCATATTCTTCCATGAAAGAAGGAGTGGATTTTCATGTGGGGTATTCTCCGGAAAGGATCAATCCAGGAGACAAAGAGCATGTATTTGAAAACATCGAAAAAGTAGCATCCGCAACAAATATCGAAGCTTTAGAAAAAATATATGGATTGTACCAAAAGGTGTTAACTGCAAAAGTACACAAGGTTTCTTCCATAAAAGTAGCGGAAGCATCGAAGATTATTGAAAACACGCAGCGAGATATAAATATTGCATTCATGAATGAGCTCTCCCAG
Source organism: Alteribacillus sp. HJP-4 (assembly GCF_042139015.1). Taxonomy (NCBI): domain Bacteria; kingdom Bacillati; phylum Bacillota; class Bacilli; order Caryophanales; family Bacillaceae; genus Alteribacillus; species Alteribacillus sp. HJP-4. The sequence continues at coordinate 67,022 of NZ_JBHIKY010000003.1, read as the reverse complement.
ATTTTTCATAAGCTGAACATTGACACGTATGAAGTGTTAAAAGCCGCCGGCACAAAATGGAATTTTCTCCCTTTTACTCCTGGATTGGTGGGAGGACATTGCATTGGAGTGGATCCGTATTATTTGATCCATAAATCCAAAGTGGAAGGATACCAACCGAGATTTTTAGCTGCAGCCAGGGAACTTAATGATGGAATGCCCGAATATATTGGAAATAGTTTATTGAAATTAATATACGATCACCAATTAACGGAAAGTGAAATAACAATAACGATGCTTGGCATCACTTTTAAAGAAAATATTTCTGATATGCGAAACTCGAAGGCGTTAGAAATAGTAAAGTTCCTCCAATCTCATCCTTTCCAAATACAAGTTTGTGATCCTCACATTACTAATGAGCAATTTCAGGATGAGGGACAGACCACACTTCGGAAAATTAATGAATTAAAAGAAGCAGACGTGGTCATTTTTGCAGTACCTCATAATGAATTTATCCAAATGAATCAGGATACCTTTCGAAGTCTTTTCAAAAAGCAGAAAAGTATCTGTATGGATTTGAAAGGCATTATTTCTGAAGATATGCTTGCAAAAAATATAATAATGTGGAGACTTTAAACAAGATAGGCTAAGGCATTTCGCTAAGTCAATAGCGAAAGTCTTAGCTTTTTTATTAATTAAATAAGTATAGATTTAGTTGATTTCATCTCTGCAGGCGGCCGCTTTCCGAGGGGCTTGTCTTCAACTAATTCTGTCTCAGCGAAGCTTCGGCAGAATGGATTTTCAGACTTCGCTGATCCCTCCGGAGCGACCGCAACGCTTCACCGTATTTACCATTTTTTTACTTCTGCAAAGCTTTCTGTTGTTCTTTGACAACAAAATATTTTTTTAGAGATATTATCACCTTCTAACCTACTGGTATATCAACCTTTCCGGAGGGAGTCGCCGCCTTCTGTTCTTCAATCTAAGTATAATTGCCATACTCAAGATTTAATGGATGAAGCAAACTGATTCAGCAAATATTTGTACAATCCAACTATTTCACCAAACCGCGAAAAACGAAAGTGGATTTCCACTGTGGTTTCAAGACTATAAGAAGAAAAACTTGGCTGGTCGCCAAGTTTTTCTTCTGCTGGATTTTTCTTAATAGGTGGTGCTATATATTTTTTCCCATAATATTTGTAAGATTGTTTTATTTTGATTTTCCTTGCTTACGCTTCCACTGACATCCTCCATAGTATAATCTGGATTTTCGTCAGATTTTTTTTCGGAAGGCTCAGCCTTGTAGGAGGTGTTTGATTCTTTTCCACCTGCATAGTAATAGGAATTTGAAGAAGCAGAAATTGGGCTTTGCTGGTGCTTCTTCTCAGCCTCTATAGCAGGTAAGTTCCTATTCTTGTTTTCAGCCGGTGCTTCGGTTTGACGTTCGGCTGCTTGCTGCTGGGAAGCAGGCATCGCATTCTCAACCACTTCGTTGTCTACCTCTTGAGTCTGAGGTTTGGCAGCCTGAGTTTCGGAAGCGTTCAACTTATTGTCAATGGATGAGGAAGCTGGAGTCGGTTTCTCAACAGTATTATCAGCCAAATGTATTTCTTTACCTGGTTCGGCAGCTGTTTCGGACGCTTCCACATGGGCCTCAGATGCCGGTACATCAGACACTGAATTTTCAGAGGCTGTTTCTGACCGATGTCCTGTCTTTCCCATTTCTGACGTTTTTTCAGCCAATACTTCCATGTTATTAGTGTCCCAAGTAATTTCCGATGACTGTTCCGCTGCCACATCTGCTGCTTCTTTTGAAGTAGATAAAACCGAGTCATTTATTTTGGATTCACTGGAAGTTGATTTTTCCATTGGATTATCGTGACGTGCCTCATAATAAGTGCGGTCCCGATAGTCATAGTCAGATGCCGGGACCGCTTTTTTTTTCTTTACCTGACTTTTTACGTAGTCTCGTTTTCCAACGGATTCATTTTTTTTTTCGCGTGTGAAGGTTTTCGCACGCTGCACATATGCCTTTTCCGATCTTGAAGCCTTTGGCTGTGCTGAATTATTTTTTGTTGGCAGTGAATGAACCGATCTCGCTTTTTGAATGTCCCGAAAGGTTACTTGTTTTGGCTCGCTTTGCTGATGGGGCGAGTTGTTTGCTGCATTATTTTTCAACAATTGTTTCATTTCAGCTATTTCTTGCTGCAGAGCATCTATTTTTTTAGACTGTACATCCTTTTCATGATTCATCTGTGAATTTCCCCCGGTGCTTGAAGCTGAAAAATTTCCGTTGTTGTTTGGAAATGAGTCTTCACTTTCGTAAAACATATTATCCGTACTCTCCTCTCCGGATTCTGGAGCCATTTCAATTGTTTTAGGCTCTTGCTTTTCTCCTTTAATGGATAGGGTATGAATAACTTGATTAAATGGTTTATCTTTTTGGCTTAAATTTTCTTCATTTAATAGAAGAACATGCTGAAGGGAAATATTTTTTTCGAACATATCTTTTAGGTGATCTAATTTAGTATGAAGGGAGATGTTTCCTGCCAGAAGCTTCTCATATAAGCCTTGAAAAAGCTCTACTTTTCCTTTTTCTTCTGATAAACGGTGCTCCAGTTCGTGAATTTTGTTATAGCAGTCGGTTAATGAAGATTCAAGATCAGACGTAGTCTGCCTCTGAGATCTAATTAATTTGCCAAGTTCATTTATTTCATTCATCTTTTCACCCAGGCTTTGCTGTATATTTTTCTTTTCAGAAAGAGTTTTTTGAAAAGATTCATTTACCTTATTAAGGACATTTTGATTGTATTCGTATTCCTTCTTTACATAAGAAAGCTCTTGTTGAAGCTGGTTTATTGGATTTTCTCCAATTTTTTGATCCTTTTCATTTAATATTTGTTGAAGCTGACTCGAAAAAATGGAGACGAATTCTTTATGACCTCCTTGCTTCATAACAATCACCCTCACGTTCTTATTGGTTATAGAATATAATATGCGTACAAATGCCCAACTGTGACAAAAAATGAGTGGGCAGGCTTTAACCTGCAATGAATAAGTGTTGTGAAACTAAGCCCAAAAGTTATGTAACCAGTAACACAGAGTTAATGGGAGACATAGCATGATACGGAAGAAATTAATTCACGAAGGAGTAGATTCTTTATGGAAAACCACCACCACCGCAAACCCGTTGGCCCAGAGCTTTTATGTATAAATGCAGAGAAAGTGTACGACTGGGTTATCCTACAGGCGGATGTCAGTCAAAATGTTTCCGCTGAGGACATCGGGCCGCTGGCTGTTGATCCCTGTGGACCGGCAGTTAGTAATTTATCCGCTGATTGTTTCCTGATTGACCCGATTACTGGAGACCCACTGCCAGAAAACGCAGAAATCCCAGTCAGTGAAATCGGGGAGCGCCAAAGCAGAAAGTTTGCAATCGATCGTTCAAAAGTCAAGCTTCAAAAAGTTACATTCTTAAAGACGTTGACCGTCGTAGTTGAATTTAGTGGCCTCGACGGCACCACACCATTTGTTGAACAGTCTGCTCCAATCGAAATTGAAATTCCTGAGTCCATTTTTCTGTGTGCTCCGGATGGAACAAGATTGCTTGTAAGATTAACAGATGTTGAATGCAGCGTACGAGTGAATTGTACAAATGGAGTACTTGCAAGTGTGGACATTGTGTTAAGCCTTTGTCAAAGTGTTCAAACAGTGGCGGATGTTACCCTTGAACTAAAAGCAGATTTCTGCCAGCCAAGAGATATTCTTGTTGATCAATGCCCTTCTCCTGCCATTCCACCGCAATGTCCTGCGCTGTTCCCTGGCCATGACGATGACTGGTGCCCTGACCATGACGATAGCTGATAATTATTGTTAATTTACTTGCATAGAATAAAAGGGGATACTCATCCCCTCTTTATTCATGTAAAGAAGGTGTTTGAAATGGGAAGGAAGACTTTTCAGGATTTTTCAAAAAAACTCTCCCAGCTAGAAAGAGATATGGACCAAACTCATCGTAAAGTAAAAGAATTAATTACAGGCCTCCGCACCGACTCGCCACCCTCAAAAAATCTCATCTGCTACTTTAATTATTCACTTCTTCTAGTAGAGGAAGACCCCGCTTCAGACTTAGTTATTATTGGTAATTTTCATGTAAAAAATCTGTCAGCTGACTCCAGCTATGCTCCCATCATTTTATTGAAAATCGATTCGGACAGCTCTTTTGATTTCTCTGGAAAGTATTTAAGACCTAATCAATCAAATCAGGCTTATAAATTCACGTGGGAAAGGCTTGAGCTTGAGCACCTTGACTCGCACACACAATATTGCCTAAAGCCTATTGATCAAAAAAAAATATTGCCAAATCAGCAAATATTATTTGAAAACTTTCAGGTTAAATTTTCTGCAGAGACGTCTTTTACCATGGATGGGTTTGTTTACTCCGATGGAAATAACGATGGCCAGCCTGCCTTGAACTCTATTATTATCAATGCGTAAGCGAGGTGTGGGGATGAACAGTGAAAATAAAGATCTGGAAGAGTTAATAAAAAAAATGGTTATAAAAAAATTAGAGGAAGAGATGAACCAGCCTTCTTCATACCTCGGCCAGGGAGGTGGAACGACCATTAATATTGCTCCGCCAAATGATGCGATGCTTTTGCTTTACTTATATTTGATGAAGCATAAAGATGAACCTCTGGCAGAAGAGGGGGAAGACCTTGTGAACTGGGAAGAGTTAATAAATAAAGTGGACCTTTTACAGAAAAAAAACATGCAATTTCTACATGAAATTTCAAAGAATGCAAAAGTCTCTGACTAAATAATGACTTAACCCGGGGCCGGCCGCAGCCCCGGCTTTTTTTGTTTAGGGACACTTAATTATTTGTTGGGCTGCCCATGTTTTACAGTTCATGTAAGTGGTATAGGAATAAGTGGAAAATATCAGCATGAAACGGAAGGGAGATTTACTAATGAATACACGAACTACAATTGGCCGGACAGGCATTGAAGTGAACCCAATCGGACTTGGGACAAATGCGGTCGGAGGGCATAACATTTATCCGGACCTTGATGAAGAAAAAGGAAAAAATGTAGTCCGCACAGCGATAGAGAACGGAATGGATTTTCTGGATACAGCATTTATTTACGGACCAGAGCATTCAGAGGAGTTGACCGGAGCGGTTGTAAAAGAGTACGACCGCAGCAGTGTGGTTATTGCGACAAAGGGGGCTCATGAATTCAAAGGCAATGAGGTTGTAATTAATAATTCTCCCATGTTCTTGAAGCAGCAGGTGGAAAACAGCTTGAAGCGGCTGCAGACAGATTATATCGATTTGTATTATATTCATTTTCCGGATGAAGACACTCCGAAGGATGAAGCGGTTGGAGCACTGAAAGAACTAAAGGACGAAGGAAAAATCCGTTCCATCGGCGTATCCAATTTTTCCCTGGAACAGCTCAAACAGGCCAATAAAGACGGTTATGTCGGTGTTATCCAATCAGAATATAACTTGTTCAAACGTGAAGCAGAAAAGGAATTACTCCCGTATGTCCAGGAAAACGGGATCTCATTTGTTCCATATTTTCCTCTTGCTTCCGGATTACTCGCAGGAAAATATAACCGGGATACAACATTTGCTGAAGATGATATCCGCAGCGGCAGTCCGCTTTTTCAAGGGGAAAATTTTTACCACAACCTTAAAAAAGTGGAACAGGTCAAGGATATTGCAGCAGATAAGAATGCCGATACCGCTCATGTCGTACTTGCCTGGTATTTAACGCATGATGCCATTGATACGATTATTCCAGGGGCCAAGCGGAAGGATCAGGTTATCGATAATCTAAACACGCTGAACGTAGAGCTTACACAGACAGACATTCAAAAGATCAGCGATATATTTTCATAACCGGTTTAGTTAGATTCAGCACCGGGAAACGCAATCACAGGAGGCTTGATAAAATGGCAAGATTGAGATTAAATACACTGAAGCCCGGAGAAAATTATACAGCGCAGGAGTTAGACAGCTTTGTTACGACAACCGATGTCGCTTTGCTTTCTACGAATGCCAATCAGCTGTTTACTGATCCTGATCGACAATATAAAGTCGTCCATGAATTTGAAGGCTTTTTTGAGCATTCGTCAGATGACGGCGAGAAATATTTCCGTGAAAAGAAAGCGTACGTCGTAGAAAAAGCTTAATGTAAGTAGAGGAGGCTGTTCCAATGTGTGGAGCAGTCTTTTTTTGTTGATAAAGGATTTTTTCGGTGGAAATGTTGTAGGTATCAGCGGAAAGCTCAATTGCAAATGGGGATTCGATTAACGAAGGAGTGGAAAGACAGAGGTAAGCTGTGAAATCAATCACCTTATGGTGAATAACAGCGCAAACGGTGGAAAAAATTGTGGATCAGCTGTGCTTCTGGCCGATCCTTTCCGCAGACAGCGTTTCGCAACTCCTCAGGGGATTTCCCCTTTGGCGTAACTGGTTTCCACCGCTACTGCAAGTGTTTTCACTTTTGGGAACGGCGTATCCACCATTCCCAGCTCGCTTTCCCGCCGAACTTTTTGGTTTCCAGTGTTGCTTACACTTTTCCCTGCTTCCGTGGCTTTTTCCACCGATGATGTCCGCTTTCAATCACAAGCGTTTCAGCTGCCTTGTGAGCAGGGAACCTCCTGTCATCATCTTCAGCATTTGCTTTTTCCGTCGAATATGCTGTAGAAAGCTTTCGAATACATGTCATAAAAAAAGCTCAGCCTCACTGGCTGAGCTTAAGCAGATACTATAAATTTTTATCGGTGACAGCACCCTGGGCGCTGGAGGAAACGAGCTTGGCATATTTGGCTAGGATTCCGGTTTTATAGCGAGGCTCTGGTGCCGTCCAATTTCTTGCGCGCTCGGCCAACTCTTCCGTGCTCACCTGCATGTTGATTTCTTGTGTTTCACTGTCGATAACGACTGTGTCACCTTCCTGCAGAATACCGATCGGTCCTCCTGCTGCGGCTTCTGGTGCCACATGGCCGATAACGAAGCCGTGTGAGCCGCCGGAGAAACGTCCATCGGTCATAAGTGCCACTTTACCGCCGAGGCCTTTCCCGACGATCATCGCAGTAATCGAAAGCATTTCCGGCATTCCCGGTCCGCCTTTCGGTCCGACGTTACGGAGAACGAGAACGTCACCTTCTTTGATTTCATTGTTGCCGATCGCTATTGTAGCTGCTTCTTCACTGTCATATACGCGGGCCGGACCTTCAAAGCGGCTGATTTTCTGACCGGACATTTTGGCAACTGCGCCCTCAGGAGCAAGGTTGCCGCGCAGTACCACAAGCGGACCGGTCGGCTTCAGCGGCTCTGCAAGAGGGCGGATGATAACCTGACCTTCTTTTAGTGCCGGTGCCTCGGCAAGATTTTCTGCGAGTGTTCTGCCTGTAACGGTAAGGCAGTCGCCGTGCAGGAGGCCCCCTGCAAGCAGTTCTTTCATGACTGCAGGAACGCCTCCGATTTCATAAAGGTCCTGCATTACATATTTACCGCTCGGCTTCAGATCAGCAATGTGAGGGACCTTTTCCCGGATGACCTCAAAATCCTCATAGCTGAGATCGACTCCGGCAGAATGAGCGATAGCTGTTAAATGCAGGAAAGCATTAGTGGAGCCGCCAAGGGCCATAACCACAGTAATCGCATTTTCAAATGCTTTCTTCGTCATAATGTCACGCGGATAAATGTCTTGTTTCAGCAGCTCGACAACCATCTCGCCGGCCTGCTGGCATTCAGTCTCTTTATATTTATTAATGGCAGGAGTAGAGGAAGAGCCTGGAATGCTCATTCCAAGTGCTTCGACAGCAGCTGCCATCGTGTTTGCTGTGTACATGCCTCCGCACGCACCGGCTCCCGGACAGGCGTGGCATTCCACTTGATATAACTCTTCATCATTGATCTGGCCTTCCTGGTACTGCCCGACTGCTTCAAAGGAAGAAACGATGTCGATATCTTTCCCATTAAGTTTTCCGGGTTGAATTGTACCGCCGTAAACATAGACTGAAGGAAGATTCAAGCGGCCGATAGCCATCATGCATGCCGGAGTTGTCTTATCGCAGCCGCCGATGGCAACCAGGCCGTCGAGACGTTCAGCCCCGGTGACAGTCTCGATAGAATCAGCGATAACTTCCCGGCTCGGCAGGGAATAATTCATTCCTTCATGTCCCATTGCAATACCATCGGAAACAGTAATAGTGTTAAATATAAGTGGAGCTCCTCCGTTGCTGGCAGCGCCGGTTTTTGCTTCACGGGCAAGGCCGTCAATATGTACGTTACAAGGCGTCACTTCACTCCACGTGCTCGCAATCCCTACCATTGGTTTCTTAAAATCTTCGTCTTCAAATCCAACGGCACGGAGCATGGACCGGTTAGGCACGCGGTTCACGCCCTCGCTGATCACTTTGCTGCGTATGCGCAAATCTTTATCTTCCATACTATTCATCCTCTCTTCTCCATTCAAACTATTTCACTATCTATTAATAGATAATACTAGGAACAGCGAAAGCAATCAAATACATATCCTTCATCCGCCTGAAGACGGAGAGAAAATCATTCTTGGCTCTGTCGTCTTCTAAAGGTTCTTCAAGGTAAAATAAAAATAATAAGAAAAAAGAAAGATCGAGGAGGAAATATGATGCTTGATGGGAAAAGAAATAAGATATTGGCCTTGGTCATACTTGCGGCTGTTTTGGTCATATTCTTAGGAGACGAAATCTTCGGACTGCTTGCACTTGCAGCCGCTGTTGCCTCTTTTTATGGAGGGGTTAAATTAATTCGCACGAAAGAGTCAGGGGCAATGCACCTTGGAGGTCTCGCGTTAATCATATTTGGAGCGTTTATTCTTGCCGGCTGGCTTCCATTTTTACTGACAATAGCAGCTATTGCGGTAACTGCTTATTTGATCTGGAAAGGCTGGCTGTCTAAGAAAGCCAATATTTCATGAGAACGCAGCGGAAAAGGAGAACTGAATGAAAAAATTAGCTGGAGTTTTTTTAATTCTCGTTGGCTTACTTATTATTGCGGGGACTTTATTTTCTACTGTCATTGAATGGAAGCCGGCTCCTCAGGACGGAGCGGGCCAGGCTGTTACGGAATCTGAGCTGGGGAATACAGACAGAATTGAGGTAAACTTCTCTTCGGCGGATATCAATATAGAAACGCATAACAAGGATACAGTGGAAGTCGTTTCCCTATCGAATTCCTCTGAGGATGAGCCCGTGGTAAGTCAAAATGGCTCCACGATTTTAATTGAACAAAAACGGAATCACTGGTGGCCGGATTTTTCCTTTGTTTTATTTCAGAAACGGGAGTGGACGGTGAAAATACCGGAGGATTTTCAAAAGGAGATCTCGCTTTACGGGAGCTCTGGAGATGTATCTGTAGCTGGTCCATTAAATTTAGGAGTATTTGCTGCTGATCTGAGCTCAGGTAATGTAGAGGTTGATGAGGTGAAAGCAAAAGAACTCAGTATTTCCTTAACTTCGGGCGATCTGATGATTCAGGACTCAGAGGCTGAACATGCATCCCTTGAAACCACTTCCGGGGATATGGAGGTATTGACTTTCTCTGGTGCGATGGAAGCGGTGTTAACGTCAGGGGATTTTGAAGCAGAGTGGGAAGAAATGTCAGGCCGAATAGACATTGAAGTGACATCTGGAGACGTGGAGATTATTACAGGCGGCGCAGACCTGGAACTGGATGTCGAAGTGTCCAGCGGGGACATTGAAAACGACATTCCATTAGACTCATTAACTTCCCAGGAGGAGCGGTCTTTACGAGGAACAAAAGGAGAGGGAGATATACCACTTACGATTCGCACGACTAGTGGAGATGTTGAACTGAAGGAATGATACACAGGCAGTGAATAACAGACATATGTCCTGCCTTGCCGCATAAAATGGTTGGGTAAGGAGGCGATGCGGTGAGACAGCCGATGTTTAAATTATTTCTGCTGATGATTGTCTTTGTTCTATTATTTTTTCTAAGCGTTACCCATTTACAAGGAATGCCCGCCGTTGTCCTTGAAATATTGGGCTTCGCTGGAATGATGTTTGTGATTTTTTACGGACTGTTAGTATCAAAGGAAAAAGAAAGCAGCGGTGGATACCAGGAAAGAGAATGATTCGACAATACACAAAGCCGGCAGTGACTGCTCCCGGCTTATTATTCGTTATTTCTGCTGCCGCTTCTTGATTCTTTTAGTTCTTTTTCGAAGTCTGGATATTCAGTTGTGAATCCTGTAAAATCTGCAATTTCCTTGATGCTTTTGTAATACTGGTCTTCATTATGAGTAAAGGCAAATTCATGCTTGTAGCCGCGGGCAACAGTTTTGGAAAAGTCCCAGCAGCAGGAATGGTTATCCGATGAGATAGACTGGACGAGCAGGCGCATGGCCTGAAGAATTTCTGTTGTAATTACCGGGTCATCCTTCGCATACATGCTGATATGGGCGTAGGCTTCATGCAGGTAATAATCAAAGGATTGTTCTTTGATTATTAATCGTAAATCATTATTATCATCTGACAAATATGGAGTGAATTTTGTCACCTTTGCGATTGAGAGCAGTAAGTCCGAAAGCTGATTGACCGCATTGGCAGCGGTTTCCGGGTCATCATTACCGATAGATTTGATCGCAATTTCTTTTAACTTAGTCACCCCGAAAGCCGTATCCTGTACTTCTGTTTTTTTATGGCCCAGGTACAGGAGGTTCCGGTATTTTCTTTCGTTCAGTTTCTTGTCTTCATCGAGACTCCACATCGTCAACAGCGGTGTCTGCTCCAGTACGAAATCTCCGACACGCCGTTCTAAACGGATAATAATATTGTCCTTGCCCGCTTCTTTGACTAATCGTTTAAAATCAACAATCTGTAAGTAGCCGGATCGACCTGCCACAATACAGATCCCGTCCGATTCCTTAAGTCGGTTATAGTCAATGGTGTTAGGGTTTTTTGTCCTGTATGGTTCAAGATCTTTCAATAAAGTAGTGAGTATACTCCACTGCGATTCAGTTTTCATATTATAAGTGAGGTTCGGCACCTGCATCCATTTTACAGCGTGATTGATGAAAAACACGAAATTTGAAAGAGCGAGAAAGGCGACGATTACTGTTAAAATTGGAATAACTACATACATTTCAGCCAATTGTTCACTTAATGTGAAAAACATAAAAAGGTTGTACAAAAAGCAGGCATTAAAAATTCCCAGTACATGCTGCGTTTTTCTGTCTGCGATGAAACTGAGCAGCATCCGCGGTGTAAACTGGCCGGAAAAACTGGTAAGTACCACGAGAATGGAATTGAAGGTAAACGCATTTAAGGTTAGTATACCTGCGATTAATGTACTGACAAGAATATGAGTCAGCTCATAGTTCGTCTGAAAAAACATCGGCACCGTATCGGCAAGACCTACGACAAAGTCGAGCCAGTACGATACTCCGGCTATCAGGACTGCCGCTATGGCATAGAGGATGGAGCTGAACCAGAGGTTGGCCCTCAATTCATACCAGAATTGATGCCGGGACATGCTGAAAATTCTTCGCAGCGGTTTTGGGAGAATTCGTTTTATATTCATATGCAGGGATCCTTTCACAAGTAAAATAAGAACACCTTAAAAGCAGTCCCTTTTTAAGGTGTTCTTGGTGACCAATTATTTTTTCCCCGCAAATGTAATGTTTGAAACATTTTGGAGACGATCTTTATTTGGAGCAATCGATGAAATATTGTCACGGTTGGCAAGAAATTCCGGCCGCGGATCCTTCCCGGAGAATGGATCTGTTAATTTGTTCTTCACGGAATTAAAGACGAAGAAGACATTGCTGCGCGGATATGGTGAAATGTTACCTGCTGAACCGTGCATCGTATTGCATTCAAAGAACAGGACGGAACCGGCTGGTCCAGTAGCACGATCAATTCTTCCGCCTGCCCGATCCACGAGCCATTCCATACTTTCATTATCAGGAACGCCTGTCTCCTGCTTCTGCAGGGACGATTTAAAGTTTTGATCCGGAGTTTCACCAGGGCACGATACGTACCATTTGTGGGATCCCGGTATAAGCATAAGAGGACCGTTGTATTCATAGTTGTCCGTTAAAATGATGGAGCAGCTTAGGGCGCGCATGTTCGGCATGCCGTCCTCTGCGTGCCAAGTTTCAAAGTCCGAATGCCAGTAGAACTCCTTACCTTTAAATCCTGGCTTAAAATTTATTCGGGACTGTGTAATATAGACCTGGCTTCCCAGCAGCTGCTCTGCGGCGCGGACTATCCGGTGATTTTTGGCAAGTGCCTGGAAAAAACCGCTGTCCTTATGAATCTCAAAAACGGAACGAATTTCATTGCTGCCAGGCTCCTTAATGACATCGTCGGTATCGCGCTTTTGGTTCATTTTCATTGTTCGTTCAAGCTCACTTTTCATGATGGAAACTTCATCATCATTAAAAAGCTTTTCAAACATCAGGTAGCCATTGTTTTCGTAAGATTTCAGCTCCTGTTTGGAAAGCGGTCCGTTTTCGTACTCCTTATTTTGATGAACGACTGGATCCTTTCTTTCCATAATATGTGTTTTGTTTCCTTGACGAGTCGGATAAAGATCGACTGCCATGACACTTCACTCCCTTTAAGAATAGGCTAATAATGACTTGTCGTTACGACTGTTACCCATGTAAAAATTGGAGTAAACATGCTAAGCTGAAAAAAATTTTTAAAATATTCTTGTAATACCGCTGCTCACTCACTTACAGAGATTTCAAATCTTTTTTGCAGAAATCACCGAATTTTGTTTCTGGACTTCTCAGAGTATGCGGAGATCATGAAGGAAATAAAAGGGGCTGTATCATAAATGATACTCGCCCTTTTTCATGGTAAAAAAAGCAGAGGACAAGTCCTTCGCTTTCCGTGGGAAGCGCTTCAGCTAACCGGGCGAAACCCGCACCCGGCGGATCTTCAGCCGCTGCTCTTCCCACTGGAGTCTTCGGACTTGTCCACTGCTATCTTCTATTTAGGATACTACTTTTTCTATAAAGAAGGGGCTTTTGCTACAGCCCCTTCTTTATAGAAAAGATTAATCTTCTAAAGGGGGCAAGCGAATGTATTAGTGTTCACTGGGCTTTGAAGAGAGTTACCTATTGGGTCATTCCAGCAGAAGGAAACTGCTGCATATAGCCTGTAAATTGCTGATACGTCTGATCAAGGACTTGTGTCTCCGCTGCTTCAAAGCTGTACCAGCCTTTTTTAAACATCAGGTTGAAAAGACTGCGCTGACAATTCTGCGCTTCATTAAAGATAAGTGATATATCGTTGTATAGGTTTTCATGGCTTGCTTCATTCAAAGCAATGCTGTAGGAATTTGTAATTTGTTTTTCTGTTGTCACCATATCGTTGATGAAATCCCGGTCATTCATTTCCGGAGTTTTCGGTACGGTTGTTTCAGGGTTTTGAATTTTAGTTTGTCCTGGCATAATTTTTCCTCCTTAATTCATAGGGACTGATTGTGAACCTGACTGCAGGTGAGGTAATAGCTGTTTGTAGTGGCGTTCATGCATCTGGGCCGTTTTTTCGAGCTCTTGTTTAATCTCCATATCCGAGCATTGTTTTGCAAAAAATGCTGCTTTTTTTGCTGCATTCAGATTCCACGTCAACATATCGGCCAGATACAGTTGATCCTTCACTGTAATTGTCTGAGGCGGCTGGGGCATTACATTTTGTGTACTTGCTGTTTGCTGCTGTTCCATGCAGAAACCCTCCTTTTTTTAGCATCTGTTTTAATATGAACAACTGGTGTTCGTTTATTCAGAATGGAGATAAACGATAAAAATTTTCTGTCTTTTCTATTGCCAATACCGCGGAAATATTTTATAGTTAAAATAGAAAATGAACAGTTATTCAGTTATTTTTTTGAGCGAAATATGAATGAATATTCATTCAAGAGAAAGCGATTTACACGAGAAGGAGGAAGACCATGAAAGGCAGCATAACAAAAGCCGCTGTTCTCGGTTCTGGAGTGATGGGATCCGGTATTGCAGCGCATCTCGCGAATGTCGGAATACCCGTACTGCTCCTGGACGTAGTTCCTAAGGATTTGACTGAGCAGGAGAAAGCGCAGGGTCTCACGTTAGAGAATAGAGAAGTCCGCAATCGTTTAAGCAGCAGCGCACTGAAAAAGCTAGTTAAGCAGAAGCCGGCCCCGCTGACAGTCAAAGATAACCTTGCATTGATTGAAGCTGGCAATATGGAAGATGATATGCCGCGGCTTGCCGAGGTAGACTGGATTATCGAAGTGGTCGTCGAAAACCTGCAGGTAAAGCAGCAAGTGTTTACAAAGGTTGAAGAAAATTGGAAGCCGGGCACTATAGTCAGTTCTAACACCTCTGGTATTTCCATTAATGAAATGGTAGAGGGACGATCTTCAGAGTTTCAATCTCATTTTCTCGGCACCCATTTCTTTAACCCGCCCCGCTACCTGAAGCTTCTTGAAATTATTCCTAATAAGAATACAGATAACAGAGTGCTGGCATTTATGAAAGCGTTTGCGGAGGATGTTCTTGGTAAAGGGGTTGTTGAAGCGAAGGATACACCGAACTTTATCGGAAACCGCATCGGTACGTATGGGCTGCTTGTCACAGCAGAAGAAATGCAGAAAGGCGGCTGGTCTGTTGGAGAAATAGATTCAGTGACCGGCCCGGCAATCGGCAGGCCGAAAAGCGCGACCTTCCGCACGCTTGATGTCGTAGGGCTCGATACCTTTTTACATGTAGCCAGAAATGTCCACGACCAGGTGGCAGGGGCAGAAAAGAAGATATTTGACCCTCCGCATTTCATGAAAAGCATGGCTGAAAAAGGCTGGATTGGAAGCAAGGCAGGACAGGGCTTTTACAAAAAAGAAAAAAGTGGCGAAATTTTAGAGCTGAACCCGGAAACCTTTGAATACATTCCAAGGAAGAAATTAAAGACAGCATCTACAGAACAGGCAAAGCTGGCAAAATCACTTCCGGATAAAATAAAAGCTCTTGTATACGCAGAGGACCAAGAAGGGGAGCTTGTATGGAATATATTGAAGCCTGTTCTGCTGTATTCTGCTGAGAAAAGCAGCGAGATTGCCAATAATATTGCGGCAGTGGATGAAGCGATAAAATGGGGATTTGGCTGGGAGCTCGGGCCGTTTGAAACCTGGGATGCGATTGGAGTACAGAAGTCAGTAGATCGCATGGAAGCAGAAGGAGACACTGTTCCTTCCTGGGTCAAGCAGATGCTTGCCGACGGATATACATCATTTTATCAGTCTTCTGCTGAATATTATCACGAGGGAACCTATACATCCAAAGACGTAAATAAAAAAGAGATCCATTTACAGACCCGGAAAGAACAGGACAACGTCATTATGAAAAATGGCGGAGCTTCGCTCATAGATATTGGAGACAATGTTGCAGCACTTGAATTTCATTCGCCGAACAATTCGATCGGCCTTGATGTCATGCAGATGATCAATAAGTCCATTGATGAAGTAGAGAAGAATTATAAAGGGCTTGTGATCGGAAATCAGGGGAAAAACTTCTGTGTTGGTGCCAATCTAATGATGATCCTTATGGAAGCGCAGGATGATAATTTTATCGAAATCGACATGGTGATCCGGCAATTTCAGGGGGCGATGGCAAGAATTCGTTATGCGAACCGTCCTGTTGTTACAGCTCCACATGCTATGACGCTCGGCGGCGGGGCGGAAATCTGCCTGCCATCTTCGAGTATCCAGGCGGCTTCAGAAACGTATATGGGGCTGGTTGAAGCGGGCGTAGGGCTTATCCCGGGCGGTGGCGGAAATAAGGAGCTGTATATGCGCCATATTGAAAATCTGTCGGAGGACGGAAGTGCAGACCTGCTTCCGATTGCAAATAAAGTATTTGAGAAAATCGCGACCGCACAGGTTTCCACCTCAGCGGATGAAGCTAGGAAAAACGGATTCCTCAGTGTTCGGGACAGTGTTATTTTCAACGGTGATCATGTCATTTACAAGGCAAAGCAGAGGGCCATCCATTTGTATGAAGAAGGCTATCAGGCTCCGCAGCGCAGGAAAATACCGGTAGTTGGGGAAACAGGATATGCAGCGATGAAGCTCGGTGCTAAGACGATGCAATTTGGCGGCATGGCATCTGATCACGATGTGAAAATTGCAGAAAAGCTTGCCTTCGTGTTATCGGGAGGACGGGTGCCAAAAAGAACATTCGTCGATGAACAGTACCTGCTCGATTTAGAAAGAGAAGCTTTTTTAAGTCTCGTCGGGGAACCGAAATCACAGCAGCGAATGCAGCATATGCTGACAAAAGGAAAGCCGCTGCGTAATTAACATGGAAAAAAAGCATGAAGAATGGAGGGAATGCTGGTGAAGGAAGCGGTTATCGTATCCGGTGCCAGAACACCGGTTGGTAAAGCAAACAGAGGCACATTAGCAAACACCCGCCCCGATGATCTCGGTGCGCTTACGATAAGAGAAACTTTGAACCGGGCAGGCAGCATTGAGCCTGGAGAAATAGAGGATGTCATTATTGGGTGTGCCATGCCTGAAGCAGAACAGGGCATGAACATGGCAAGAAATATTTCAGCTCTTGCCGGCCTGCCGCACACTGTGCCGGCAATTACGATCAATCGATACTGCTCATCAGGACTGCAGAGTATTGCATTTGGAGCAGAACGTATCATGCTGGGCCAGTCCAGCGCAATTGTCGCTGGTGGTGCAGAATCGATGAGCCTGATTCCGATGGGTGGTCATGTGATTGCTCCAAATCCTACGCTTGTCGATGAAGCCCCTGAATATTATATGGGCATGGGCTACACTGCTGAAGCAGTCGCAGAGGAGTTTGGAGTCAGCCGTGCGGATCAGGATGCTTTTGCTGCAGAAAGTCACCGCCGTGCAGCAGCAGCGATAAAAGCAGGAAGATTTGAAGAAGAAATTGTACCGGTAGAGGTAACAAAAAGATCAGTCGGATCAGATCATAAATTAAAGGAAAAAAAGATTACTTTTTCAATGGATGAAGGGGTTCGTCCGGAAACCTCAATGGAGGGGCTTGCAAATCTGCGGCCGGCTTTTCATCCGAAAGGGACTGTTACTGCAGGAAACGCTTCTCAAATGAGCGACGGAGCTGCATCCGTACTGTTGATGGACAAAGAACGAGCAGAAGCGGAAGGACAAAAGCCGCTTTTGAAATTCCGGTCATTTGCAGTAGCGGGAGTACGTCCGGAAATTATGGGGATTGGACCGGCAGCTGCGATTCCAAAAGCTCTGAAAATGGCCGGCCTGGAATTAGCGGACATCGGGTTAATTGAATTGAACGAGGCCTTTGCCTCACAGGCTCTGCAGGTTATTAGAGAACTAAACATAGACCATGAAAAGGTCAATGTTAATGGGGGAGCGATAGCACTCGGCCATCCGCTCGGGTGTACTGGTACAAAGCTGACTATTAGTCTCATGCATGAAATGAAGCGCAGAAATGAGCAGTTTGGAATTGTCACGATGTGCATTGGAGGAGGCATGGGGGCCGCCGGAGTATTTGAATTAATGTAGGAAAAGTTAATTGGGGAGGTTGAACAAATGAGCAACACTATTGAGCTTGGTATAAAAGGCGGAGGGTTTCTCGTAGAGAATGTTCGCGCGGACCAGGTATTTACACCGGAGGATTTCACAGATGAGCATAAAATGATTGCAAAAACGACAGAAGATTTTGTTCTCGGTGAAGTTGCCCCGCACGTAGAGGAAATTGAACAGCACCAATTTGACATTTCCGTGAAGCTTTTAAAGCAGGCAGGGGAGCTTGGACTGCTCGGCGCAGACGTACCGGAAAAATACAGCGGACTCGGACTTGATAAAATCAGCTCATCGCTAATAACAGAGAAATTTTCGAGAGCTGGTGCTTTCTCATTGAGCCAGGGCGCTCATGTCGGGATAGGCTCTCTGCCGATCGTATTTTTTGGAAACGAAGCGCAGAAGAAAAAATATCTTCCCGAACTTGCGTCGGGGGAGAAGATTGCCGCTTATGCGCTGACAGAACCAAGTTCAGGATCTGATGCACTAGGCGCAAAAACGACTGCCGTATTAAATGCTGAAGGCACACATTATGTGTTGAATGGAGAAAAGCAGTGGATCACTAATTCAGCATTTGCTGATGTATTCATCGTTTACGCGAAAATTGATGGTGAACATTTCAGCACCTTTATTGTTGAACGAGATTTTGAAGGAGTGTCAACAGGGCCGGAAGAAAAGAAAATGGGAATCAAAGGATCATCCACGCGTACTCTGATTCTTGATGAGGTGAAGGTTCCAAAGGAAAATCTGCTTGGAGAAGCCGGTCGCGGTCATATCATTGCCTTTAATATTTTGAATGTGGGGCGCTACAAGCTCGGCGTCGGCTGCGTTGGGGGCTCTAAGCGGGGTATTGAGCTGGCAGCAGCTTATGCTAATGAACGAAAGCAATTTAAAACGCCGATCGCACGGTTTACTGCCATTCAGGAAAAGCTAGGAACGATGGCTTCTGAAACATTTGCACTCGAAAGCTCTATTTATCGTACCGGCGGCTTATTTGAAGAGCAGCTCGGCAAGCTGACAGAGGAAGAACAGGAAGACGGTGCAAAGGTCGCGAAGGCGATAGCAGAATACGCAATTGAATGCTCGCTGAATAAATTTGCAGGCTCGGAAACTCTTGACTTTGTAGCAGATGAAGCAGTTCAAATTCATGGCGGCTATGGCTTTATGGCTGAATATGAGGTCGAGAGGATGTACCGGGACTCCCGAATTAACCGGATTTTTGAAGGAACCAATGAAATAAACCGTCTGCTTGTTCCCGGTACAATTATGCGAAAAGCCATGAAGGGTGAACTTCCTCTGCTGCAAAGAGCCCAGGAGCTTCAGCAGGAAATTATGGCCATGATGCCGGAGGAGCCGGGAGATGCTCCCCTTGAACAGGAAAAACATTTGTTGAATAATGCGAAAAAGGTATTTTTGCTGGTAGCCGGAAATGGTGCTCAAAAATACGGAGAAGCGCTCGAAAAAGAGCAGGAACTACTCATTAATACGGCGGATATCGTCAGTGACATTTATTCGATGGAGTCGGCCATTCTGCGCACAGAAAAGGCAATTGCTAAGAATGGAGCAGATAAAGAATCTACGAAGCTCTTATTAACACAGGTGTTTTCACAGGAAGCAATGAACCGTATTGAAGCAAACGCCAAAGAATCCATCATTCATATGGAAGAAGGCGACAGCCTCCGGACAATGTTGTCTGTTCTGCGAAAGCTCACCCGCCATACCCCGACTAATGTTGTGGCTAAAAAACGTTCAATTGCTGAAAAAGTTCTTGCTGAGGAACGTTACGTAGTCTAAAAACTTTTGTTATCCAATTTGAGGCCGACTGGCCGGCCTCAAAAATTATATATCTTCTTTCTTTTGAAAGGCATTCTCCTCTTTGCGAAAAAGGTTCTGAGCTTAATGGCCAGGACCTTTTTCCAATGAAAAAAGTGAAATTTTGAAATTATTCGGGAAAAAAATTGCGTTTTGGTCGAGAAATCATAAAAACTGGGCTATAATAGAATAGGAAATCCTGAAAAGGAGCAGAAGAAAATGGCACTTACATATTATGGGTACCCGCCATGCGGGACATGCAGAAAAGCAAAAAAATGGCTTGACGCAAATGATATGAATTATAAAGAATTTCATATCGTGGAGCAGCCCCCGAACCGAAACGAGCTTCAGGAAATGCAGAAGAAGAGCGGTTTGGATGTAAAGAAATTCTTCAATACAAGTGGAAAGAAATACCGGGAACTTGGCTTGAAGGATAAATTAAAAACAGCGTCTGAGGACGAAATGTTTGATATTCTTTCTTCGGATGGTATGCTGATAAAACGCCCAATCATCACAGATGGGAAAAACGTTACAATTGGGTTTAAGGAAAGCCAATTCGAGGAAGTATGGAAGAAGTAAAGTGTTCAAAAACGTAATTGATGAAATAATTTTTGAAATGGAGGACTAAGAGATGAGCTTGCCAAAAGACTTAAAGTATTCTGAAGAGCATGAGTGGGTAAAACAGGAGGACGGCAAAGTCCGTGTCGGCATTACTGATTTTGCACAGTCTGAGCTTGGAGATATTGTATTTGTGGAATTACCGGAAGTAGGAGATGAAGTAAAAGCAGATGATCCTTTTGGAAGTGTAGAATCTGTTAAAACAGTTTCCGAATTATATGCTCCTGTGAGCGGAAAAGTAGTGGAAGTGAACGAAGAGCTCGATGATTCTCCTGAATTTGTAAACGAGTCTCCGTATGATAAGGCGTGGATGATTGTCGTCGAACCATCGAATGAGAGCGAACTCGACGAACTCATGTCAGCGGAGGAATATGAAGAAATGGTGAGTGAGGACTGATCATTCGTTTATGAACAGGAGTACATAGAGACTGCTTCCATTGCGGGAGCAGTCTCTTTTTTCTTTTATTTATAAATCGCTTTCACGGGCGGCACCTGTGAACAGAGGAGCAGGCGAATGCTCATAATAGCAGATTCTTTTTATAAAAGCGGCTGAGGCGTTCGTGGCGCGCCCTGCACCAAATGACTTCCCTGGTAATATGGCACGAGCTATAATATCTGCTTAAGAAAAGAATATATTTTCTATTGGAGTTTGTAACGGCATGTCTTTCCTAACGAATCTCCGGACTGGTTCCGCAATCAGCCTAATAGAGACCCAAATTTTCCTCTTTTTCGGAAAATAGCGTACCTCATGTCCGCATTCAGCTCGAGGGAGCGAGGGATTTCGGGCCAAGCAGTGTGAAGGAGCGGCTCCAGCATGCTGAAAAACGTGGAGGGCCAAAAAGCTGACCCACCATTCGATCCGGCATGTGCATTTCTAAATGGAATTTAATTAGGGAGGCGAATTATTTTCTTCAAAACGTAATAATCTTTAAAAAACTTAAAATATTTGCATTTTAAGCAGCTTATTCAACTTATGTCACCAATGCGAACCAATACGCTTAATCCCTTGAGAATACGGGCTGTCCTGCTTCTCGCCAACTACTTCGAAACCCGATATAGTTATTATTACGTCGCTAAAAAATGGAAATGTAATGTGTCTGCTGCTAAAAGGAGGGATAGTATGAACACGTTTAAGAGGTTAAAAGAGTTTTATTGGCCTGATCGAAAATTGTTCTTCACTTCTATATTTTTTCTAATTATTATGACTACCTTAACGATGGCATACCCAATCGTGCTTCAATACGCAATTGATGAAGTAGTTATTGCTGAAAATCTGAGCCTTCTGCCTTATCTCGTCGTCGGTTTTCTATTAATTACTGTCTTAAAAGCAGCTGCTACTTATATTCATCAATATTTCGGGGATCTGTTTGGAATAAAGGCAGTGTATCGTTTGAGAAACCGCTTATACGATAAGCTGCAATATCTGCCTTTCCGCTTTTATGATAATGCGAAAACGGGAGATTTAATGTCACGGCTGACGGCGGATGTGGAAGGCTTTCGATTTTTTCTTTCGTTCGGCTGTGCCCAGTTGTTAAATCTGGTGCTTCTCGTTACGTTCAGTTTTTCTGTCATGATGTTTTACAGTGTTCAGCTAGCTCTTGTTTCTCTCGCTGCCATGCCTTTCTTAGCTGTGGCGGTGTACCGATTTGACAAACGGGTTCACCCTGCTTTTAAGGATATTCGTAAATCCTTTGCTTCGTTAACGACAAAGGTACAGGAAAATGTAAGCGGAATGAGCACCGTTAAATCATTATCAAAGGAAGATTTTGAAATCGGGCGCTTTAATAAACGCAATATTCACTACAAGGATAAGTATCTGCACACATCAGGCATCTGGGCTAAATATTTTCCTTTTATGGAATTGATCGGGAACATTTGTGTGGTGGTGCTGCTTGGCTTCGGAGGCTACCTTGTTATTCAGAATCAACTTCAGCTTGGGCAGCTTGCCGCCTCCTTCAGTCTCATTTGGTATATAATCGGACCGCTGATGAATCTTGGGTTTATTATTAATACGTTTTCGCAGTCAAAGGCATCGGGAGAGCGTCTCCTTGAAGTACTGGATGAACATGAGGATATTCAAAACAAAGCTGATGCCAGAGAGGTGAAGCGCTTAAAAGGGGATGTCTTGTTTAAAGGAGTCTCTCACACGTACCCTGGGGAGAATCAGCAGGCACTCCAAAATGTCACATTTCATGCGGAACCTGGGGAAACAATTGGATTGATCGGTGCAACTGGAGCCGGGAAAACAACAATAACTCAGCTCATTGCCCGTTTTTATGAAGCAGAGGAGGGGGAAGTGCTTCTAGACGGTATGCCGGTTTCTTCCTATCGTATAGAAGATCTAAGGCATCAAATTGGATTTGTCCTGCAGGAGTCATTTCTTTTTTCTTCGACGATTAAGGATAATATTGCATACGGACTGCCGGACGCGAGCATGGAAGAAATTGTGGATGCGGCCAAACGTGCTCAGGCTCATGAGTTTATCGAAGAAATGGAGCATGGCTACGATTCTGTACTCGGTGAAAGAGGGATGGGCCTATCCGGAGGACAAAAACAGCGTATCGCCATTGCAAGAGCAATTCTTATTAACCCTGGAATTCTTGTGCTTGACGATGCCACCTCTGCGGTGGATATGGAAACAGAGCATCGGATTCAGGCTGCTTTTCGAGAAGTGATGAAAGGTAGAACCACCTTTATAATTGCTCATCGTATTTCCTCTCTAAAGCATGCTGATCAGATTCTTGTTCTTGAAAATGGAAAAGTAATCGAGGAAGGCGTGCACGAGGAGCTTTTGAAAAGAAACGGTGCTTATAAAGCAATTTATGATATTCAATTCCAAGATAGAGATGCTGTCCTTCAACAGCAATCATCGTAATGAAAAGAGGGTGACTGCCTGTGGATCAAAACAGAGCCGCCAGAGGCAGGTTTCGCTATTCTGAAGACAACGTCATCGATAAGGCGTTTAACTGGAAGCAAATGCGAAGACTGCTTAAATATATGAAACCGTATTCGAAAAAACTGCTTCCGCTTGCTGTAATCGCTATGCTCATTAGTACCGGAGTGAGGCTGGCCGCTCCGGTGATGATTGGGCGGACAATTGACGAGGCGATCGCACCTGGCAATTGGAATCTGCTTATTATTATAACTGTCTCTATTGCTGCCATGTATGCACTTTCGTGGGTGGCGAATACTTACAGAATTAAGTGGATTAACCAAATGGGGCAGTATGTCATTTATGATTTGCGAAGAGATTTGTTTAATCACCTTCAAAAGTTGTCGCACCGCTTTTTTGATCAGCGTTCAGCGGGATCGGTGCTCGTCAGGGTCACAAACGATATAAATTCCCTGCAGGAGCTTTTTACAAATGGTGTTATTAACTTACTGATGGATGTAGTAATGCTTGTCGGTATTTTCACGATTTTGTTCATTATCAGTCCAGAATTAACAATAGCCATCATGATAGTACTTCCAATAATGTTTTACATTTCCACAAATTTACGTCGTAAAATCCGCCGGACTTGGCAGCTCGTAAGGCTCAAGCAATCGGTGCTTAATTCACATTTGAATGAAAGCATTCAGGGAATTCGTGTCACTCAGGCATACACGCAGGAAAAAGAAAATATTCTCTACTTTGATGACTTAAACACAGATAACTATGATGCGTGGGACAACGCCACGAAAAAAAGTGCAATGTTCCGTCCGTTGGTGGAGCTGTGTAATGCTGTTGGGACTGCTGTATTAATTGGTTACGGAATCTATTTAATTAATGCGCAATCTATTTCCATCGGAGATTTTGTCACGTTTGCAACTTTTCTCGGCATGTTCTGGGAGCCGATTTCCAGACTTGGCCAGATTTATAATCAACTGTTGATGGCTATGGCTTCATCTGAAAGAATTTTTGAATATATGGATGAAAAACCCTCTGTTCCTGAAAAAGCTGACGCAATAGAGATGGAGGAAATGAAGGGTGATATCCGCTTCGAAAATGTTGAATTCAGCTACGATGAAAGCAAAAAAGCTTTGCATGAAATGGATCTGCATATGAAGCCGGGTGAAACATTTGCACTAGTCGGCCACACAGGCTCAGGTAAAACAACGATCGTTAATCTTATCAGCCGGTTTTACGATCCTACGAAAGGAAGAGTACTGCTTGACGGGGTTGACCTGCGTGATATGAAGCTGAACAGTTTACGTTCTCAAGTAAGTATTGTTCTTCAGGATACGTTCATCTTCTCTGGAACCATCATGGAAAATATCCGCTTCGGACGTCCAGATGCATCCGATGAGGAAGTGATGGAAGCGGCTTATCATGTTGGGGCAGACGGATTTATCCGCGATTTGAAGCATGGGTATGAAACCGAGGTGGAGGAGCGAGGAAATGTATTATCCGTTGGACAAAGGCAGCTTATTTCCTTTGCCAGGGCATTGTTAGCGGATCCGAGAATATTAATTCTTGACGAAGCGACAGCATCTATTGATACCGAAACAGAGCAGATTATCCAGGAGGCGCTGAAAACACTCCTTGAGGGCAGAACAGCTATTATGATAGCTCATAGACTTTCTACTATTCGGGAAGCAGATCAGATTGTGGTGCTCGATCATGGGCGCATGATAGAAAGCGGCAGCCATCAAGAGCTGATGGCCCAAAATGGAGAGTATTTCCGGCTAGTCCGCGCTCAGTTCAATGTGCTTGATGCCGGATAACTTTTCTGAAGGATAAAAATAAGTCTCCTATGTTGAAATTTTTTCAGCATAAGAGGCTTTTTTTTGATATTATATTTAGGGTGACGAAATAAATGAATCTGCTGTTTTAACAGTTACCATTAATTTAATCAATTTCATAAGTTCTTTTTTGAAAGAGTTAAACTACCTACAGATTTGCATTTGATTACTCTTAAATGTGAAAAGAAAGAGCGGGTTGATCAGAGCCGAGCAAGTGAGATTGCGCAGAAATGATCAACCTCATTTTACAACCTCTCTTACATAAATGAATCAATTTCATAAGTGCTATTCAGAATTTAAAACACGAACATTTTGATTGTAGCGAAAGGCAACGACTCCAGGTCGATTAAACCCGGCCACGTCCTGTGGCCAACATCGACACTAGCACGTCCTGTGCGCCGTGGGAATAGCTTGAGGTGAAGACCCCGCAGGCAGCTTTTTTGCTGCTGAGGAGGCTGAGGCCAAGCCCACGGAAAGCGTTTGCCTGAAGCGAAAATCGAATGATATAGATAAAATATCTTTTAATATTCGTAAATATTGTTGTGAAATTAACTTTTGAAATTCATTCAAATATTAAAAAAGGCGTTGGCCGGGGGAAATAGGGTGTAGAAAATGAGTACAATTATCGGTGACTGGGCGCAGCAATTTAAAACATATAACAAAAATGTAAGATTATTTCTAATTGCTTCTATACTTTCGAATATAGGCATGGGTATATATATGATTATATACAATTATTATATCCGCGAAATTGGTTTTGCTGATGATGTGAACGGGCGGGTTATTGCTTCTCAGGCAGCGGCGACTGCTATTGCTCTGCTTCCGGCCGGCCTATTAAGTGATAAAATAGGCCGTAAAAAAGTGATACTTGCTGGAGCGTTGTTTGTAGGGGTAAGCCTGGCTGTTATGGGGCCGGTATCCACCTCGCTTGTTATAGCATACGGTGCTTATTATGGATGGGCTGCTGTATTTACGATTACCTGCTTTTTGTATTTGATAGGGTCCATTTACTTTTTTCTTGTTTTCAGAAACAGAGGATAACTTCGTTTGTTTACCGTTTGACACTCCGCAAGAGCCATGCTATGATTTTTTAGGTTCATATATAGAATTCTCGAAATCCGCCTGCAAAGAGCGGATTTTTATGGGGCGTTGTTCTGAGTATTCAGATAAGTTTAATATGGATTTATGAAGTGAGGAATGTAAAGATGATAACGCTGAATAAACTATCCAAAACCTTTCATACAAAAAGCGGTGATATAACTGCGGTTGACAATATTAGTTTATCGATTGAGGAAGGCGAAATCTTTGGGGTTATCGGGTACAGCGGGGCCGGTAAAAGTACGCTGATCCGCACATTGAATATGCTTGAGCGTCCGAGCAGCGGCGTGGTGGAAATAGCCGGCAGGGAGATGTCCAGTCTTTCCGGGAAATCACTTCGTCTCGCACGCCAGGAAACGAGCATGATCTTTCAGCACTTTAATCTGCTCTGGTCCCGTACGGTCCTTGAAAACATAATGTTCCCGCTTGAAATCGCAAAGGTTCCTGCGAAACAGCGTCTAGCAAGAGCAGAAGAACTCATTGAACTGGTCGGCTTAAGCGGCCGCGGCGATTCTTATCCATCCCAGTTGAGCGGAGGACAGAAACAGCGTGTCGGTATTGCAAGAGCACTTGCTAACAATCCCAAAGTGCTGCTCTGTGACGAGGCAACATCTGCTCTGGATCCGAAAACAACGGATTCAATCTTAGAGCTGCTCATGGATATCAATAAAAAATTGAAACTGACGATCATATTGATTACCCACGAAATGCATGTCATCCGGAAGATCTGTAACCGTGTAGCTGTTATGGAGGATGGAAAGGTAGTGGAACACGGCCCGGTGCTTGACGTATTCAGAAATCCTCAGCAGGAAATGACGAAGGAATTTGTTAAGCAGATTACTGAACCGGAAGAAACGATGGAAACGATTGCGGGGCTGGTCGAGAAAGGCAGTGGACCAGTGATAAAGCTGATGTTTTTAGGTGAGGATGCGGAGCAGCCTATTATGACAGAATTGATCCGAACCTGCGGAGTCAGCGTCAATATTGTACAGGGAAAGGTTTCAAAAACTCTTGACGGCAGTTACGGAACGTTATTCGTGCAGTTACAGGGGAAAGAAGGCAACATTAAAGCAGCACTTCATTTTCTGCAGGAGCAGCGTGTCGAAGCGGAGGTGCTGACAAATGATTGAATCTTTATTTCCAAATGTAAATTGGGAAAGCATGGGCGAAGCTGCACTTGAAACCATATATATGAGTGCTATTGCTGTTACAGCTACTTTTATTCTCGGTACTCTGCTGGGATTAATTTTATTTTTAACAGATAAAGGGAACCTCTGGCAGAACCGGTCGATTCATGCCGTTGTCGCTGCTGTCGTAAATGTTTTCCGGTCCATTCCTTTTATTATTTTAATTATCTTACTTATTCCGTTCACGAATTTTATCTTAAACACAATGCTGGGGCCAAGCGCTGCCCTCCCGGCCTTGATTGCAGGTGCGGCGCCGTTTTACGCCAGAATGGTAGAAATTGGTCTCCGAGAGGTCGATAAAGGTGTGATTGAAGCGGCCCAATCAATGGGAGCGGGCCAATGGAATATTATCAGCAAAGTCCTGTTGCCAGAATCAATGCCAGCTCTCATTTCTGGAATTACTGTTACTTCGATTGCCCTTGTTAGTTATACGGCAATGGCCGGGGTCATCGGAGCGGGGGGACTGGGAGATCTAGCTTATCGTGAGGGATATCAGCGCATGGCAACTGATGTCATAGTCGTGGCAACTGCTGCGATATTATTAATCGTCTTTTTATTACAATTGCTAGGTGATTGGCTTACCTATAAAACAGATAAACGATAACATTTAGGGGGATTACACATCATGAAGAACGTATTGCAATTATTATTTGTCTCATTACTCATTCTAGCTCTAGCCGCCTGCGGATCAAGCGAAGAAGGAAAAGAATCCGGGGACGGCTCCGCTCAGGAAGAGAACACTGAGCTGACGGTTGGCGCATCCAACGTTCCGCATGCTGAAGTACTTGAATTCGCTTCCGACCTGCTTGAAGAAGAAGGCGTTGACCTTAAAATTGAAACATTTAATGACTACATTATTCCAAACCAGGCACTGAACAGCGAAGAAATTGATGCTAACTACTTTCAGCATATTCCTTATTTTGAATCTCAATTAGAAGAAAACGATAACTATGATTTCACAAATGCCGGTGGTGTTCATATTGAACCAATAGGTGTTTACTCTCAGGAATATGACAGCCTGGACGACCTGCCGGATGGAGCAGAAATTATTATGAGCAGTTCTGTTGCCGACCATGGCAGGATTTTAATGATGCTTGAGGAAGAAGGGCTGATTACGCTGGAAAAGGGAGCAGGAATTAACGCTGCAATAGACGATATTGCAGAGAATCCGAAAAATCTCGAATTCCGTGATGATATTGAAGCAGCTACCCTTCCGCAGGCTTTTCAAAACGGAGAAGGCGATGCTGTTCTCATTAACTCCAACTATGCGCTGGATGCAGGTCTAAATCCAGGTGAAGATGCGATTGCAATTGAAGATGAAAAAGACAATCCTTATGTAAACATTATCGCTGTCCGATCCGGTGATGAAGAGCGAGAAGAACTTCAAACACTTGTAGAAGTGCTGCAGTCCGAGGAAGTAGCCGAATACATGGAAGAAGAATACAAAGGCGCAGTTGTTCCTTCCTCTGCGGAAGATGTAGAGTATGAAGAAGGCGGCTCTGCTGCTGAAGAAGAATAAGAGTTGAACCCCCTGTCACTTAAATAATAGTCCCGGGGGTTTTTACTGACTCCGACTGAATGGTACAGCCCAACCTTTCACATACTAACGGAAAAAGGAGGGGCTTCATATGCAGCAGGAACAACAACAGCAGCAACAGGACAAAGACAATTCAACAGCTTTTATTCAGGACGCGCTTCAGGAGTATAAAGAGGGACTTGGCAAGTTTGCAGAAAAAATGCCGCACATTGCCCGCAAATATAATGCCTTCACTGAAACTTGTTTTGCAAAGGGAGTACTGTCTCAAAAGGAAAAGCAATTAATTGCTCTTGGTATCAGTGTCTATTCCCAGGATGAATATTGTATTATTTATCATACAAAAGGATGTATTGATCAAGGCTGTGATGAAAAAGAAATATTAGAAGCAATTGGAGTAACTGCAGCGTTTGGCGGGGGCACAGCCATGAGTCAGGCCGTTACCCTGGTACAGGAAGCGATAAATGAATTTTCCGGAAGCCAAAGCAAGTCACATTAAATATCTTACAAAGATACTCAGTCAGCAATGTGTGTTGTAACAAACAGCTGTATGTAGATGAAAAAAAATAAGTGGTAACAGCTATATATCTTAGACGCTGTTGCCATTTTTCATTATATTGATGCATCGTACATTTTCAAACAAAACTCATGGAGCTTGTTATCTTTAAAATAAGATATAAATTTCATGCCAGGCATGTTAATAACAAATCGCGTGATCAGGGGTTTTTAACGTAATAAAGTCTACAAAATGGCAGGAATCTTTAGAAATATCCAGCTATTTTAATGATGAGGCAGGATATTCCCATTCACTTTAGAACAGTTATCAATGTAAGAAAATATAACGACAAATGGTTTTTGTTGGAAATGTCATTCCGTGCTATTCTTTTTGTGGGTTTTAAAACAAAGAAGGGATGGATTATTTATCCATAGTTTACAGCTTAACCCCACATCAGAAATGGAAAAAGCAATGCACTTTTCACATGGCTGCGGATACGCTGAATACAGCCGCAGTTTGGAGAAACGGATGGAAGTAGAGGTCTCCAGAGAATCGGATTATCTTAAATCCTGCCAGCTGGCAGCAGAATTTCAAAACAGATCGTAATACCAGACAAAGAGACAAAAAGAAATAGCTTATAATAGGAAAAACCGGAGAGACGCTCCGGTTTTTTTGTTATGATCTGGTGCCCGCCTATGAGCGAAGAAGCTTAGATGCAATAAAGTTGTATGAGAAGAGTTTTTCCTTCTCTTACCATATCTGAATGCAGGTATTTTCCTTAACGCCATGATTTGATATAATGTTCAAGGATTAGACAAAACTAAGGGGGTGTTCCGAAAGAAATGCAATCTTTTGGGAGCTCCCTTTTTCAAATGTAGTTAAAGCTGAGGTGAAAAGTGCTACGTCTTGAAGTCAGTTTGGATTTGTTATAAGATTATAATGAGAATAAATTGAGAATGATAAGCTTTTATAAAGCTATTCTTTAATAATGAATCGATGGAGGTATCACCTTATGTCTGCACCTAATTTAAAGATCGAAAATCTTTCCGTAGAGATTGAAGGTTCTGAAATTATTAAGGATTTCAACCTTGAAATAAATGGCGGAGAGATCCATGCAATCATGGGACCGAACGGAACAGGTAAGTCTACACTTGCCTCTGCAGTTATGGGACACCCGAAATATGAGATCACTAAAGGATCTGTTCATATAGACGGAAAAGATGTTCTTGAAATGGAAGTTGATGAGCGTGCACAGGCAGGTTTATTTCTTGCAATGCAGTACCCGAGTGAAATCAGCGGGGTAACAAATGCAGACTTTATGCGCTCAGCTATCAATTCCAAGCGTGAAGAAGGCGATGAAATTTCGCTGATGAAGTTTATCCGCAAGATGGATGAAAAAATGGATACACTTGATATGGATCAGTCTTTTTCACAGCGTTATTTAAATGAGGGCTTTTCCGGCGGCGAAAAGAAGCGTAATGAGATTCTTCAGCTATTGATGCTTGAGCCGAAAATTGCCATTCTTGATGAGATCGACTCTGGTCTTGATATTGATGCGCTGAAAGTAGTGTCCAAAGGTATTAATGACATGAAAAGCCCGGACTTCGGCTGTCTTATCATTACTCACTACCAGCGCCTGCTGAACTATATCACTCCGGATAAGGTCCACGTGATGATGCAGGGACGCATTGTGAAATCAGGCGGAGCAGAGCTTGCACAGCGTCTTGAGGCAGAAGGCTATGACTGGATTAAAGAAGAACTCGGAATCGAAAATGAAAAAGTTGGAGAGCAGCAAAAAGCGTAATTGCAGGGAGGTTATAGAATGTCAGTGGATACAAAATGGACGTATGATGAACAATATGTTAAAGAGTACTCCCAACACCGGGGAGAGCCTGACTGGCTGACAGAGGAACGCCTTGCTGCAATTCGTCTTGCGGATAAGCTCGAGCTTCCAAAGCCTGAAAAAACAAATATTAAAACGTGGAATTTCACTTCCTTTAAGCATGATGGAACGCCTGCAGAGACGCTGCAATCGGCGGAGGAGCTTCATGAGGACGTTCAAAGGCTTATTGATACGAGTACAAATGAGCAGAATCTTATTGTTTACCGGGACGGAAAACCAGTGTATCAGACAATAAGCAGCAATTTAAAAGAGCAGGGTGTTTTATTCGTAGACCTGGAGACTGCAGCAAAAGAGCACAGCGAGCTTTTGAGAAAGTATTTTATGAGCCAGGCGGTCAATGTGGATGAAAACCGGCTGAATGCCCTGCACGTGGCCCTCTTAAACGGTGGAACTTTTGTGTATGTACCAAAAAATGTGGTTGTAGAAGCACCGCTTCAGACTGTGAATTGGCAGGAGGACCCTGAAGCCGGACTCTTTAACCATGTGATTATTGTGACGGAGGATAACAGTGATGTAACCTTCCTTGAGAATTATGTTTCCTTTAATAAAGATAAGCAGGCTGTCGCAAATATCATCTCTGAGGTATATGCAGGCCCCGGCTCCAAAATATCTTACGGAGCGGTCGATCATTTTGAAAAAGGCGTGACCACTTATGTGAACCGCCGCGGCTATGTGGAAAAAGACGGCCGTATCGACTGGGCTCTCGGACAGATGAATGAAGGAAATACTGTATCAGATAACACGACACTTCTTCAGGGAGAAGGATCTAACACAGATTCTAAGTCAGTTACAATCGGCCGCGGAGAGCAGAGCCAGAATTTTCTCACCCATATTATACACTACGGAAAGCATTCCGACGGTCAGATTCTAACGCATGGCGTCATGAAGGATAGTGCATCTTCTATCTTTAATGGAGTGACGAAGATTGAGCATGGAGCTACGAAAGCAAACGGTGAACAGACAGAGCGTGTGCTGATGCTGAGCGAACGTTCCCGCGGAGATGCCAATCCAATCCTATTAATTGATGAAGATGATGTTACGGCAGGCCATGCAGCTTCTGTAGGAAGAATAGATCCATTGCAGATGTTCTATTTAATGAGCCGGGGGCTCTCAAAAACAGAAGCAGAACGCCTCATTATTCACGGCTTCCTTGCCCCTGTGGTAAATGCCCTGCCGATTCAAGCGGTGAAGGAGCGCTTAACGGAAGTTATTGAAAGGAAAGTTTATTGATGGATGTACAAGAAATCCGCCGTCAATTTCCAATACTGCAGCAAGAGGTAAACGGTCATCCGCTCGTTTACCTTGACAGTGCAGCTACCTCTCAAAAGCCCCTTAAGGTCCTTGAAGTGCTTGATGATTACTACCGCCGTTACAACTCAAATGTCCACCGCGGGGTCCACACACTAGGAAGCATGGCTACAGATGGATATGAAGGTGCCCGCGAAAAAGTCCGTTCCTTTATTAATGCAGCCAGTACGGAGGAAGTTATTTTTACCCGCGGAACGACAACAGCAATTAATAAGGTAGCATACAGCTATGGATACGCTAACCTGCAGGAAGGCGATGAAATAGTTATTACGCCGATGGAGCACCACAGCAATATTATTCCGTGGCAGCAGACGGCAAAATCAACTGGCGCGACACTGAAGTACATCCCTCTTCAGGATGATGGCACTCTCTCCATGGAAGACGTGAAAAATACGATAACAGCCAACACAAAAATCGTCGCTGTTATGCAGGTTTCCAATGTATTGGGAACAATCAATCCAGTGAAAAAAATCGCTAAAATCGCGCATGATAATGGTGCAGTTATGCTTGTGGACGGCGCTCAAAGTGCGCCTCACATGAGAGTGGATGTCCGGGACATGGATTGTGATTTCTTCGCTTTTTCCGGCCACAAAATGGGCGGACCTACTGGAATTGGCGTATTGTATGGTAAGAAACAGCTGCTTGAAAACATGGAGCCTCTTGAATATGGAGGGGAAATGATTGATTTTGTGGATCTGTACGAATCTACATGGAAAGAGCTGCCCTGGAAATTCGAGGGTGGAACCCCGATTATCGCCGGCGCCATCGGGCTCGGTGCCGCGATCGATTTTATCCGGGATATTGGAATGGAAAACATTGAAGCTCATGAAGCAAAGCTGGCACAGTATGCGACCGACAAGCTTGTTGAAGTTGAAGGACTGAGAATATACGGCCCCAATAAACGAGCAGGACTTGTAACTTTTAATATAGATGATGTCCATCCGCATGATGTTGCCACTGTTCTTGATTCTGAAGGTATTGCTGTAAGAGCAGGCCACCATTGTGCTCAGCCTTTAATGAAATGGCTGAATGTAGCAGCGACGGCAAGAGCCAGCTTTTATATCTATAATACGGAAGAGGATATAGATGCATTAACGGATGGACTGATTAAAACAAAGGAGTATTTCGGTGATGTCTTCGCATAGTAACCTTGACACGCTGTATAGGCAAGTGATCATGGATCACTATAAAAATCCACGTAACCGTGGAGAGCTTGAAGATCAAACACTTCATGTCAATATGAACAATCCTACCTGCGGAGACCGCATTCAGCTCCAGCTCAAGGTGGAGGATGACAAAATCTCTGACGCGAGATTTGTCGGAGAAGGCTGCTCCATCAGTTTATCGTCAGCTTCTATGATGACGGAAATTGTTAAAGAGAAATCAGTGGATGATGCTTTAGAGCTTGCAGATATATTTTCGAAAATGATGCTTGGGCAGGAATATGATGACGAAAAATATGATCTTGGAGATATTGAAGCATTGCAGGGAGTGACAAAGTTTCCAGCAAGGATTAAATGTGCTACACTTGCATGGAAGGCCATGGAAAAAGGGCTGGATGAAGAAGAAGACAATTAAATAATTCTAGTCCCGGAAGGCTGCAGGGTCCCGGGCTGCATAACCAGTTCTCAGGTAATACTGAAAGCTGAATTTCCCACAAGGAGGTTTTTAATATGGCAAAGAAAATGCCGGAAATCGGGGAATATAAATATGGTTTCCACGACAAAGACGTGTCGATATTTCGTTCGGAACGAGGATTGACAGAAAAAGTTGTCCGTGAGATTTCCAAAATTAAAGAAGAACCGGAATGGATGCTGGACTTTCGTTTGAAGTCATTAAAGATTTTTTATAAGATGCCAATGCCTCAATGGGGCGGCGACCTTACTGGACTCATTTTCGACGATATCACTTACTATGTTAAGCCGTCTGAACGCTCGGAGAAATCCTGGGATGAGGTTCCAGAAGAAATTAAGAATACTTTTGATAAGCTCGGTATACCGGAAGCAGAACAAAAGTATCTTGCCGGTGTGTCTGCTCAGTACGAATCTGAAGTAGTGTATCACAATATGAATCAGGATTTGGAAGAGCAGGGTATTGTATTTAAAGATACCGATACAGCACTGAAGGAAAATGAGGATATTTTCAGAGAGCACTTTGGAAAAGTAATACCTCCGTCTGATAATAAATTCTCAGCGTTGAATTCAGCTGTATGGTCCGGCGGATCGTTCATTTATGTTCCTAAAGGAGTAAAGACGGATACGCCGCTTCAGGCCTATTTCCGCATTAACTCTGAGAACATGGGACAATTTGAGCGTACCTTGATCATCGCTGATGAAGACAGCTCCGTCCACTACGTGGAAGGTTGTACAGCGCCGGTTTATACTACGGATTCACTGCACAGTGCTGTAGTAGAAATCATCGTTAAAAAGAACGCATATTGCCGTTATACAACGATTCAGAACTGGGCTCCGAATATCTATAATCTCGTAACAAAGCGTGCGGTTGCTGATGCTGGAGCTACAATGGAATGGGTCGACGGAAACATCGGTTCCAAGCTCACGATGAAATATCCATCAGTTATTATGAGAGGTGAAGGAGCAAAAGGAACGATTCTTTCCATTGCCATTGCCGGAAAAGGACAGCACCAGGATGCCGGTGCGAAAGTAATGCACCTTGCTCCAAACTGTTCTTCCACTATTGTGTCGAAGTCTATTTCCAAGCACGGCGGAAAAGTAACCTACCGCGGTATCGCGCACTTTGGGCGTAAATCGCAGGGATCTTTCTCCAAAGTAGAGTGTGATACGCTGATTATGGATAATGAATCGACGTCCGATACAATTCCTTATAATGAAATCCTGAATAACAATATTACACTGGAGCACGAAGCGACTGTTTCTAAGGTTTCAGAAGAGCAGCTCTTCTATCTGATGAGCCGCGGAGTTTCTGAACAGGAAGCAACAGAAATGATTGTAATGGGCTTTATCGAGCCATTCACAAAAGAACTTCCAATGGAATATGCCGTGGAAATGAACCGGCTGATCAGCTTCGAAATGGAAGGTTCTATCGGTTAATTCATTGAAGTTTCTCAAGAAATAAAAACAGGGTCACCAATTAATTGGTGGCTCTTTTTTTTAATACCTTAAGAAAATCTATGCTTATTAAAGGAATCAATTTCAAAAGTCTTGCATCTGCGGTTGAAATCCACTTCGCTTTTCGCGGGCAACGCTTCAGCCTCCTTGGGAGGAAAATCGCTCCCAAGGGGGTCTTCAGCCGTTGCTTTTCCCGCAGAAGTCTACGTACATTTCAACCGCTTACTTATGTAAGAATAGAAATTATGAAATTCATTCAAAAAAATAAAAGTATTATAAAAGCTAAGGCTTTCGCCTTTTGGATCTGCCTGCAAACATAGAAAAAAGCAGGCAAAAGCCTGCATAAATGGGTTGTGAAAAGTGATTCTTTTAATTAATAGCCAATCCTGCACTAGCATAACCGGTAATAGAACCGACAAGGGTGATTTTGTTATTGATTGAAATATAACTTTCTTTGTTAAATGAAGAGGGGAAACTTATATTAGAAAAAATAAGAATTATAAAGCTGTTAAAGCAGCCAACCATGGAGTTAAATTTAAACTGACGTCACTAGTGTTTAATATCTGACCTACTGCAAGAGCTGCTACATTTTGTTCCCTGAAATTTATGGGGGAAGTTTGCAATGCAGATCCATAACCAGAAGCCATGCCGCCATAAGACGACCCGTTATTTTGGTCCCTAATTACCAAGTAGTATGCTGTATTAGCAGCTATAGAGTAGGCTGCGGTCAATGGTAAAACGAATACTCCGGGTGTTAAAGCTCCTGTATAAATAGAAGTAGTCGCCACTACTTGTGCTGTAGATATACCGGTTGGAATTGCAATAGCCATCTGAAATTCACCCGGAGAACCGATTTGATTAATATAACTTGCTAAACGATCAACTGTTACAGCACTAGAGTTGTTAAACAATAGAGCTCCGAGCACTTGATTATTACCTCCACCTTCATTAAATGCTATAATTCTGTCAACAGAACCTAATGTTGTCGTTTGTAAGAAAGTACCTTCTCCTCCCGCTGCTCCAGTTGCACCGGCAGGTCCAGTAGCTCCCGTGGCCCCGGTAGGTCCGGTGGCTCCAGCAGTGCCCGTAGGTCCCGTCGGCCCGGTGGCCCCAGTAGCGCCAGTGGCTCCGGCAGCGCCCGTAGCACCGGCAGGTCCAGTAGCTCCCGTGGCCCCGGTAGGTCCGGTGGCTCCAGCAGTGCCCGTAGGTCCCGTCGGCCCGGTGGCCCCAGTAGCGCCAGTGGCTCCGGCAGCGCCCGTAGCACCGGCAGGTCCAGTAGCTCCCGTGGCCCCGGTAGGTCCGGTGGCTCCAGCAGTGCCCGTAGGTCCCGTCGGCCCGATGGCCCCGGTAGCTCCAGTAACGCCGGCAACCCCCGTAGGCCCCGTCGGCCCTGTAGGTCCTGTAGGTCCTGTAGGTCCTGTAGGTCCCGTGTTAACTACCCAACTGGGTGTTCTTCGAGGAGCTGAAGTCTTGCAGAGCACTTTACCTGACTCATGGCAGATTATTTCAGGATAACAAGGTTTCTTTTTCTTTTTCATAGTATTCACCTCCTCATTATAGACTATTAATATGCTTAGAACCCCTTCCAGCCACGGCTAATACCGGTAATTCCATTTATAATAACTGCCCGTGTTTGTACTGTAAAAAGAGAAATATGTGTAATAGACTATTAAAGAGATTTGATAATCAGATAACATAATAATGTAGTTTTCAAAATGATTTACCTTCATATATTTGTGATATAATTTATGAAACGTCAAATAGTTTGAACTTTATATCTGCAGGTAAAATAAGTACATGTAACAGGCGGACCAGCTCTGGGGTTCGCTTTTCTGTTTACCATGTACGAACGGGAGGGGACAGCTTTGTTAGAAGTAGGATTAACAGGGTGGGGAGACCACGATTCCATTTATCCAGAGGGCACCAGGCAGACAGATAAACTCCAGGCCTACAGTGCTCACTTTCCAATAGTAGAAGTAGATTCTGCTTTTTATGCGGTACAGCCGCTGAAGAATTATCATAAGTGGATCAAAGACACGCCGGATCGTTTCTCTTTTATTGTAAAAGCATATCAGGGCATGACCGGACATGAACGTGGAGAAATTCCATTTGCAGATCATGAAGAAATGTTTAAAGCTTATGTTGAATCGATAAAGCCTGTAGTAGAAGCAGGAAAGCTCTCTATGGTTCTCTGCCAGTTTCCACCGTGGTTCGATTGTACAAAGGAAAATGTCGCTTATCTGCGTTATGTCAGAGAAAAGCTTACAGACTTTCCCTGCGCGCTGGAATTTCGTCATCAGTCGTGGTTTGCTTCGGAATTTAAAGAAAAAACGTTGACATTTATGAAGGAAGAAGAGTGGATTCACAGCGTGTGTGATGAGCCGCAGTCCGGTGAAGGATCTGTCCCGATGGTACTCGAAACAACGCATGCTGATAAAACGCTCGTACGTCTTCACGGCCGTAACGTCGAAGCATGGAGAAAACCGGTGAAGGGGGAAAACTGGCGGCGTGTCCGATATTTATATGATTACTCGCAGCACGAATTGAAGGAGCTGCTTGAGAAAATAAATAAGCTTCAAAACGGATCTAAAAAGGTATGTGTAGTATTTAACAATAATTCAGGAGGACATGCGGCAGGAAACGCGAAAACTTTTTTAAAGATGGCCGGAGTTTCATACGAAGGTCTTGCCCCTCGGCAGATATCCTTGTTTGAAAATCATTCGGAAGAATAACTGTCTGTAAGCTGCAAACAACCTTTTACTTGTTTGATACATAGAGAAAAGAGGGTAATAATGGATTGGCTTTTACTCATTGTCATTGGATTTTTTGCTTGTCTGGCCGGCAGTCTGATGGGGCTGGGAAGCGGAATTATTATCGTGCCTGCGTTGATGATACTAAGCGCAATAAGTCCTCTTTTAACCGATATTACCCCGCAGACAGCTGTTGGCACCTCGGTGCTGATTATGATTGTCACCGGCTTATCCTCTACCATCGCATATATTCGGCAGAAGAAAGTAGATTATAAATCAGCTCTTATTTTTTTCTCTGGAAGTGGTCCGGGTGCATTAATCGGAGTATGGCTGAATAAAGGGGTGGATGGAGACCCTTTTCTGATTATTTTTGGAACCTTTATGATCATTGTTTCCTTCGGTCTCGTGTTCCGGAAGAAGTTGAAGCCGCTGCGGATCAGAGGAAAAGGGATCCGCCGATATTACAAAGATGAAGCCGGGAGTGAAATTGAATATGGTTTTACACCGTGCATTGCGATATCATTAGGTTTGTTTGTCGGGCTGTGCTCCGGTCTTTTTGGCATCGGAGGCGGGTCGATACTTGTCCCGGCAATGATTGTATTATTCGGATTTCCACCACACCGGGCCGTGGCTACTTCGATGCTGATGGTTTTTTTGTCTGCGATTGTAAGCTCTCTCAGTCACATCGCCCTTGGAAATATTGATTGGGGTCTTGTGTTAGCTCTTATTCCCGGCGCATGGGTGGGAGCGCAGATTGGAGCGGAAATTAACCGGCGTTTGAAAAGTGATACACTAGTAGTAATACTGCGGATATTCCTCATATTTGTGGGCATCCGCTTAATTTGGCAGGGTGTGACGGGGATATGATAATTTAAGGAAGTATTTGTTCTGATAAAGGCGGTGCTGACATGACCTCAATAATACCTTTACATATATATCACACGAATGATCTTCACAGTGAATTGTCACAATGGCCATCCGTAGTTTCCTACATGAAGAGCCAGCGCTCCTTTCACGAAAAACAAGGAGAGACTGCGTTATTTTTTGATTTAGGAGATCATACCGACAGGGTTCATCCCATAACGGAGGCCACAAAAGGAAAAGCAAATGTCAGGCTTTTGAATGAAGCCGGCATTCACCATATTACGATCGGCAATAATGAAGGCATCACTTTTTCTAAAGAGGAGCTTGACGAGCTTTATGATGAAGCTTCTTTTACAGTGCTGCTTGCTAATTTATTTGATGAAAAAGGAAATCGTCCCCGCTGGGCAGAACCTTACGACTTATTACGTACGAAGGAAGGTCTCCGCATCGGACTGATTGGGCTGACTGTGCCGTTTTACCCGTTTTATAAAGAATTGGGCTGGGATGTCCAGGATCCATTCAAGTGGCTTCCCGAGCTGCTGGAGAAGGTGAAAGAGCAGTCTGATATTGTTATTCTTCTTTCTCATCTCGGGTATCCCGATGACGAGGAAATAGCTAGAAAATTTAACGGCATAGATGTAATTCTAGGGGCACATACCCACCATCTATTAAAGCAGGCTGTGAACATTAATAATACGTTAATTGCTCAGTGTGGAAAGAACTGCTATTATGCGGGCGAAATTAAATTGTTGTACGACCAGGATAGAAATAAGGTGATTCATTCAGAAGGAGCTGCTGTGTCAGTTCGACATGAAAGGCCATCTCCTGAAACGAAAGCATTGCTTGCCTCTCTTGGCGAGGAAACCGATAAGCTATTAGAGGAGCGAATTGCGCATCTGTCCAGGGAAATTGCTGTGTCCTGGACCGAACCTTCCGAATTTGCCAAGCTTCTTACTGATGGAGTGAAAGAATGGTGCGGCGCAGAAATAGCGATGCTCAATTCCGGATTATTGCTTGATTCTTTACCTTCAGGTCCGGTTACAAGAAAAGATATTCACCGGCTCTGCCCTCACCCGGTCAACCCATGTCTTGTCCATGTAAAAGGATCCGTCCTTAAAGAAACGATCGCGGCTGCGTTTACAGAGAAAATGATCCACCTGCCTTTGAAAGGTCTCGGGTTTAGAGGAGTGAAACTCGGCAGAATGGAGTTCAGCGGCATGACCGTTGAATTGGATGAGTTGTCATCCTATGTTAAGCAGATTTTAATTGGAAGCGAGCGGATTGATCCGAAGAAAGAATACAAGCTCGCCACAGCGGATATGTTTACGTTCGGTCCGCTGTATCCCGGACTTGCGCAGTGTACGAAGAAGAAATATTTCATGCCTGAAACGATGCGGGATGTGCTTGCGTACACTCTTAGTAAACAATACGGGTAAGCAGGTAATGTGCTGAATCCCTCTTCCCCTTATCATCATATGATGAAGAAGAAGGGGGAATACAGGTGGTAACTTTGGATACGATTCAACTTGAAAATAGAACATTTCAAACGATTACTGTGGAGCTTCCCGAGACGACACTGCTTATTGTAAAAAGCCAGATCGGCTATATAATGTGTGGAGCGCTCGACATCGAAGTGCTTGATGGCAAATGGCCGGACCGAAAAATTGTGGCGGGCAGAGCGATGGGAGTAAGAACGCTCGATCAGCTGCTGCAGGCACCGCTCGAATCAGTAACGATAGCTGCCGGAGAGCTTGGCTGGAAGAAGGGGATGAGTGGCAGAGAGGCCCTGCTTATAGGAGTATAAGGAAAGAGCGCTGTCTCGAAAGGCGGCGTTTTTCCTATTTTAATGAACTGCTATTTATGCCATTAACTGATATAATGATAAAATACATAATTGTGCTTGGAGGAATAATCTATGAAGCAATATCTGGATTTGTGCAGCCATATACTCAATAATGGTCAGGAGAAAAGCGACCGCACCGGCACCGGCACGATCAGTACGTTCGGCTGGCAGATGCGGTTCAACCTGGACGAAGGATTTCCTGTCCTCACGACAAAAAAATTACATCTGCGCTCTATTATTCATGAGCTTCTCTGGTTTTTAAAAGGGGACACCAATATCCAATATTTAAAAGATAATAAAGTGAAAATCTGGAACGAATGGGCAGATGAAAAGGGAGATCTCGGGCCGGTATATGGAAAGCAATGGCGTTCCTGGGAAGGTGCTGATGGAAAAACAGTAGACCAGATTTCCGACGTGATCGACCAAATTAAAACAAATCCCGATTCACGCCGCCTGATTGTCAATGCATGGAACGCGACAGAGATAGATGATATGGCGCTCGCTCCATGCCACTGCCTGTTTCAATTTTATGTAAACAACGGCAGGCTGTCCTGTCAGCTTTACCAGCGCAGTGCTGATGTTTTTCTCGGCGTTCCATTCAATATTGCTTCCTATGCGCTCCTTACAAAAATGACAGCTCAGGTATGCGGGCTCCAGGCTGGTGAATTTGTTCACACGTTTGGCGATGCACATATTTACCTGAACCATGTTGATCAGATTAAGCTTCAGTTGGGACGTGAGCCGAGGCAGCTTCCGGAAATGCATATTAACCCGGAGATATCGTCGATTTTTGACTTTTCGATCGATGATTTCGAGCTGCAAAACTATGACCCTCATCCACACATCAAAGGAGAGGTATCAGTATGATCACGCTCGTGGCGGCTCTTGATAAAAACAGAGTAATTGGAAAAGACAATGAAATGCCATGGCATCTGCCGGCAGACCTGAAGCATTTCAAGGAAACGACGAGCGGTCACACGATTATGATGGGCCGCAGGACGTATGAATCCATCGGCAGAGCTCTGCCCAATCGCCGGAATATTGTGCTCACCTCTAACAAAAGCTTTAGAGCTGCAGGCTGCGAACTGATTCATTCATTTGAAGATTTGAAAAAACTTGCTCAAGGGAAGGAAGAAATTTTTGTAATCGGCGGTGAAACTATTTTTAAAGAAATGCTTCCGCTTGCTGATAAAATGAACCTGACCTTTATTGAGGAAGAATTCGACGGGGACACTTATTTTCCGTCGTGGGATGACGATGAGTGGATAAAGGTGTCAGAAGTTCAGGGAACAGTCAACGAAAAAAATCCTTATCGACACAGATTTGTGTTGTTAAAAAGAAAAAGATAGTGTGCTTGAACCCGGACTCTCCAGCATATACATAAAAACAGGCTAAGGAGGGACGGGTTTTCTTATGGGCAAACGGAAACGAGTGTTCAAGACAATGAAATCCCGCCCGGCAAAGAAACCGGCGCTTTCATGGAAATCACCGCTTCCCTTTAAATATGTCTTCATTCTTTCTCTGTTTTTCTTTCTACTGCTTACGATACAAGCACTCTGGTTCGTTGATCACGGTATTCGGCCGACACTGATGGCCATTGCCCGCACAGAAACGCAAAAAATTGCGACAGAGGCTATTAATGAGGCAATCGCAAGCAATATCATTCAGGATATCGATATGGAGAACATGCTTAATATCGAAACGGACGAGGAAGGGCAGGTGACTTCTGTCCGTTTCAATGCACGGACATATAATCAGATCCTTGCTGACATTACCTCGCGAGTGCAGATTTATTTGAAGCAGGTTGAGGACGGAAAACCGGGAGCATTATCCGGAAGAATGGAAAAAGACAGCCGCGTAGAGAATTTCAAAGAAAAAGGAATTGTTCATGTGATCCCGCTCGGACAGGCAACAAATAATGCTCTGCTTGCTCAGCTGGGGCCGCAGATTCCAGTGCGTTTCACACCCATAGGAGAGGTAAAGGCTTCTATGAGTGAATCCATTTTCGAATCAGGGATTAATAACACATATTTACGTGTTTCCGTTGATATTGAAGTAGACGTTCAGGTGGTTATTCCTTTTGCAGCAGATAACGCTGCAGTTGCTACTTCTGTCCCAGTAGGAATGGTGTTCATATCTGGAGATGTTCCTCAATTTTACAGCGAAAACGATGGGGAATCTCCTGCCCCGGCGTTTCGAGAGGAGGAGATAACGAAAAATGAATAAAAGATAAAGAATGTACCCGCCCGAAATAATTTTGACAAAATAGGTAATAATAATTATAATAAAATAGCGAATTATCAGTAAACGGAGACTGGGAAGGGGGCTTTTCGGGGGATACATCTGTTCACTGGAGAAAGACACAACGCCTTCTTAGACAGGACCTGTGGACAGTCGGGGTATTTTTTCTGAATATTTTTTATTTTATAATTATCATTAATTTTTATTATGAAAGGAGAACGTTTAAGATGAGAGAACAATGGGGTACGCGTGCAGGTTTTATCCTGGCAGCAGTCGGCTCTGCTGTCGGTCTTGGTAATATTTGGCGCTTTCCAGCTACCGCATATGAAAACGGGGGCGGTGCCTTTTTTATTCCATATTTATTTGCATTGCTGACAGCTGGGATTCCGCTTTTAATTATGGAATTTACTATAGGTCATAAGTACCGGGGTTCTGCACCACTTAGTTTTTCACGTATGAATAAGAAAGCAGAATGGATTGGGTGGTGGGCAGTTTTTGTAGCCTTCGTCATCTCAACTTATTATTCAGTTATTATCGCCTGGGCGATTTCCTACAGTATTTTTTCTTTCAATCAGGCGTGGGGAGAGGACACAGAAGGCTTTTTATTTTCAGAATATCTTCAGTACACTGATCCCGGACAGTTTGGGAGCATTGTTCCCGGCGTTCTGATTCCATTGATTGTTGTGTGGGCCATTACATTAGGTGTATTGTTCCGAGGGGTTAAAAAAGGTATTGAAATTGCAAACCGTATTTTCATACCGGCACTAGTCATTATTTTCTTAATCATTTGTATCCGGGCTGTTACTCTGCCAGGAGCAGCAGAAGGACTGCAGGCATTCTTCGAGCCAAACTTCGAGGCTATCACCTCAGGCGGAGTATGGGTAGCAGCC
The DNA here is from genome assembly GCF_042139015.1 of Alteribacillus sp. HJP-4. NCBI lineage: Bacteria > Bacillati > Bacillota > Bacilli > Caryophanales > Bacillaceae > Alteribacillus > Alteribacillus sp. HJP-4. The sequence continues at coordinate 23,091 of NZ_JBHIKY010000003.1, read as the reverse complement.
TACGGTCAGATATTCTTCAGTTTATCGATAGCATTTGCGATAATGATCACCTACTCCAGTTACCTGCCAAAGAAATCTGATGTGACGAACAATGCATTTATCACCGGCTTCAGTAATTCCAGCTTTGAGCTCCTTGCCGGTATCGGTGTGTTTGCAGCATTAGGATTTATGGCTTCCCAGGCAGGAGTGCCTGTTCAGGAAGTTGTAGCAGGCGGGGTAGGTCTCGCGTTTGTTGTATTTCCGCAGATTATCAGTGAGTTTCCAGCATTAAGCGGATTATTCGGCTTTCTGTTCTTTGCCTCACTTGTATTAGCTGGTCTGTCCTCTCTAATTTCCATCTCAGAAACCTATGTTAAAGGTTTCTCAGAAAAATTTGGAATTTCGAGAGCGAAGTCCGTTGCTTTCGGCGGTGGCCTGGCAGCCCTGTTGTCACTAATGTATGCTACACAGGGTGGTCTCAATATACTCGATGCTGCCGACTACTTCATCAACCAGTTCGGTGTCGCATTAGTAGGTCTCGTTGAAGTTGTTGCGATTGCATGGTTCTTAAAGCAGCTGACTCCGCTGCAGCAGCACGCCAATGGAATTTCAGACATTCCGCTCGGCCGCTGGTGGAAAGTATGCTTAGGTGTAATCACACCAATTGTGCTCGGCTATATGATGTTTGATCTCTTCCGTCAGAACCTTATGAAGCAATTTGACACAGATAATGGTAACTATGAAGGATATTCAGATCTGTTTATTTTCTCAAGCGGCTGGATGGTGGCAGGTATTGCGCTTGTCGCAGGAATTATTTTCTCCCTGATCCGCTGGAACAAAAAAACACAATTAGAAGAATTATATGACGAGGAGGCGAAATAATATGACTGCGAGTGCCATTTTCATGATGGTCATCGGAATTGTAATAATTTGGGGCGGAATGATTGCAAGTATTGTTCACGCCAGAAACGTTTCCAAAAAATCATAAAATAATTAAAAAAGCGGCCAGTCAAGAGACTGGCCACTTTTTTTAATTCATTTTAATTCATAGTGGTGGAGACGGACAGGAGATCCGTTATTTGATCAAATTTCACTTTTTATGAATCCTTTTATTGAATAACTTGAGGTGTGTTATTTACCTGTATGACAGTGAATTCGGCTCCTTTACAGCCGATAACGGAACCCCATGTCCGGCAATGTTATAAAAAAGTGTTGTTTAAAGAAAATAGCGGAATCAGTGTCCGGAGAAGCGGCAATGGATTTCGGCAGACTATAGATGCTCAGTTCTTATAAGTCAGTTTGTTCCCATGCTCGTAAGGATGGGTAAGGATCATAGGACCATTCCGTATAGCCATTATCACGGTAAATTCCGTAATGGAGGTGCGGGGGAAATTTTCCCTGTGTGCCTGGTTTTCCATAACCAGAGCTTCCTACGTATCCTATCACATCACCTGGAGCCACAAGACTTCTCATTTTAATTCCGTCCTCGAAGCCGCTGAGGTGAGCGTAATAATGATAGGAATTTGTCAGGTCGCGGATCCCAATTCTCCATCCGCCAAATTTATTCCATCCTTTTAGCTCTACAACGCCATAGGAGGTAGCTCGGACAGGAGTCTGGTAACCGGCAAAAATATCAGTTCCTTCATGAATGCGGCGTCCTCCCCAGCCCCGCCGGTCTCCCCATGTACTGCGGTAGCTGTAATTATACTGCTTAGGCAGTGGAAATGCATGCTCCTCAAGGTCCAATTTGTTATATTTTTGATAAAGTGCAGCATGACCGGAAATGATATTTACAGCCTGATCTCTCTGATAATAATCCCACAGACCGATTTGGATGTTATCTTCGTCAAAGCCATAATCCGCCAAATAATCAGCAAAGGTAAAAAGAACATCTGCATCCTCGTCAAGCGACGCTTTTCCGTTATCGTTTCCATCTTTACCGACGCCTTCAAAAAGAGAAATGGTTGTTGGATCCTCAGAATTTAGGTCGGGATTCAGAGGCCCGCTCCATTCTTTTGGTGCATAATAAATACTAATCAGCCCTTCGGCGTCATCCCGGTCCGTACGTGTATTTCGAAGGCCGCGTTCATATGCATCTGCTCCGGCCAGCCAATACCATGGAATTTGAGTAACGGCTTCCATTTCTTTATATAGAAGTAGTCTATTCTCGTTGATGGTATCTGGAGATTTTTCTGCTGCTGCGTTAAGATGAAAGCATATTAAATAACTGAACGAGCATAAGGTAATCAGAGTTTTTTTCATAACATACCGTTCCTTTTTGTATTGGTTAGTTTTATTTTCTCCATGCCGCGAAAAGTTATGAAGTTAATGATTGGTAACAAAACAGGAAAGTTGGCGGCACCAGTCAGCACGTGTTAAAGTAAAGAGTAAATGAATTTCATGTCATACATAGTTGCGGCAGCACCTCCGCAGCCAAGATAGAGAATGGAGTGATGAGGTTGGCTAAAACAGAAGAGTATCTTCGCAAACCTGAGTGGCTGAAGATTAAATTAAATACGAATGAATCCTATAAAGGCTTGAAAAAAATGATGAGGGAAAAAAACCTTCATACCGTCTGTGAGGAAGCCAGATGCCCGAACATACATGAATGCTGGTCAGTCCGTAAAACCGCTACATTTATGATTTTAGGCGACGTTTGTACAAGAGCCTGCAGGTTCTGTGCGGTGAAAACCGGACTTCCTAATGAATTGGACTGGGGAGAGCCGGAGCGTGTGGCAGAGTCGGTCGAACAGATGGGGCTTAAGCATGTGGTAATCACTGCTGTAGCAAGAGATGATCTAAAGGATGGTGGAGCTGCGGTGTTCGCTGAAACTGTCCGTGCGGTACGCCGACGCAATCCATTAACAACCATTGAAGTACTGCCATCCGATATGATGGGGATTGCCGATAATCTTGAGATTCTTATGGAAGCAAGACCAAATATTCTTAATCACAACATCGAAACCGTGGAACGGTTAACCCCGAGAGTCAGGGCAAGGGCAACGTATAAGCGGTCTCTTGAATTTTTGCAGCGTTCTAAAGAAATTCACCCGGACATTCCAACGAAATCGAGTCTGATGATAGGCCTCGGGGAAACAAAAGAAGAGATTATCCAAACGATGGATGATCTGCGCGCCCACGATATCGATATCATGACCATCGGCCAATATCTGCAGCCGACGAAAAAGCATTTAAAGGTCCAAAAATATTATACACCGGAAGAGTTTGCTGAACTAAAGGACATTGCTATGACTAAAGGATTCAGCCACTGTGAATCCGGTCCGCTTGTCCGCTCTTCCTACCATGCAGATGAGCAGGTGAATGAAGCCCAGGTACTCGAAGAAGCAAACAAATATAAAGAAGCCTGATTGATGGTAAAAGAAAGACCGGATCTCTACATGGAGCCGGTCTTTTCCTTATCCGTCACAGGCTGTTCTGTTGCATTTCGCATATCATCAACGGTTTTCTCCAGTGCGACGTGGTTTTCTTTTGAACGTGCCTCCGTGCCGTAAAAGGCTTCCAGATCTTCAATCATTGAAGGATTATCTGTAATGACCGTTTCGTAAAAATAAGGAACCATCGCCTCGGTCATCTGCTTCACGTGCTCGGCGGCTTCGTCTCGATTTTCACTTGCTGTCTCGTAAGCAACCAGGGCATACTCATTAGTAATCAGTACTCCTGCTTCTTTTACGTCCGGGGACTGAACGAGGATACTGCTGATGCCTTCAGCAGTCCGCTGGCGGTCAATCACATCATGAGCACTCATTTCCCGGTCGAGCTCAGCTTCATTTTCAGCGTGACGCTTAAATCCGAAAAGATTTTTTTTGCTGATTTCTTCATCGCCATTCGTGTCATTTTGGACAAAATCAAGAGGATGCTCCGGGCCGTATTCAGCTCCAAGGTCCCCTTTATTTTCGCTATTGTCCACAGCACAGCCCCCGGCAAAAAGAACCAGGGCGAGTGCAGCTGTCATTTTTTTCATTTTTGATCACCTCTTTTCTTTTAGTATGGGTTAAAGAGGCTTTATTTTATGTAGTATCTCGTGGAGAAGAGCAGGGAAATAACGAGAAGTGTGGTATAATATACTAGAATGAAATGAGGTGGTACCGCATGATTCAAGTACATGGACAACAGTTTGAATTAATTGAAAATGTTAAGGACGGCTGGAACGAAGAAGAATTTAAAGAACGTTATAGTGAAGTCCTGAATAAATATGATTACGTCGTAGGAGATTGGGGTCACAATCAGCTGCGCCTCCGCGGTTTTTTTCATGATGCGAAGAAAAAGGTATCCTACGATGCAAAAATCAGTACACTGTACGATTATATTTATGAATATTGCAATTTTGGCTGTGCTTATTTTGTGTTAAAAAAAGAGCGGAATGTGGAATCAGCAACTTAGAAAAGGGTTCAAATGCTACTTACTACTTAAGAAAACGGAGTCAGGATAGTTATCTATCCTAACTCCGTTTTTTCTATTTGTTCATTTTTTTCTTGGGAAGCGTAGTGTAAGAATTTAAATTTCAGGTTTTTAAATCAAATATATTTCACAGAGACTCAATAATTATTTATCCTCATTGTCGTGAACGGGGTGTGCCACGGGATATTTTCTTGGAATATCTTCATGAAGGGACTTATTTTCATAATTAAAGGCGCTGTAAGAGCGCTGTCCCTTTCTCCAGGGTGATGTTTTGCCAGGCTTTTTATTAATTGGTGAGCCGTACGGGCCTTCTGGAAGTGTCTCCGGAAAAACATAGTCGCGTTTTGCTTCAACGTTTGCAAAGTCATCGTATTCTGCTGATTCGTGAGCCTGTCGATTTTTCTTATAATCCTTTTCCACGTAAGTCTCCCTCCTCTGCGGTAGTATTCCACACAGTGAAGGAAGTATTCTTTTTATACTACTTCGTGAAGAAAGGAGCGCAGCTCTTCTGCGGCTTCTTCATTCAGATTATATGCGTGTTCGAGATAACCGGGTTCGTCAAGGTCGTCTGGTCCAATGATAGCAAAGCGGTTGGAGAGCATATCAAGAATTAAATGCTTTCCATAATGCCTTGAGGTAGATGTGATGGCAAGGTCAAACCGTTCACTTTCCCCCATAAAACTGACGAACCGTGTTTTTGTATCTTCCATATCATCGTATAAGTAGAATCGTTCTTCCTCCATTACAATTCTCCTTTCAAATTAATCTTCTTCCATGACAAGGTGAGGCTTGTGGTCGAGACGGTGATGGGCTTTGATGTAGCGTACTGTTCTCGTTTTGGCACGCATAACAATTGAATCGGTCTCTGTCAGGTCACCTCCGAGAAAACGAACGCCTTCAAGCAGTTCTCCAGAGGATACACCGGTTGCCGCAAATATAGCATCGTCTCCTTTTACCATATCATCTAGTCCAAGCAGTTGTCGTGGATCGTCAAGTCCCATGTTCCGGCATCGTGCAGCTTCGTCTTCATTATCTGGAACGAGACGTGCCTGCATATCACCACCGAGGGCTTTGATGGCAGCAGCAGAAATGACCCCCTCCGGAGCCCCGCCGGTTCCGACAAACAAGTCAATGCCTGTTTGAGGAAGGGCGGTGGCAATGGATGCACCGACGTCCCCATCACCAAATAGCTTAACACGAGCCCCTTTTTTCCGGATCCGCTCCACAAGCTGATGATGGCGCTCGCGGTCCTGGATAATGACAGTCACGTCCCGTACTCGTTTATTTGTCATTTTAGCAACGATATCAATTGTTTTTTCTATCGGATCATCTAGCCGGACAAGACCTGCCGCTTTCGGGCCTACAGCAAGTTTTTCCATGTACATATCCGGTGCATGAAGAAGGGTGCCGCGGTCAGCTACTGCAATGACTGCCATCGCATTTGCGCGGCCATTGGCGACGATATTTGTTCCTTCAAGCGGATCTACCGCAATATCTACTTCAGGGCCAATGCCGTTTCCAACTTTTTCACCAATATACAGCATTGGTGCTTCATCAAGCTCACCTTCTCCGATAACCACGGTGCCGCTGCAGCTGACTGAGTCAAACATAGTTCTCATTGCCGTTGTTGCTGCATCATCTGCTTCTATTTTCTGTCCGCGGCCGAGCCATTGAGCTGACGCAATCGCGGCGGCCTCCGTCACACGGACAATTTCAAGTGCTAATTCACGATCCAATGTAAATCCCTCCATGTCATGGTATAACAAAATATAAGGTCGTTTATATCCTATCATAATTCAGGGGGGCTGGAATAACCGAAGCGGTGAGAAGTTCTGGTAAACATATGATATACTGGGCGTTAGCAACTTTTATAATATACGGAGGAACTGGTATGTATTTTGTTGATCGAAAGAAAATAGAAGCCAAACTCCATTATATGGAGCAAATAAATAGTATATATTCTCAGCTTCTTGAAACAAAGGGCGATCTTGCAGATCTGGCGCTGGAGCGTGCTGCACAGGGATGGATTGAAGCAATCATTGATACTGGAAATGAGATGATTGATGGTTTCATTATGAGGGATCCAGGAAGCTATACTGATATAATTGATATTTTAGAGGATGAAAAAGTGCTGCCAAACACCGAGGCAGAACAATTGAAAAATGTCGTGAACCGCAGAAAAGAGCTCGTGCAGGAGTATACTTCGATTGATCATACAGCTCTGCTGGCAACGCTTAATAACAACCTTGATGCGATTCGCGCATTTCCAGCCCGCATCCGCTATTATTTAGAACAAGAACTTGGTCCTGTGTCTGCGTTTTTGCCAGAGGATAAGAAGTAAAGGAGACAAACATCATGAAACATTATAAAGCGTATCTGCTTGATCTGGATGGTACGTTGTACCGCGGAAAAGAAGTGATACCAGAAGCAGCTTCCTTTGTACATAAATTGAAAGAGCGTGAGATCCCGCATTTATTTGTCACGAACAACTCTACAGCCTCTCCAGAAGAAGTGGCATCCAGACTTCAGCGGATGGGCGTGCCAAGTGAGTCAGGGCAAATTCTTACCTCGAGCATTGCAGCGGCGGCATATTTAAAGACGAAGCCGGTCGATCAGACTGCCTATATTATTGGAGAAAAAGGGCTGCATCAAGCTCTGAGAGACAATGGGATTACCGAAGACCACCACAGTCCAGGTTTTGTAGTCATCGGACTCGACCGCCGGATATCCTATGAGAAATTAGCAGCAGCTTGTGTAGCCGTTAGAAAAGGAGCTGTTTTTATTTCTACCAATGCCGATACTGCGCTGCCGACAGAAAAAGGGCTTGTTCCTGGCAATGGCGCAATGACCGCTGTAATTACGACGTCCACCGGCGTCGCGCCCCAATTTATTGGTAAGCCAGAAAAAATAATGATGGAGCAGGCTTTAACCAGGCTTGGCACGAAGGCTGAAGAAACAGCCATGATAGGCGATAATTACGATACTGATATATTGGCGGGTATCCGGGCAGGCATTGATACGATTCACGTGAATACCGGGGTAACCAGCACTGATGTAGTATTGGCTAAGCCCGTTCACCCGACTTATTTGTTAAGCTCTATGAATGAATGGGTATTGTCATCATGACTTACACATACATTCAATACAAACGCATATAAAAAGGGGCGGTCTGCCTTGCTGGAAAGACAAATCCACGAAAAATATGGTTTGTATGTAACGGAGATCTATAACGCGGGGGCTTACAGAGCTTTTCGGAGTAAGGATGAACAATATGCTATTGTTCCCATGCATCCCTGGAGTGAAGAGGAATGGCAGCAGAAGCTCGAATGGTCAGATCTGCTGATGCAGATGGGAGAAGACTCGGTCGGGCAGTATATCCCTCCTGAGCAGGGGGAAATGTCTGCAAGAATAGACGGGGAAAGCATTCTGCTGTTTAAAATTCCAGAAGCTTCCTCCAGAAGAGGCACCGCAGAAGGAGAGGCCCTGGCAGACTTTCATCAAAAAACTATGATGCTCTTTCAGCCTGAATTGACGAGCATTTACTCTGAGCGCTGGGCCTTATGGTGGGAGAAAAGAATGGAACAGCTCGAGAGCTGGTATTTACAGGTAAAGCAAAAGGAGCGTTATTCTCTCAAAGACCGTTTCTTCCTCCAAACATTTCCTTATTATATCGGAAGAACTGAAAATGCGATTCAATGGTTGAAGGAAATGCAGTGGCGAAGTGCTGGAATGGAAGCTGCATCACTTGCCCATACCGCGTATAGTCCCTCCACCTGGCCTATTTTTGAGGATAGAATGGATGGAGTTAAGCTTCCGGGCGATTGGATGTATGACCACCCAGCCAGAGACACAGCGGAATGGATTCGGCACGGACTGAATGAAAATAAACATCCGACAGAAATAGAGATTTTTCTGAAGAATTACAGGGACACGCTGCCGATCAGCACAAGCGGATGGCAGTTAATGTTTGGGAGGCTGCTTTTTCCGTATGATTATATGGAAGAAATAGAAAAGATGTATTTATATGAAGAAACGAGTGAACAAAAGGAATCACTGACCCCGCTGCAGAAAATATGGGACTCGGAGCCTGAATACCTTCAGCGGTTGACAGAGATGGCTATCGGCATATTTGAAATGGACCGGCCGCTGCCGGCATGGCTCCTTGACGAAACAGCAAAAGTTTATTATTAAATTAACTGAGCCCGTCTCTTGTAATAAAACAAAATAAGCTATATAATGTCCATTATATATAGACATTTGTTTTTCTGATGAATACACCTTCGTCTGCATAATTGACATTTTGTTTCCTATTATGACATGATATGAACGGTTCAAGGAAAAACATAAGAGGATCGGACAGGCGCTAAGGAGTGGAGAGAATATGGATCGTGGTGTAACAATTGGCTTGCTTGGTCTGGGTACCGTCGGAAGCGGCGTTATCCGGATCATCAGCGAGCATCAGGCAGAGCTTCATCATCAGATAGGGTGCCCGGTGGAAATAGGCAGGGTACTTGTGAAAGATAAATTAAAACAGCGTGATTTTGATATAGATGAGCTGAAATTAACGGAAAACGCAGCGGATGTCCTTACAGACCCTACTATAAATGTAGTTATTGAGGTAATGGGAGGCGTGAAGGAATCACGCCAGCATATTACAGACGCCCTCCGCAATAAAAAGCACGTAGTAACAGCAAATAAGGATTTAATGGCATTGTACGGTGCGGAGCTGCTGAAGGTAGCAGAAGAAAATGGCTGCGACTTATTTTATGAAGCCAGTGTTGCCGGCGGGATCCCTGTGATCCGTGGACTGACGGAGGGGCTCGCTTCAGACCGCATAACGAAAATGATGGGAATCGTTAATGGCACGACCAACTATATTTTAACGAAAATGAGTGAAGACGGGCGTGACTATGAGGACGTATTAAAAGAAGCACAGGCGCTTGGTTTTGCTGAGAGCGATCCGACTTCTGACGTCGAAGGACTGGATGCGGCCAGGAAAATGGCAATACTTGCAACCCTCGGATTCTCGATGAATGTTGATCTTGAGGATGTAATTGTACGCGGGATCACTACAGTTACAACGGAGGATATGAACTACTGCGAGCAGCTTGGCTACAAACTGAAATTAATCGGTTTGGCCAAGCGTAAAGACGGACGGGCTGAGCTGACCGTCCAGCCGATGCTGCTGCCGCTTAATCATCCGCTTGCCGCAGTTCAGAATGAATATAATGCTGTATATATTTATGGAGAAGCAGTGGGAGAAACAATGTTTTACGGGCCGGGGGCCGGATCCCTTCCAACAGCGACAGCCGTTGTTTCTGATCTGGTTACGGTTATTAAAAACATGCGGCTTGGCGTCAGCGGACGCTCCATTCATTCTCCGCTGCATAGAAAGCAGCTTCAGACAGATGAAGATATTGAATCAAAGTATTTTCTTCGTCTGCACGTAAAGGATGAGACAGGATCATTTGCAGCGCTGACCTCGTTATTCGCCAAGGAAAATGTCTCCTTTGAAAAGCTCTTACAATGGCCTTTGGAAGAGGAAGTTAAAACAGCTGAAGTCGTAATCATTACGCATACAACTAACAGAGCAGTATATGAGCGAATATATAAAGCTTTAGAGGATATGGACGTCGTTATCGACGTAAAGAGCAGTTATCGAGTTGAAGGGGGACAATCATGATGAGCACCTGGAGAGGATTGCTTCGCACGTATAAGGATATGCTGCCGGTGAATGAAAATACACCGCTGTTAAGCTTAAATGAGGGCAATACTCCGTTAATTTCACTGGAGAGATTATCCGAGAAATGGGGAGTGGAGATTCACGTAAAAACCGAAGGAACCAATCCAACCGGATCCTTTAAAGACCGCGGTATGGTAATGGCTGTAGCAAAAGCAAAGGAAGAAGGCAGTGAAGCAATTATTTGTGCCTCCACAGGTAATACCTCTGCATCAGCTGCGGCATATGGTGCCCGTGCCGGACTGCGCTGTATTGTCGTTATACCGGAAGGGAAAATTGCACTTGGGAAGCTTGCCCAGGCCGTTATGTACGGGGCAGAGGTGTTTGAGATTCAGGGGAACTTTGATAACGCTCTTGATATTGTGCGATCCATCAGCAAAAAAGAACCGGTGACGCTCGTGAATTCTGTAAATCCTTATCGGATTGAAGGTCAAAAGACAGCTGCTTTTGAAGTATGTGATGCATTAGGAGGAGCGCCGGATATTTTGGCTATACCCGTTGGCAATGCCGGCAACATCACTGCCTACTGGAAAGGATTTAAAGAATATAACGAAGCACATGGCACCGGACTTCCGCAGATGAGAGGATTTGAAGCGGAAGGAGCTGCAGCCATAGTTAAAAACAAAGTGATCAATGATCCGGAAACGATCGCCACCGCGATCAGAATCGGTAATCCTGCGAGCTGGGATCAGGCGGTGCGGGCAGCAGATGAGTCAAATGGTCAGATTGATATGGTAACGGATGAAGAGATTCTGGAAGCTTATCAGCTGTTAGCTCAAAAAGAAGGAGTGTTTGCTGAACCGGCTTCGTGCGCTTCGATTGCCGGTGTGAAAAAGAAGCTGGAAAGCGGTGAAATCTCTAAAGGATCAAAGATTGTCTGCGTGCTGACCGGAAATGGCCTGAAAGATCCAAGTACAGCGATCGATACTGTTACTGTCAAACCGACAGTACTTCCAAATAAGGAGGAAGCCTTCCTCGAACAGATAAAAGGAGGAGTGTATCGTGGCAGCTAAAAAATTAGTAATAACCGTTCCAGCCAGCTCAGCCAACCTTGGCCCCGGCTTTGATTCCATCGGAATTGCAGTGAATAGATATTTAACAATTGAAGCAGAATCTGCTGCTGACTGGAGCTTTGCATCAGATTCACCGGAACTTGAAAACGTTCCTTCAGGAAAGGACAATCTTATTTATGTGGTGGCAGAGGAACTAGCGAGAGAGCTGGGAAAAGAACTTCCTCCCTGCCGTGTGAAGATGTACAGTGACATACCACTCGCACGCGGTCTCGGCAGCAGTGCTGCAGCCATCATCGCCGCAATTGAACTAGCAGATCAATTGACCGGCGCAGCAATGTCGAAAGAAGAGAAAATGAGATTTGCAAGCCTGTGGGAAGGCCACCCTGATAATGTTGGTCCCTGCTTGTACGGGGGTCTCATAGTGGGCAGCCATTCTGATGAAGATACCAATATAGTGCATTGCGGTGTTCCTGATATCGAACTTGTGCTTGCTATTCCTGCCTCAGAATTAATGACGAAAAAAGCGCGGGGGATTTTACCTGAGCAGCTTGGGTATCATCAGGCTATAAAGGGCAGCTCCATCAGCAATGTTCTGGTAGCGGCACTGCTTCGTGAAAACTGGGAACTGGTCGGAAAGATGATGGTGAGAGACGTCTTTCATCATCCTTATCGGGAGAAGCTTGTTCCAGGCTTAGAATACATTATGAAAAATGTCAGAAACTATGGTGCTTATGGAGCTGCCCTGAGTGGTGCAGGTCCTACGGTACTTTGTCTTGCCCCTAAGAATAAAGGTGTAGATGTCAGAGACGCGCTGCAGCGGGATTTCCAGCATTTTCATGTTCAGACAGCCCAGGTTGCTGCTTTCGGCTCCAGAGCCCGCTATGTATCTGTCCCGCAAAATATAACCGCAGCGTCTTCGTGACTAAAATGATGCTGAAGAAAAGCTAAGGCATGTCACCCGTTCAAATGGTGAAAGCCTTAGCTTTTTAATATTATATGCAGAATGCCCATCCTGTAGGTAGGGTCTGCTGTGTAAAAAGGGGCAGCCATTGATTGTGGAAACCGGAGAGGTGCGGAGGAAAAAGCTGAGGCTGCGTGGAAACCGAACCAGAGTGGGGGATAACACGTGCGGATCCGGGGAAACCCCACACGGAGCGGTGGAAACGAGTTAAGCGAAACGGGAAAAGAGTCTTGTACCCGTGGAAAAGGGAGCTCGAACAGGGAAAACGCTGCGACTGCGAGGAAACAGGAATGATACGGTGGAAAAAGCCACGGCTGCGTGGAAAGCGGATCAGTGATAGACAAAAAAAGATGCGCCGGCAGAAACCGGGCGCATCTTTTATTTCATTAAAATACTTGTTCGAGTTCAACAACACCAGGCACTTCTTCTAAAAGAGCACGTTCAATACCTGCTTTAAGTGTAATAGTTGAGGATGGGCAGGAACCGCATGCTCCCATCAGCCTAACTTTCACAATGCCGTCTTCAATATCAACCAGCTCCACGTCTCCTCCATCGCGGAGTAAGAACGGGCGCAATTTTTCTAAAACTTCTTGAACCTGAGCATACATATCTTCAGCTGTTTGTGGCATAGTATCCTCTCCTTTCTTTCCCTTATTATAGTATGCAGCGTGGAAAAATTCCACTCATCACATCAATAAGGGCTACATCCATATTCTACTATGAATGAAACGGCAATGACAACCAAAGCACATGAAAAATCAATTCTATTCTGGGAGGGATTTGTCAATTGGAATAGATTCCATGTACTATAAAGGAAAAGGAGAGTGCAGCCATGAAGAAGCCGATCAGTATAAAAATTTTTGGTGCAGAAAAGAAATGCCCAAGCTGTGTAAATTTACCTTCCAGCATGGAAACAAAAGAATGGCTCGAGGCTGCTCTGACAAGAAAATACCCTCAGCGTTCTTTTCATTTTGAGTACATTGATATTGAAAAAGGTCAAGCCGGTTCCGATAAAGATATCGTCGATCGAATAGAGGAGGAAGAGTTATTTTATCCGCTTGTGACAATAGAAGACGAAATTGTTGCAGAGGGAATTCCCCGCTTGAAACTTTTGTATAAAAAAATTGAAACGCTTCCGTGAATAGCTGGTGGAACGTTATTGCCAGGCAGGGTAAATAATTACATCCACTCGTACAATGTCAATGCTGCGGAATTCCATTTAAAAAGCCCAGGCCGTAATCAGCCGGGGCTTAAAAATATTTATTATCTTATACTCCAGAATGGTGCTTATACATCCACAGCACTCCGCTTTTTAGTAATCGTGCTACCCGGCCGGTTAATGCAGTTTCTCCCATGACGCCAAATCCGTGCTTTTTACCTAGAGAGCCAAGTACACCCTTCAGCTTTATTTTAGGAAGCGTTTCTGGGATTGGTTCGTTTTTCCATCTCTTTTTCAAAACCATCGCGATTTGTTCTGCCTGTCCTTCGGCAAGCTGAGCACTTGGGGCGTGAGGAAGGCTGGCACAGTCTCCAACCACAAATACATTTTCATCATCAGGGAGATGGTGGTGATTCGTAAGGGTCACGCGTCCCTTCTCATCTTTTGCGACATCAAGGTCGCGCACCACTTTATTAGGCTGGATGCCGGCAGTCCAGATTATTGCATCGGATTCCGTTTTCTCATTATGATTGTATAGAGCTTTAGCCTCTACCTGGGTAATATTTGAATTGCTGATAACCTCTACTTCATGTTTTTCAAACCAGTCCTGCACGTAATTGCTGAGCCGTTTCGGGAACATCGGCAGAATAGTATCTCCGCGGTCAAATAATTTGATGTGCAGATCGGTTCGGCTTTCACGGAGTTCGCTGGCAAGCTCCACTCCACTTAGTCCCGCTCCTACGATAGAGACAACAGATTTAGCGGGCAGGTTGTTTAGCACTTCATAGGTTCTGCGGGTGGCTTCCATGCTCTGGATGCTGTAGGTGTTTTCTTTTGCTCCGGGAACACCATGATATTTATCCTCACAGCCAAGACCAATCACTAACGTATCATAGGAAAGAGGGTCCTCACCTTTCATATAAATAAGCTTGTCGTTCCGATCTATTCTGTCCACTGTGCCAAAGTGCAGGTGAAGACGGTCATGCTCAGGAAAAGCGACACGTACATCGTGGTCTGATTCAGTTCCTGCTGCTAATGCATAATACTCTGTTTTCATACAATGATATGGAAGTTTATCAATTAGTACGAGCTCTACATCCTTTGGCAGATCGTTTGGAAGCAGACGCTGCAGAATCCGCATGCCTCCGTAGCCGCCGCCTACAATGACCAATCTTTTCATAGTGTGATGTCCCCTTTGCGTGAGAATACTTTTCAGGCTTGTATGCAGGATCTGCATGACTTCATCAAGAAAACCCTCTCTAGTTTCATTCGTGCTTTTTGCAAGTGTATAATAAAAATGACTATTGATTACGTGTGCCCACTGGCGTGTGTTTGTATCCTTTTTTATCGCCTTACTTCGAATGCATTCATTTAAAATATCTTCCCATTTTGTGAGCAGATGCGCGTCACTTTCAATGACATGCTGCCAGACCTGCCTCGTCAAGGAGGGATTTAGATGATAGTCTCCGAGAAAATAACTAAAATGAGCCCGCAGCTTCGACAAAAAGGCCATCCGCTGCAGTCCGTATGTGCGGATATAATTATCGACTTCATATAGACGATCCTCTGCGAGTGACTGCATAATCGATTCTTTTGTAGGAAAATAGTTGAAAAAAGTCCCTTTGGCGACTTCGGCAGCTTCAGTTATTTCCTGGACGGTTGCTGCTTCAAATCCTTTTTCCCGGAAAAGAGCAACTGCAGCCTGCAGAATATTTTGTCGCGTCTGCTCTTTTTTTGCTGATCGATTCATTGCTACCTCCCCTGATTATCGTCGTTATGTATTCTGGCGGGAGTTAGTGGTTTATATATAAAAATGACCTCGGTCAATTAAGATTATATCGATTTTGTGACTGCTTTACAACACACCGAAAAATATTCGCACAATTTCGTTGATTTCAATGAATATCCGACAAATCTGCAATTCAATGGATTGACTTATATTTTGTGCAAAGGTAGGATAATTGCAGAACCATAAAGAGGTGAATACAATGAGACCAATTATAGAGTTTTGCCTGAGCAATCTGGCAAGTGGATCTCAGTCAGTGAAAGAGGAGCTAGAGAAGGATCCTAATCTTGATATTATAGAATATGGCTGTCTCGGGAACTGTGGACAATGCGCCGTAAGCATGTATGCGCTGGTGAACGGTGAAGTTGTTGAAGGAGAATCACATGAGGAGCTGCTCGGCAATATTTATCAATATCTTGAAGAAAATCCAATGTTCTAATGCGGCGTCTTTCCCTCAATGGAAAGACGTTCTTTATAGGAAGGAGTAACGGACATGGAGTTAATCCCTTTTGAAAACAGCTGGCCGTATGAAAAAGTAGGTACGGATATTTATATAGAAGAATGTCCGTTCTGCGGGGAACACAATGTATTAACGTATTTAAAGCCCGCCCAGCTCAAACGGGCAGAGGAAGAAATTAAAACGGCACTCGTGATGCCATGCTGTAATGGAAAAATGGTTATCGTTAAAGCTGACGGTGATTATTTTTGGACGACAAAACAGCTCCGCAAGAGGGGGGACCACTAGTGCGTTTTACAAAAATGCACGGCCTCGGTAACAGTTATATTTATGTGAATGAATTTACTGAAGACCTGCGTGAAAGTGAACTAGCAGAACATGCTGTAAAGGTATCTAATAAAAACACGGGTATCGGATCTGATGGCATGATTCTGATCGGTCCCTCGGAAACTTCCGACATTCGCATGCGCGTTTTTAACTCTGATGGGTCAGAAGCAAAAAATTGCGGGAATGGACTGCGCTGTGTTGCAAAATATGCTTATGAAAACAAGCTGGTTGATAAGCCTGTATTTACGGTTGAAACGCTGAGCGGGCCCGTGAAGGCAGAGGTTCACACCACTAAGGCAGGGTCATTTGTAGATCAGGTAACGATAGACATGGGTAAACCCCGTCTATTTAAAAAAGATATCCCAATGGCAGGTGAGCCTGAATCTAAAACAATTAACGAAGCAGTCACAGCTGCCGGCCTTACAATGAAAATGACAGCGGTCTCGATGGGTAACCCTCACGCCGTGTTTTTCGTGGAGGATATCGAAGCTGCCCCAGTAAAAGAAGCTGGGCCAGTGCTTGAAAAGCATTCCATGTTCCCTGAATGGGCAAATATTGAATTTGTAGAAGTTATCTCTGAAACGGAAATGAATTTTCGCGTATGGGAGAGGGGATCTGGTATTACGAAGGCCTGTGGAACCGGTGCCTGTGCCGCTGTCGTAGCGGCTGTGCTTACCGGGCGTGCCGGCAGGGGCATTCCAATTATTGTCCACCTTCTCGGCGGAGATTTGCAGATTACTTGGAATGAAGATGGCCGGGTATGGATGACTGGTCCTGCTGAAGTTATATGTGAAGGAAGCTTTTATTAGGGGAGCCACGAAACTTCTGTACTTTAAAAAGGAGCTGATCCATAAGTCAGATTAACCGACTTTACGGAACAGCTCCTTTATTTGTTAATATTTCTTTATAACATTGTAAAATGTGTCTCTTTCTACCGGCTGCTTATTAGCCCCTTTGATTAAGTGAATCAGCTCTTTGCGCGTCAGTCCCTGTGAAGTCAGTGCTCCAACGGAATGAGAAATTCTTTCCTCAATCAATGTGCCATGAATGTCATCGGAACCAAATGTCAATGCCATTTGAGTCAGCTGAGCGCCGATATTTATCCAGTAAGCTTTGATATGGTCAAAATTATCAAGCATCAGCCTGGAAATTGCGATCGTACGCATATCATCGTAAGCAGAGGTTCTTCTGTTCCAGCCTGCCTCTGCTTTTCGTGGCTGCATCGCAAGAGGGATGAATACCATGAACCCATTGGTTTTGTCCTGGAGGTCGCGCAGTCTGTCCATATGAATTAAGCGTTCTTCAAAAGTATCGATGGAACCGTACAGCATTGTCGCATGTGTTTTCATGCCGAGGCCATGCGCAAGTTCATGCGCTTCGAGCCACTCGTCTGTGGAAGCTTTATCCGGGCTCATTTTTGCACGGTATCGTTCAGTCAAAATCTCCGCACCGCCGCCGGGCAGTGTATCAAGCCCGGCTTTCACCAGTTCTTCTAAAACTTCCTTCATAGACAGTCCGGAAAGCCGTGCAAAAAATTCAATTTCCGCACCAGTATATGCTTTTACGGTTGCTTGAGGGTAATGTTTTTTGAGTGCACGGACGGTGTCTAAATAATAATCAAAACCAACATCGACGTTGTGGCCGCCGACAATGTGAAATTCTTGAATATTATCATTCCAGCGCTTTTCCACGTATTCGAGGAGCTCCTCCTCATGCATTGTGTAGGCGCCTTCCTCGCCGGGCTTTCGCTTAAAACCGCAGAAGCTGCAGCTTGCTTCGCATACGTTGGTCGGATTAATGTACATATTTTCAATGAAATAAACATTGTCTCCGTTTCTGGACTGATTTACTTCATTAGCGAGCTGGGCTACGGTTAAAAGATCAGGTGTGTCATATAAGTAAAGGCCGTCATCAATGGTCAGTCGTGTTCCATTTCTGACCTTGTCGGCAATCTCAAGTAATCTGGCATCCTGCGTGAGAGTTACAGCCATTGTATCCATCCTTTCTTCTTTCTCCACACATACAATACAACTTTCATTATACAACTAGAAATTAGGAAATTAAAGAGAAAGGCAGGAACACGAAAGACCGGGGTAGAATATTATAAAAGATGTAGGAAGATAATTGTTTTTATATGGATAATAAGATAGAATGTAAACAAACTTTTTCGGTGGTACACTAAAGCGGTCTGGGAGGGATAAGAGGTGTCAGAAATTAACAGGTATGAGGCGCAGGGGGATAAACTAGAAATACTAAGAAGGAAAATGGTCCGCGCTGCGTCCATATATGGTTTCGATCATCCGCTTGTCTTGCATTACAGCCGCAGGATTGACCAACAGCATAATAACCTGCTCGGTTTAAACAATTCGAGAGCCTCAGTAGGTGAGGAGTCAGTATCTGAACGTAAAAGCTGGCAGATGATTTGAATATAAGAATAAAAAACGATATAATTTTTTTACAAGGGATAGGCATCCCTTATTTTCTCCATGAGAAAAGGAGGGCTAAGCATGATTACTGTTACTGATGCTGCTGTAGAGCAGATTAAAGCAATGAAGGAAGAAGAAGGCGATCAGAACCTGAAGCTGCGCGTTGGAGTGAAAGGCGGCGGCTGTACTGGACTTTCCTACGGAATGGGCTTTGATTCTGAAAAGAATGAAGGCGATGAAACGTTAACAAGAAACGGTCTGGACATTGTCGTTGATAAAGAAAGCGCCCCTATGCTGGAAGGTGTCGTTATTGATTATAAAGAAAATATGATGGGCGGCGGGTTTACAATTGAGAACCCGAATGCGATTGCTTCCTGCGGCTGCGGTTCATCTTTTCGAACAGCAACCAACGCTGGATCGCCGGAAGATTGTTAAAACCAAATCAAATAGGCCGGGACATAATGGTTTCTTAAGAGAAAAAATAACGCTTCCGATTATCGAAAATGATAGTCGGAAGCGTTTCGTTTGATAAAGGAAAGCTGAGGCTGTGGCCTTTTGGCGAGACTTGTCGCTTTCAAAAACGGAAACGAAATCTTAGGCCGATGGCTGTAAGCGGACAAGAGATCGTTAATCTATTAAAATGAACCATTTTCTAATGGCTGGCGGACATCAGGTACGCTATTTGTCTGAATAGCGTGGAAATAGGTTATGGCCAGAGCGGAACTCATGTCCGGGCAAATCACAAAACCAGGCTGTTTGGAGCAATTAGCGGATCCAGTGTCCGTAGAACCAGCTGCTGCTCGGCAGCGATCAACTGCCGAGGGTTTTGAAACGTTCGCCGCAGAAAGCGTCTGCCGATAGGTTTTACATCAAAACATGTGAGAGCTGTGGCCGGGCTGTAGCTTTGCTTTCGGATCCATATATGCTTTTGCATTATTGACTGCAGTAGGAGCTTCTCCAAAACCAGTTGCAATCAGCTTTACCTTTCCTTCATAGGTGGCAACATCGCCGGCGGCATAGATTCCGGGGATATTCGTTTCCATCCGCGAATTTACTTTAATTACATTTTTTTCAATCTCCAGACCCCACTCTTTAATTGGTCCGAGTGAGGAAACAAACCCGTAATTGACGATAAGTGAATCAATGTCTACTGTCTGCGTTTTTTCTCCTTTTACTTCCTCAAGGACAACCTGCTGAATATTGCTTCCATCACCGATTACATCAGAAATTTGGTAGGGGGTCACAATATTTACACCGGATTGATGCAATTGTTCTACGCTGTGTTCGTGGGCGCGGAATTTGTCCCGGCGGTGTACAAGAGTCACATCCGCTATCGGATCGAGCATATTGGCCCAGTCCACCGCAGAGTCTCCGCCGCCGCAGATCATGACCTTCTGCCCAGCAAAGGTTTTCAAATTGTTTACAAAATAGTGCAGATTTGAATCCTCATATGGCCTCAGTCCGTCAATCTTCAGCTTGCGCGGCTGAAAGGCACCAACTCCGGCGGTGATCACAATTGTTTTTGAATAATGAATATCCTCATTTGTATGAAGCTCAAACAAGTCCCCGTCTGTTTTAATTACGTTCTCAACAGATTCCTCAAGTACAACTTTCGGGTGAAACGGCGTCATCTGCTCCACAAGATTATCAACCAGCTCCTGGGCTCTTACCTTGGGAAATCCGGCAACATCGTAAATATATTTTTCAGGGTATAAAGCCGAAAGCTGCCCGCCAAGCTGCGGCATGCTTTCAATAATTTTCACTTTAGCCTGTCTCATGCCGCCATAGAATGCGGTAAATAAACCTGTCGGGCCGCCTCCGATAATGGTAATATCATAAATGTCATTGTCCAATGCCAATACATCCACCTCCAGCAATTACTTCTCTGCATTTTACTTTTCTCTTCCCATTATAAGCATATGACGGTGTGATTTAAAAGGAACTGTATCGCATGCCGAAGGAAGAGCAGGTTCTAGATTCGTTTTTTTTGCGTAAGGGGTTGAAATTTGACAAGAAAAGAAATATTATAATACATGAGTTTTGTGACAGTTTTACGTACATAGGCTATCATTTATTTTTTATTATGAAGCTCGGCAAGATGAGCCGTGTTTTTTCTGCGGCAATGTACGTGAAATAGATCACAATATCGGAGAGAGAAGGCAGACATATAAATTATGCCAAAAAATCTAAAAAAATGGGTGTGATGAAATTGGCAACAAAGCCGAATATATTAATTCTCGGTGCTGGATATGGCGGTATGGTTACCGCTACAAAGATTACAAAGGAACTGGGACATAATCAAGCGAATATAACTCTAGTGAGCAAGCACGATTACCATTATCAGACAACCTGGCTTCATGAACCGGCAGCAGGCACGATGCATCATGACCGGACACGGATGCAGATCAGTGACGTCGTGGATATTAACAAAGTTAATTTTATTCAGGACGAGGTTGTAAATATTCACCGCGAGGAAAACAAAGTCAGCTTGAAGAATACCGGTGAGGTTGAATTTGATTATCTCGTGACAGCTCTCGGGGCCGTACCGGAAACGTTCGGCGTTGGCGGTGTTTTTGAGCATTCCTTTAACAAATGGACAGTCAATGGCGCCCGCCAGCTAAAAGAGCATACCGAGTATATGTTTGCGAAATACAACAATGAACCGGAGCCAAGAGAGGAATACCTGACCTTCGTCGTAGCCGGCGCAGGCTTTACGGGCATGGAATTCATTGGAGAGCTGAGCGAACGTATGCCTAAGCTCTGCAAGGAATATGATATTCCATTAAATAAGGTGAAAATGTACGTGATTGAAGCGGCTCCTACAGCACTTCCCGGCTTTGATCCTGAGCTTGTAGAATATGCTATGAATCTCCTTGAAAACCGTGGTGTTGAATTCAAGATCAACACGCCGATAAGTGAAGTAACTGCTGATGGGGTTACGCTGAAGGACGGCGAAGAAATAAAATCCTCCACAGTCATCTGGGCAACTGGTGTCCGTGGAAATCCTGTCATTGAAAAAGCAGGATTTGAAAACATGCGCGGCCGTGTAAAGGTAGAAAAGGACCTTCGTGCCCCGGGTCATGACAACATTTTTATAATCGGGGACTGTTCGCTGATGATTAACGAAGAAACTGAGCGGCCGTATCCTCCAACCGCACAGATTGCTATGCAGCAGGCTGAAACTGTTGCCAAAAATCTCCATGCGCTCATTAAAGGAGAATCTCTCCACGAATTCAAGCCGGATATTAAAGGAACAGTAGCTTCCCTTGGAGGCAAAGAAGCCATTGGCGTGGTAGGCAATAAGAAATTGTTCGGCACCTCTGCCAACTTTATGAAAAAAATGATCGATAACCGCTACCTCTGGATTTTGGGCGGTACAGGTCTTGTTCTGAAAAAAGGGAAGAATCCCTTTTAAATAATCAAAAAAACCGTTCTGTGGCAAGTGATCCGCAGGATGGTTTTTTACATTATTTCATTATTTCATTTTCGCACGAGGAATCCACGAGTGTGCTTTGCAGGCACACGTGTGTGGGTGGGTTCCAGAATAGGGCTATTACGTGTTCCATTGGCTTTTCACGCGCTTTTTTGATATTTCCACGCACCACACTCAATTTCTCCTTTCCACTCGATTATCAAACTCACCACGCCTCCCACTACTTTTCCCGCCAAAAAGGGATAGGATGGTTAACCCAACAATATCAAGGTCTTATTGGCTCTTACATTATGCGTATTATAAATGTGAAAAAGTTTAATATTTAATGTCAGCCTGAGAAAATAAACGATGATTGCGCTTACACGACTAAAATAGGTATGTAAGAAAACTTTTCAAGGGTTCCGTAATTTGATATATTATCTGAAAATTCAAAAATAAAAAAGGAGTGGAAAATGCTATTGAAAACGAGAAATTCACGCCCAGGAAAAGCATGCCCATATTGTGCAGGGAAAGGCTACCAGCAGCTGCTTACCGGTGGCACCGAAACGTGTTATTCATGCGGGGGAGACGGAAAAAATAAACAATATTCCTAACCGAAGAAAGCCAAATATATGGCTTCTTTTTTTTCTCTACGATAAGAGTTAGGAAAGCCGCCTCACTCATAGAAGACAACTGAAGCGGACCGGGACGCTTCACAATTTGGTCAAAACTGTTCTGTATAATAAAAGAACTGGTGATGTACATATTGACTTCATGCACTGCCTTCTGTACACTATCACTGTTTTCTAAGGGGTGAATTACATTGTCTGGAATTGGGAGTCTGCCGCAGCTGGTCATTTCTATGATCTTATTCATTTTGTTGTTTTTCGGAATTGGGTTTTTATTAAATATGATTCTGCGTTCAACGTGGATTATGGCATTTTTATATCCGTTAATTGTAATTATGATTGTCGACAGTGTCGGAATCTTTGATTATATTTTCACACCAGGCTCGTCCTTTCAGGCGCTTGGTGAGGATTTTGCTGCTCTTCAGTTCGTGGATATACTTATTTTAACAAGCGGATTTATCGGCGCAATTATTTCAGGAATAATTATAAAAATGCTCAGAGTAAGAGGATATCAAATGTTTTAGCGCCGGTGATTACCGGGGCTTTTTTTATTCGTGGGAGTTTTGTCTTGAAGGGTAGTGAACCCCAAAAGTTAGAGTTTTTATTATGCAGCTGATTGGCTGGTTTGAGTTCGGTATTGTACCGGACTCAAACCAGCCAGTTTTTCTTTTATTCTTTCGTGATTATAGTAATCCATGTACCTCTCTATTTTCTGTTTCAATTCAGTATAAGAAATCAATGGTTCTCCGTAATACATTTCTTGTTTCATAATGCCGAAAAAGT
>NZ_JBHIKY010000029.1:0-40044 GCF_042139015.1 Alteribacillus sp. HJP-4 | reverse complement strand
ACATCTGAAATTTTAGGACCCTTTTATTCCAATAGAGGAATAAAAGGGTCCTTTTTTGAACTTCCGTTTTTGTTGGAGATAAAATGCAGGTTTTTCAGCAGCCTCGCTGCTCTTCCCACAGGAGTCTTCGGACTTGTCCCCTGCTATCTTCTATTTAGGATACTACTTTTTCTATAAAAAGGGGCTTTTGCTACAGCCCCATAACTTGTTTTGATATGATTTCAACCACCAAAGGAGGGATGAAAATTTTATAAAACAACTTTTGATACAAACTCGATCGGGCGGGTGTTGCCCGTTTTTTTCTTATTCAAAATCAATCAATTTCATTCAAAAAAAATCATTAAATGATTAAAAATGATTGATTTTGATTGAAAATGGTTGTAGAATAATAGTAACAAAAAAAGGAAAGCGCTTGCTTTCCTATTTGGGAGAAAGGGGTGGTTCTCTTGTTGAATGCCCAGCGCAGAGACGCAATCCTTCTTGCATTAAAGGAAAAAGATGTCGTTTCTGTACAAGAACTTGTAAAGAATACCGGAGCATCGGAATCTACGATCCGCCGGGATCTTACTGATTTAGAAAAAGAAAGTGCAGTAAAGCGTGTACATGGCGGGGCTTCCTTGTCGAAACGAAAGACGGATGAAGCTACGCTCGTGGAAAAGCAGAGTATTAATCAGCCGGAAAAGAAAAAAATTGCTGCCGCTGCTGCTGCCCTGGTTAAAGAGAAGGACTGCCTGTTTCTTGACGCCGGTACAACGACGTTGGAAGTGATTCCATATTTAGAGCACAAGGATGTCGTAGTGGTCACAAACGGGATTCCGCATGTACAGATTTTGCTAGACGCTGGAATAGACACATACGTCCTTGGAGGGAAGGCGAAACAGGGAACGGCGGCACTCGTTGGTGACAAAGCCGCTGCCGCACTTCGTGAATTTCGGTTTGATCTCTGCTTTCTCGGCATAAATGGCATAGACAAACGCTTTGGATATACAACTCCGGACCCGGACGAAGCTCTTATTAAGAGAACTGCTCTATCCCTGTCAGCGAAAACGTATGTACTCGCAGATCAGGCAAAGATTGGAGAGGTATCTTTCGCCCGTGTCGCTTCTCTCGATGAAGCATCGATCATCACTTCAGACAAGCTGGCTACAGATCAGCAGCAGGAGCTGCAATCTGAAACACAAATAAAGGTCGTGACAACATGATTTATACAGTAACGCTTAACCCTGCTGTGGACTATGTCGTTGAACTGACAAACTTTCAAACCGGTATTATCAATAGAACTGAAAAAGAATTAAAATACCCCGGCGGAAAAGGGATTAATGTATCAAGAGTACTGCATGTACTTGGAGAAACGAGTGCTGCGCTTGGGTTTGCCGGCGGGTTTACTGGAAAATATGTAATAGACACACTGGCAGAAGAGAATATTTCGACAGATTTTATCGAAGTAAACGGAGACACAAGAATTAATGTAAAAATACGTGGTGGAGAAGAGACAGAGATTAATGGGGCGTCCCCGGAAATCACTACAGCTAATATAAAGCAGCTTGAAAAGCAATTGGCTGGACTGAATAATGGCGATCAGCTCGTATTGGCAGGCAGTGTGCCAAAAAATCTTGTACCCCACATTTATAAACAATTTATGGATGTGATCTGTGACAAGGAAATTAATGTTTACCTTGATTCAAGCGGCCTGCCTCTCAAGAAAGCACTCGCTGCTTCTCCTTATTTTATCAAGCCAAATCATCTTGAATTGGCTGAATTATACGAAACATCCTTATCAAGCCTTAATGAAATCATTGTCGCTGGAAAACGGTTAATTGCTGATTACGGGGTGAACCACGCAGTGATTTCAATGGCGGGAGAAGGAGCATTATATATCAGCAGCGCCAAAGTTCTGCTGGCAAAGCCACCGGCTGGAAAACTCGTTAACTCCGTTGGGGCAGGAGATTCGCTTGTGGCTGGATTTCTCGCGAAGCATCAGCACACAGAGAACCCTGAAAAAATTCTTGCTTATGCAGTAGCAGCAGGCAGTGCCACTGCTTATTCAGAGGGGTTTTGTACAAAAGAAGAGGTAGAGAGACTTGAGCAGGCAGTCACGATAAAGGAGCTTCAGGCCACTTAACGGCTGAATATTATAAAGGGGTGAAGTAGAGTGAAAATTACTGAGCTGTTAAAAACAGATACGATGATTCTCAATTTGCAGGCATCACAGAAGGATGCCATCATTGACGAGCTTGTCGATGTACTCGATCGCGGCGGACGTTTGAATGACCGTAAAGGTTATAAAGAAGCCATTCTTGCAAGAGAAGCTGAAAGCACCACAGGCATTGGTGAAGGTGTCGCAATTCCGCATGCGAAAACGAATGCGGTTAAAACACCAGCCATTGCATTTGGCCGGTCTGTTGAAGGGGCAGACTATGAATCTCTTGACGGCCAGCCATCTCATTTGTTTTTTATGATTGCTGCAAGTGAAGGAGCCAATGAAGCACATCTGCAGACACTGTCCCGTCTATCGACACTACTGATGGATGAAGGTTTCAGAGCTTCTTTGCTTAAAGCGGATTCTAATGAAGAGATTTTACAGCTGATTGATGAAAAGGAAAAAGAAAAGCTTGGCGCGGATGAAGAAGAGCAGTCCTCTCAGGCGGTATCAAGTTCTTCAAGCGGAGCTGTGCAGATTCTTGCGGTAACAGGCTGTCCAACCGGAATCGCTCACACTTACATGGCGGCGGACGCGCTGAAGGATAAAGCGAAGGAGCTCGGCCTTTCCATAAAAGTAGAAACCAACGGCTCTGACGGTGTCAGAAACCGGCTGACACAAGAGGAAATTGCTAACGCCGAAGCGATTATCATTGCTTCAGACACGAAGGTGGAAATGGACCGTTTTGATGGCAGGCCAGTTCTCGTGCGGGGCGTAACCGATGGTATCCGCAGGCCGAAGGAGCTTCTTCAGCAGGCGAGCGGCGGAGAAGCACCTATTTACAAAGGCGAAGGCGGAGGCAGTGCCCAGGCTTCCGGCAGCAAAGGAAGAAGCGGATTTTACAAGCACCTCATGAATGGAGTATCAAACATGCTTCCATTTGTGGTTGGCGGCGGGGTTCTCATTGCTATTTCTTTCTTTTTCGGAATTAATTCAGCCGACCCTGAAGATCCCTCCTACAATGCCTTTGCAGCGGCGCTGAACAGCATTGGGGGAGAGCACGCCTTTCAATTGATGGTCGCAGTGCTTGCCGGCTTTATCGCGATGAGCATAGCGGATCGTCCCGGCTTTGCTCCGGGGATGATCGGGGGTTTGATGGCAACTACCGGAGGAGCAGGCTTTCTCGGTGGATTAATTGCCGGGTTCCTGGCAGGCTATATAGTCATTCTGCTTAAACAGATGCTTTCTGGTCTACCGAAGGTTCTTGATGGTATTAAGACAATTTTATTCTACCCGGTATTAAGTATTTTCATTGTCGGCCTGCTGATGCACTTTGTCATTAATACACCTGTCAGTGCATTTAATACGTTTCTCGAAAACTGGCTCGGAGGCATGAGTACAGGAAACATTGTTATCCTTGGCATCATTCTCGGAGGGATGATGGCGGTTGACATGGGTGGACCTGTCAACAAGGCAGCCTTTACGTTCGGTATTGCGATGATAGATGCAGGAAACTTTGGTCCGCACGCAGCGATCATGGCCGGCGGAATGGTGCCGCCGCTTGGAATTGCAATAGCGACGACGATTTTTAAGAATAAATTTACAAAGGAAGAACGAGAAGCTGGAGTATCCAATTATTTTCTCGGTTCCTTCTTTATTACAGAAGGCGCGATTCCATTTGCGGCTGCAGATCCAGGCCGGGTGATTCCGTCCATTATTATCGGTTCTGCTACGGCCGGAGCACTTGCGATGATTTTTGGCATCGGACTCCCGGCTCCTCACGGCGGATTATTTGTCATCCCGACCGTTCAGGGCGGAAGTGCCATCATGTACGTTGTTTCGATACTAATTGGGGCAGCAGTCACCGCATTGCTGCTCGGTGCCTTGAAAAAACCAGTCAAATAAGAAAAAAGGGCAGCGGCTTTGAAAGCCGTGCCCTTTTTTGAATTTTTGCGGAAAGCAAATCGTGCTGGAGCGTATTAGGATGTTAACTCAAGTATTGTTCCTGTTTTGGCATCGACGATAAAGTCCATCTGCTTCGTCTCGCCTTCCTTTGTGCTGGAAATACCGCCGCGGTACACATTATATTCGAGGTCGTCTTTTTTATAGCTTTCGGGAGTCATGTGAATCCAGGAGCCGTTCACAGGAATGTGGTCCTGAATGTTTTCTTTTACAGTCTTTAATGCTTTCTCTGGGGATATCTGGTCTTTGTTTGTATACTCTTTTAATGCATACCCTGCCAAAAATCCAACACCTGCTCCAATAAGAATATCTTTCGTTTTCATACCATAACCTGCCTTTCCTAGCTGATTTCCTCTTAGTATATCGAAAACGATGAAATTTTCCAATCAATAACCGAAGGGAATGGTAGAAAAAAACATTTTATTTCGGTAAAATGTAAGTTATTACGCTAGGCGAAAGGTGTGCATGTATGAATCAGGACACGATGAATATGTTTAAAACCTTAACAGAGCTGCCGGGTGCGCCGGGCTTTGAACATAAGGTCAGGGAGTATATGAAAAAAGAGCTAGGAAAGTATAGTGATGAGCTCGTTCAGGATAACCTGGGCAGTCTGTTCGGCAGGAAATCCGGGCCGGAGGATGGACCGGTTGTAATGGCTGCGGGTCACATGGATGAAGTAGGCTTCATGGTTAAATCGATTAATAAAAATGGAATGATACGTTTTGAAACGCTTGGAGGATGGTGGAGCCAGGTTCTGCTTGCTCAGCGTGTACAGGTTATTACCGACCACGGACCGGTTATTGGGGTAATCGGCTCTGTTCCGCCGCATCTGCTGGAGGATTCACAGCGTTCTAAGCCGATGCCGCTTAAGAAAATGTACATAGATGTCGGAGCAGACGACAAAGAGGATGCCGAATCAATTGGAATTAAGCCCGGCCAGCAGATTCTGCCGATATGTCCATTCACTCCGATGGCAAACGACAAGAAGATTCTTGCGAAATCATGGGACAACCGTTACGGAGTTGGACTTTCGATAGAGCTCTTAAAAGATCTTCATAAGGAAACCCTCCCTAACACCCTTTATTCTGGTGCTACAGTGCAGGAGGAAGTAGGACTTCGGGGAGCCCAGACGGCAGCTTCGATGATTAAACCGGACGTATTTTATGCAATGGATGCCAGCCCGGCCAATGATGCAACAGGCGGCAAGGATGCTTTTGGGCAGATGGGAAGTGGAGCACTGCTCCGTATTTTCGACCGGACGATGGTTACTCACCGGGGAATGCGCGAATTTATTCTTGATACAGCTGAATCGAATGATATACCTTATCAATTTTTTGTATCCCAGGGAGGGACTGATGCCGGAAGGGTGCATGTAACAAATGAAGGTGTACCGTCCGCTGTAGTAGGCGTCTGCTCCCGCTATATTCATACTGCCGCCTCCATGCTGCATATCGATGATTATGCAGCGGCAAAGGAATTACTTATTACTCTTGTAAGAAATACAGATAAAAGCACGTTGGAAACGATCCATAAAAACGTTTAGTTTTGAACGTAAAAGTCTATAATCAAGTGGGGAATTCTCTTTAGTAGATGAGACGTCTCCACTTTTTTCATTGTAAGCATGGAGGAGAAAGCAGAAAGGAGGAAGCGTATGTTTATGGAATACGATCCCGCCATTTACAGCAGGATATTAACCGGCCTGACGCTGGGGTTTCATATCCTGTTTGCCACTGTCGGTGTAGGTATACCCATAATGATTGCACTGGCTGAATGGATGGGCCTGCGTAAAAATGATGAGCATTACCGGCTTCTTGCAAGACGGTGGGCACGAGGATTTGTCGTTACGGTAGCCGTCGGTGTCGTCACAGGGACATCGATTGGTCTGCAGCTTAGCCTGCTGTGGCCGAACTTTATGCAGCTGGCTGGTCAGACGATTTCGCTGCCGCTGTTTATGGAAACATTCGCGTTTTTCTTTGAAGCTATTTTTCTCGGTATTTATTTGTATACGTGGGATCGTTTTAAGAACAAAGCACTTCATTTCATTATTCTCATCCCCGTCGTTATCGGAGCATCCTTTTCTGCTTTTTTCATCACGACTGTTAATTCATTTATGAACGCTCCGCAGGGGTTTGAAATAACAAATGGTGTATTGACTAATATTGATCCACTTGCTGCGATGTTTAATCCGGCAACGCCGACTAAAACCGCTCATGTCATTGTTACCTGCTACTTAACGTCTGCCTTTGTGCTCGGTATGATTGCAGCATATAAGCTTCTGAAAGGAAACAACCATGTCTATCACAAAAAAGCACTGCATATGACGATGACCTCTGCTTTTATATTTTCCATTGCAACAGTTCTTATTGGAGATTTGTCTGGAAAATATCTTGCTGAATACCAGCCGGAGAAGCTTGCGGCAGCAGAATGGCATTTTGAAACGGAAACGGAAGCACCATTAATCGTCGGGGGGGTTCTGGATGACGATAATAATGTATCCTATGCGCTTGAAATTCCGTATGCGCTCAGTGTGCTTGCGCACGGAGATCCTGGCTCTGAAGTGATAGGGCTCGAGGAGTTTCCTGAACGAGACACGCCGCCGCTGTTTGTGCATTATTTATTTGATGGAATGGTTGCCATCGGAATGTATCTGTTTGCGATCTCCGGTTTATATGTCGCCTTTTCCTGGTGGAAAAAAAGCTGGCTCTCAAATAAATGGCTGCTGCGTGGAATTTTTATCGGCGGGCCGCTTTCTTTTCTCGCAATTGAATTTGGCTGGGTGTTCGCGGAGATCGGCAGACAGCCCTGGATTCTGTACGGGATTATGAGAACGCCGGAAGGAGCCACAACAGCAGATCATGTCGACTCGATGCTGTATTTGTTTATCGGATTATATGCCCTGCTCGGAATTTCATGCAGCCTTGTTCTCCGACGGATGTACAAACACAATCCAGTCGAGCATGAGCTGGAGCAGAGGGGAATTGAAAGCCGGGGTGATCGAGAATGACGATTGAAGTGGTCGGCATCGCCGTTTTATGGCTGTTTTTATACGGTTATCTGATCGTTGCCTCGATTGATTTTGGAGCAGGCTTCTTTCATTTTTTTAACAAGGTAAGTTCTAAAAATTATCAGGTGGACCGATTAATTCAGCGATATTTGTCACCAGTGTGGGAAGTGACGAATGTGTTTCTCGTCTTCTTTTTTGTCGGTATCATCGGATTTTTTCCGGATACAGCCTATTATTTCGGGACCGCCTTACTCGTGCCGGGCAGCTTGTCGATTGTTCTTATCGCGATCCGAGGCTCCTATTATGCCTTTAATACGTACGGTGCCCGGGACAGTAAAGTGTATTCATTTTTGTACGGTGCGAGTGGCCTGTTGATTCCGGCATCCTTCACGACAGTTTTAACAATATCAGAAGGCGGCTACCTTTCCATGACTGGAGATACGGTTGAGCTGATGCTTGGAGAATTATTGACGAGTACGTATTCCTGGAGTGTCGTCTTCTTAGCAATTGTCTGTGTGCTTTATATCTCGGCAGCGTTTTTAACGTATTACGCTTATCAGGCAGGAGATGTGCCGTCCTATTGGCTTTTTCGAAAATATACCCTGTTTTGGGCAGGGCCGACGATTTTAGCAAGTCTATTAGTTTTCTTTGCGATCAGCGGCCACAACCCGGATCACTTTGAACGGCTCCTTGAAATGAGCTGGATGTTTGTGCTTTCGTTTCTGTTCTATGCCGGGGCCGTCTTCCTGATTTACCGGAGACGCTATCACGGGATTGCATTTCTGCTCGTGATGCTGCAGTTTTTTGCAGCTTGGTTCGGCTATGGTGCGACTCATCTACCGTACCTGCTTTATCCGCATCTCACGATTTATGACGGCTTTGTTAATGAAACGATGGCCCAGGCCCTTATTATTGCGTTTCTGGCAGGGTTTGCTTTGTTAATTCCATCCCTGTATCTATTAATGAGACTGTTTTTGTTTGATGCCGAATACATCCGCGGGACAAAACCGAAATAAAGGAGGCGCCTCTTCATGGATTTTGATTTTTTTCTTATAATGATCGCCCCGCACCTCGTGCTGGCTGCTGCAGTGATTGGTTTGTTTATTTGGGGCGGGAGGCGCGGTTAGAATGATCTCCCGGCAAGATGAAATTAGACAGTTTGGAGCAAATAACGGAACCAGTGTCCGCCGAACCAGCCCGTGCCTGTCAGGCAGTCAATCATTTGAAGCTTCTGAAGCGTTGCCTGAGGAAGGTTTCCACCTTATGAACCTGGCACGGGCATTGCTCCATGAAAAAGGAGAATTCGCAGCCATATGCTGGAATTCTCTTTCTAAATGAATACTATTAATACTCCTCAAAAACATAAGCAAGAGCTTTTAAGGCCTGCTCAGGGGTTTCAACGACCACCTGGGCTTTGTTGGCAAGCTCCTTGATGGGATGGTGAAGATTGCGCGGGCGGATGATAATCAGCGGCTTGCCTGATGCAGCTGCAATGCCGGCATCCATGGCACTGTTCCACTGCTTATATTTTTCACCAAACAGTGCGATGACCACGTCTGCCTTCTGCATGAGGATCTGCGTGCGGAGATTGTTAATGCTTGATGCGGCTTCATCCTTGAAGACGTTATCCGGCTGGTCTCCGTAAATCTCTTCTCCGATATTATCAGAACGGTCATGGTTTTCCATTGGCCCGCTGAAGGTAAGGGGGAGATCCAGCTTCCTGGCCTGACTGCGGATATCTTCGCGCCAATCATCGTGAATTTGTCCTGCTAAGTATACGTTCAGCTCCATGGTACAATTTCCTCCTGCTGTGTTTCTGTATTTATTTCAATTTCATCATAATATGCTTGCCTCCTGAAAAGCAATCGAGGTAAACTAGAATTCAAGTGAAAAATATCACATAGAGTTTCAGGGGGAGTACAATGAATTCATTTTTTTTACGAAAAGGTGTAAATATATCTGTCAAGACATATGCCGTCACTTCATTAAGCTATATGGCGCTCGGATTATTTGCTTCACTGATTATTGGACTAATTATCCAGACTGTTGGCGAGCAGCTGAACTGGCCTTATTTTATAGAAATGGGCGCACTTGCGATGAGTTTAATGGGTCCGGCGATCGGTGTTGCTGTAGCGTTCGGATTAAAGGCGCCGCCACTGGTACTGTTTTCAGCTGTCGTAAGCGGAGCAGCGGGTGCAGAGCTTGGTGGTCCGGCAGGGGCATTTCTAGCTGCTCTGCTTTCGGTGGAAGCGGGCAAGCTTATTTCGAAAGAAACGAAGCTAGATATTATTGTGACCCCGTTTGTGACAATATGTATTGGCTTTACCGTGGCTTATTTTATCGGCCCGGCTATTAATGCTGGTCTGGTGCGGTTTGGTGAACTGATCATGTGGGCTACGGATCAGCAGCCATTTGTCATGGGAATTATCGTAGCAGTGTTGATGGGTCTTGCATTAACTGC
Organism: Alteribacillus sp. HJP-4; assembly: GCF_042139015.1. Lineage (NCBI taxonomy): Bacteria > Bacillati > Bacillota > Bacilli > Caryophanales > Bacillaceae > Alteribacillus > Alteribacillus sp. HJP-4. The sequence goes on along the minus strand of NZ_JBHIKY010000029.1, from coordinate 30,477 downwards.
TCCGATTTCGAGCGCAGCGATTGCGATTATGCTTAATCTGGAAGGCATCGCGGCTGGAGCAGCGACGGTCGGATGTGCGGCGCAGATGGTCGGATTTGCCGTCAGCAGCTACCGTGAAAATAAAGTCTCGGGACTGGCAGCGCTTGGCATTGGAACCTCGATGCTGCAGGTGCCGAACATTGTGAGAAATCCGTTGATTTTACTGCCGCCTACGATTGCCGGTGCAATTTTCGCTCCGTTGGCTACGATGGTATTTCTCATGGAGAATAATGCTGCCGGCGCCGGTATGGGAACAAGCGGGCTGGTAGGGCAGATTATGACATTTTCTGTGATGGGCTTTGAGACAAGGGTACTGATTGCCGTTCTTTTTTTACACATTGTCGGCCCTGCTCTGGTGAGCCTCAGTTTGTCTGAGTGGATGAGAAAAAGAAATTGGATTAAACTAGGGGATATGAAAATTGATCAAGGCTGATCCAAGGAGGGCTACGAAGTGAAATCTATAACAGAACGAGGTAATTTTGAAAAAGCGATCGAACAGGATAAGGCAGTAGTGATGTTTTCTGCCGACTGGTGCCCCGACTGCCGGGTAATTGAACCGGCACTGCCTGAAATTGAAGAGCAGTACAACGGTTTTCAATTTTTCCACGCCGATCGTGACGAGCTTATCGAAGTATGTCAGGAGTACGGCATTTTTGGCATTCCTAGCTTTTTAGCTTTTCAAAACGGAAAAGAAGTGAATCGTTTTGTCAGCAAAAGCCGAAAATCACCGGAGGAAGTGAAGCAATTTCTGGACGAAGCCCTCGCAAAAATGAACTAGCTGAATGGACCGTGTTTCTCAGGAAGAGGGCACGGTCCATTGCGTTATCATCTGGAAAAAATGTTAAACTAGTATAAGATTTATGGAATGCAGTGTGAGGAGGTTGTAATTGTGAAAATTCCCGAATTACGTGAGGAACTTGAAAAACGGCTTGCAGGAAAGCAGCGTTCCTTTACTTTTGATAAAGAAACAAATCAGCTCCGTGTTGACCATACGGCATTAAAAAAAGGAGCGGAACTCGATTTAAATAAGCTGCTGGCCAAATACGAAAGAGAAAAAGAAAAGGCACTGGACGATGCGGTTCACTTTATAACGACATCCTTTGAAGCGATGGAGCGTGATGTGAAGCTCAAGGGCCGTGAAAAATATATTTATCCAGTGGTCCGCTCCACGTCGTTTCCAACTGAAACGAAACAGGGCCAGGCTCTGCTTTATAGTGAGCATACGGCAGAGACGAGAATCTATTATGCACTTGATATGGGCGATGCTTACACGATGCTTGAAAGAGAAACAGTTGAAAAAGAAGGCTTTACCGAGGAGCAGCTGAAGGAAGCAGCCTTATTTAACGTACGTTCGCTGGAAATTTCCTACAAGGTCGATGAAGTAGCAGGGAGCAGCTTTTACTTCGTGAATACAAATGATGGCTATGACGCAAGTAGAATATTGAACGAAGCATTTCTCGAAAAAATGGCCGGAGAGGTAGAAGGGGATCTTGCTGTAGCTGTTCCACACCAGGACGTGCTTGTGCTTGCAGATATCCGGAATGAGCAGGGCTATGATGTCCTCGGCCAGCTTTCCTTCCGATTTTATAATAACGGGCGTGTCCCGATAACTGCGCTGCCGTTTATGTATGAGAATGGAAAGCTTGAACCTATATTTATTCTTGCTAGAAAAAAACCAAATAAATGATCGATTGCAAATTCGCTTCACGTTCCGCTCTTATGGTACAATAAGCGTCGGAAAAAGCTTGGAAGGAGAACAAAGATGAACGTATTTTATAATAAGCAGGGCATCGGAGATACGCTGCTCGTATCCTTAAAGGAAATTGATAAAGAAAAACGCGGCATTGACAGAAAAGGAAATGTCGCTAGGCTTTATCATCTGCAGAGCGGCGAAACAACCGGCTACAATATTTTTCATGCCTCCACCTATGGAGACGTTTCCGGCAAAGGTATTCTGGCTGTAGACGAGTCTCTCGTCACGACGATTAAAAATGCACTGCGCGATCATGATTTCTCAGTAGATAACATATCAGTTCCGGAAGAACCACCTTTTGTAGTCGGCTATGTAAAGGAAAAACAAAAGCATCCTGATGCGGATAAATTAAGCGTATGCCAGGTAGAGACAGGTGATAAAACGCTGCAGATTGTCTGCGGGGCTGCCAATGTGGCAAAGGATCAAAAAGTCCCGGTTGCGGTTCCCGGCACGGTAATGCCTTCCGGTATGAAAATTAAGAAGTCAAAGCTCCGCGGCGTTCCGTCAAGCGGCATGATCTGTTCAGCGAAAGAGCTGTTTCTAGCTGATGCGCCTCCTGAAAAAGGAATTCTTGTACTGGACGACAGCTATGAAACGGGGGCAGACTTTTTAGTTCAATATCAGTCCCGTGCTGAGTAAAAAGCAGGATAATATGAAAAACCGCTGGCAGGGGCTAGTGGTTTTTTTTCTGCTCCTTTACAATAGAGGAAGTAAACTACTTTAAATACGCAAAAGGAGAGGAAAAAATGTCATCCTTTCAGCGAATGATAAAAAAAATGCAGGATTTTTTATTAGGGGAAGAAATAGAGGAGCAGGAACAACCCGATAACAATAAAACGTATCAAACACCAAACAGGCGAATGTCACGAGTGGAAACACATTCTCGATTACTTACAAATAATGAACCTGAAGCAAAAATTACCCATCACTATCCGAAAAAAGCCAATTTCCGCTTTCCTCTCGATGTAGAGGAAGAACCTAAGCGGGCGGTCCGCCGTGAGCAGCCCCAGCAGAAATATAAGCCGGCCGGCACAGAAAAGCCACCAGCAGGAAGAGAGAGCAGACGCAGAGACACCCGAGGATGGGAGCCTCCTGTCAGACAAACATCTCGAAGAGAAACACCAAAGAGGGAGGCCCCCAGAAGACAGGCGCCAAGACGGGACTCTTTTGCGGAAGAGCATCCACAGAGGAAAATGTCCAGAAGTGAAAAAGAACATAAGGAATCTAAAACAGTATCTAAGCAAGATCAGAAAACAGAAAAGAAAACGCTGGAAAAAAGCAAATATTTTCAAGGCAGAGATTTTGAACCCCAGAATATCCCTTCTCCCGTATTTGGATATGAAAAAGTACCTCTGCACCGGGATTATTTAAAAAAACGAACGGAATCGATTATACCTCTGCCGGAAGAAACGATCGATGAGTATCCCGAATCACGTGCTGACAATCTTTATTCACAAGAAGAAGAACAGGGAACACCGGTGGATTTTCCTTATGAGAAGGAAGCGGCCGCAAGCTATGAACAATTAAAGTCAGAAGCTCTTCTTGAAGAAGCACCTGAACAGGCAGAACCCGAAAAGCCGGCTGAAGTGGAGAATATCATGGAAATAAAGCCGGAAAATGAGGCAGCGGAGCCCGTATCAATAAATCAAAAGCGTGAATCACGCAGGGAACGTCGCCGGAAGGAAGCTGAAGCAAGAAAAGCACTAAAGAAAGGAAATCACCAAAAGAAGGAGCCGGAAGGAAAAAAAGAACCTTTTAATGTGTTGATGCATCCGAGCGCAGCTAAAAGATCTCCTGCTAAGTCGGCAGAAAGGGTACCGCCTCATCCTCAGCCAAAACACGCGCGTGACGATTTCCCATCCCTGCAGCTGTTGGCGATGCCTCCGGCAGTAGAGGATAACAGTGCAGAGATCCTTGAGCAGCAGAGAAATCAACTCGACTCTACCCTCCGCAATTTTAATGTGGATGCAAAGGTCGTCGATGTCACGAAAGGCCCTTCTGTTACAAGGTTTGAAGTACAGCCGTCACCGGGCGTAAAGGTTAACAAGGTAACCAATCTTACAGATGATATTAAACTTGCCATGGCTGCAAAAGATCTGCGGATGGAAGCGCCTATCCCCGGGAAAAGCACGATCGGTATAGAGGTGCCGAATCCGGAAAGTAAGCCGGTATTTCTGCGTGAAATTCTAAGAAGAGATGTCTTTCTAAGACAAGAATCGCCGCTTACTGTAGCAATGGGGCTCGATATTTCAGGAGCCCCGGTAGTAGCTGATCTGCAGAAGATGCCGCACGGACTTATCGCTGGAGCCACCGGTTCCGGCAAAAGTGTCTGTATCAACTCGATTTTGTTAAGCCTTCTCTATAAAGCTTCACCTGAAGAGCTCAAGCTGATGCTGATTGATCCCAAAATGGTGGAGCTTGCATCATACAGAGAAATCCCGCATCTTGTTACACCGGTGATCAACGATGCAAAAGAAGCGACTGCAGGTCTGAAGTGGGCGGTTGCTGAAATGGAAGATCGTTATGAGAAGCTGGCCCATGAAAAAGTAAGAGACATTAAAAAGTACAATGAACGGATGGATAGCCAGCAGCGCTGGAGCGATAAAATGCCGTACGTTGTCATTATCATTGACGAATTAGCAGATTTAATGATGGTATCTCCACAGGACGTGGAGGATTCGATCTGCCGAATTGCCCAAAAAGCAAGAGCATGCGGCATCCATTTACTTGTGGCGACTCAGCGTCCTTCGGTTGATGTCATTACGGGCTTAATTAAGGCAAATATCCCAAGCAGGACGGCGTTTGCGGTTTCCTCACAGGCCGATTCCCGTACGATCCTAGATATGGGGGGAGCGGAGCGCCTGATCGGTAAAGGCGATATGCTATTCTATGAAAATGGCTCCCCCAAGCCGATTCGCGTGCAGGGAACATTTGTATCAGACGAAGAAATCGATGCCGTTACAGATTTCGTAAAGTCGCGGAGGAAGCCATCCTACCTGTTTACGCGTGAAGAGCTTGTGAAAAAGGTAGACAAGCAGCAAAGCGGAGATGAGCTTTTTGAAGAGGCCTGCCGTTTTGTAACGGAACAGGGGAGCGCTTCTTCCTCCCTTCTGCAGCGCCGCTTTTCGATCGGCTACAACCGGGCTGCCAAGCTTATTGATATGATGGAAGCCGGCGGCATTATTTCCGGCCCGATGGGGAGCAAGCCTCGTACCGTGTTAATGACCTATTCAGAGATCGAAGAAAAACTGCTTGTATAGAGGGTTAAAGCAGCAGTCTTAGAAAAAAATGGATTTACACAGTTGTATGCCTTGTCATTCCGCTGAAGTTTCTATATTATGAATGTAATACTATAGATTCCACCGCACCGCCCAGCCTTAACAATTTAATAGTATCTCTCTAAGGCTGACTTCACAATGTAAGCTACTTCTTAGAAAGAGGAGGGAGCCCGATGGAGCAGATTCAACTGGATGTACTGTTAGAATTTATGTATCCGGAAGGTCTGGCATTGTTAAAGGAAGAGGAACGACAAGTACCAATCGTGCTTCAGGATGGTTTGCGAGATGTGGATGAACAAGATGTACAGGAAATAATTGAAGCCGTTCTGATGGAACGAGGCAAGAACGGGCTGTCCCACTAGTCCGGCATCAAATTTTGTACGATTAAACGGAGGGCTGTCTCAAAAGGAATAAAGGTGCGCATAAATGGGGGATTTCCCATAGCCGCGGCAGAAATACCGCGGATGCAGCCTTCCTTTTTGATGACAGTCTTTTTGTTTGAAACAAAACACTACATAGCAGAAATGTCTAATCACCATCAAGGAGTCAGAATATGAAAAAAGAAATCGAACTAAAAATGCGTGGAGAAATACCGCGGATGCAGCCTTCCTTTTTGATGACAGTCTTTTTGTTTGAAACAAAACACTACATAGCAGAAATGTCTAATCACCATCAAGGAGTCAGAATATGAAAAAAGAAATCGAACTAAAAATGCGTGGAGAAATAAAAAGGCTGACCAACAAGACGTTTAAATTTGATGAACGTGTCCGGGAGGGCTGGTTCTCAGCTGTTTATTTTTTAAAAACCAAAGCAATTGCGGAAAAATATAAACGTGATGAACTCGTAACGATGCAGTTTTTTCAAAAAACACATGCGGTGCTGTGTGGCACAGATGAAGTGATAGCTCTTATTAAAACCTTCGCAGCCAATCCTGAGGAGCTTGAAATTCATTCGCTCGAGGATGGCAATAAAATAGAGCCGTTTGAAACGGTGCTTACTATTACCGGTCCATATCAGAATTTTGGATTCCTCGAAGGGATTATCGACGGGATTTTTGCCCGACGCACATCGGTTGCCACCAATGTATATAATGTTGTAAAAGCAGCAAGAAAGTCCGGCATTCAAAAGCCTGTGATTTTTATGGGGGACCGTGACGATCATTTCACCCAGCAGGCAGGCGACGGATATGCGGCATATATCGGAGGCTCTAAGGCACAGGCTACGCATGCAATGCATGAATGGTGGGGCAAAAAAGGGATTGGAACGATGCCGCATGCGCTGATCCAGCTCTTTAACGGCGATTTAGTAGCAGCGACCAGGGCCTATCAGGAAACATTTCCAGAGGACGATTTAATGGCACTTGTAGATTATAATAATGATGTCATCACAGATTCTCTAAAGGTAGCACGAGTATTCAAGGATGAATTAAAAGGGGTGCGCATCGATACCTCCAACAGCATGGTGGATCAATTTTTCTGCAGAAACCCGGAAGTAATGGGTTCATTTGATCCCCGCGGAGTAAATCCAGCTTTGATTTTTGCCCTCCGTGATGCACTTGATCTTGAAGGATTCCAGCATGTTAAAATTTTAGCCAGCGGCGGATTTACCGCCGAAAGAATAGAAGAGTATGAAAGCCAGCAGGTGCCTGTAGATATGTACGGCGTAGGCAGCAGTCTGCTGAAAATTCATATAGGCTTTACAGGAGATAATGTGAAAATTAACGGGGAACATGAGGCAAAATCCGGGCGCAGATACCGTCCAAATCCCCGTCTCGAATATATTGAACACGAATAAATTGGCAAAGGAGGTTTCAGGCATGTCTTCATCCACTCCAGATTTTGCTGCATTCCGACGTGAAAAGCAGCAAAATGCGGATGAAAACTTAATAAAGCTGCTTACTGACTTTGAGCAGTGGCTTGGACCGAATACGAACCTCCGCGAAAAAGTCCGTGCAAAGCATATTTTTGCAGAAAAAGTAAAAATAAATGTAGATGAGGTAGATCAGCCCGGCTGGAGTGTGTTTTTCGAGGACTGGTTTGCTTTTGATTATATTACCGTTATTGGGACACATTTGTTTGACATGTTCATTAAGAAACAGGCGGATAAACTGTCAGCACCGGAGCTTCAGCTCGCAGGACTTGTCATGACATCAGTGCTGGAGCCGCTGCAGATAAAAGAAAACCACGATCAGCTGCTGGAGACAGAGAGCCTTCAATCGGGGGAAAGAAAAACTGTATCCCTTCTCCCAAAGTCGATGTTCTCCATTGATGTGAAGGAGGAATGGCTGCTGGTTCGATCCGTCTATTGCGGATTTCAGCATCGAATTATCTCTAATCCGGCACCTCTTGAGCTTACAGATTTTATTTTACCTCTTACACCGCCTCTGGAAACAGAACGCAGCAGACAGTTGACAAGTATGAAGGAGCATGGCTTATTGTGGCTCCGCCAAAAAAAATAATACAATTCAAAAGTACTGATTCGTTTTTCAAAAGCAGGACTTTTAAACGGATTGGAGACAACCGCTGTATTTGCTATAATGGGAAAAGTGCATCAAAATTACAATCACCAATTTCCTGTCCGCAGCGAATATAACAGGTCGTGCAGTAGGATAAGATGGAGGATCACTAATTATGAATACCTATCATTTTATAGGCATAAAAGGCTCAGGAATGAGCGCCTTGGCACAAATTCTTCATGATATGAATTTTCCAGTGCAAGGTTCGGATGTTGAAAAAAAATTCTTCACTCAGCTACCGCTGGAGAAAAAGGGTATATCTATTTTGCCGTTTCAAAAGGAAAATATTAAAGAAAATCAAACCTTGATTGCTTCACCTGCCTACGGACCGGATAACGCAGAAGTAAAGCAGGCAGAAGATATGGGTATGACGGTACACCGCTATCCCCATTTTCTTGGCCAATTTTTAAATCAGTTCACCTCGGTGGCTGTAACAGGCTCTCATGGAAAGACATCGACCACAGGCCTTCTTTCTCATGTGCTCGGTGCCTATAAGCCGACGACATACTTGATCGGTGACGGCACAGGCAAAGGAGAAGAAGACAGTAAATTTTTCGTATTTGAAGCTTGTGAATACCGCAGACATTTTCTAAATTATGAGCCGGATTATGCGATCATGACCAATATCGATTTTGATCATCCAGATTATTTTCGTGACATCGAGGACGTTATTGACGCATTTGAAAGTATGGCACGAAAAGTAAAAAAAGGAATAGTGGCCTGTGGAGACGATGAACATCTTCAGAAAATAAATGCTCCGGTTCCCATTGTCTATTATGGATTAGATGGAAAGTATGATTTCAACGCTGAAAATATCCAGACAGACGAAAATGGCACTTCCTTTGATGTTCTCATCCGCGGCGACAGGTATGGGACCTTTACGATACCAGGTTTCGGCCGCCACCACGTATTAAATGCTCTGGCCGTTATTGCGCTCTGTCACTATGAAGAGATGCCGGCAGACTTAATGAAAAAACAGCTTCTGACATTCCCGGGGGTGAAGCGCCGTTTTTCTGAAAAAGAGGTGAACGGGCAGGTGCTGATTGATGATTATGCCCACCATCCGACAGAAATTAGAGCCACACTTGAATCAGCGAAGCAGAAATATCCCGAACGGGACGTGATCGCTGTGTTTCAGCCGCATACCTTTTCGAGAACAAAAGCCTTCCTCGGAGAGTTCGCGGATAGTCTGAACATGGCAGATTACGTCTACCTTTGCGATATTTTCGGTTCTGCCAGAGAACAGGACGGTACCTTGTCGATTGAGGATCTTAAGGAAAAAATACCTGGATCCACCGTTATTACAGAACAACAGACAGATATCCTGAACCGTCATGAGAACGGAATCATCTTATTTATGGGTGCAGGAGATATTCAAAAGTTCCAAAGGGCATACGAAGAACAGTATATCTAGGATATTTGGACCGTTTTCTATTTTAGAAGACGGTCTTTTTACAAATAATAAAGGAAACCCACAATAGATGTAGAAATTTATAGTAATGCTTCCAGAAAAAATATATCAATAAAACAGTAATCGAAGTTTTAGGTGCTGAGAAATGTGGTAGTAATAACAGAAGGAGGTGTGCAGGCCATGGAATTATTGTACATAAGCGCCTTAATTGTGGCAATTGCATTTGCTGCGCTTGTCGTATATGTTGTAAAGACATTAAAAGCAGCTTCCAGTACAATGGAAAGTGTAGCTGGGACTTTAAAAAGTTTTGAAAAGCAGGTTGGTGGAATCACAAAAGAATCAGAGCAGCTTGTTCAAAAATCTAACCTGATTGCGGAAGATGTACAGCACAAGACAGAATCTCTCAATGGACTTGTTTCGTCATTACAAAATGTAGGGAAATCGGTTGACTCCGTCAATCAATCCTTCCGTCATATGTCTGATTCCGTGTCAAAGCAATCTGAAAAGCAGTCCGCACAGGTAGCACAGGCGATGCAATGGGGAAATGCTGCTATTGATTTGTATTCGAAGTGGCAGGAAAAGAAGAAGCAAAAAGAGAAAACTAATGAAGAATTCCCAACTATGGACAGGAGGTAATTTATTATGTCAGATATGAATACGAAAGATTTTGTAATTGGAACGCTAATTGGTGGAATTGTTGGTGCTTGTTCAGCACTGCTGCTCGCTCCTAAATCAGGGAAGGAGCTTCGTGACGATATCACAGAAAACGCTCACAGCGCTAAGGAAAAGACAAATGAATTCACTTCGAATGCATATGATAAAGGAAACGAATGGGCAACGTATGCGAAGGACAAATCCTCTACGATCGCAAAAAATGTATCAGAGCAGTCCAATCAGCTGTATGACCGTGTCAAGGAAGCAGCAGGAAATATAAAACAGGATGCTTCTGATTCTGAAAAATCGGCTGATCAGCTTGCAGAGGAGTTATCTGATGATCTTGATCAGACTGAAGATGAAATGTCCGAAAGTGTAAAAGAAGATGTGCGTGCGCTCCATTCTTCCGTTGAAGAGGAAGCGAACCGCCAGTCTTAATATTTACAGAAGTACCGAAAAGAACCGGGGTCCCGGTTCTTTTTTTATACCGGCAGCTGCTCGAACGCGCTCACGTGACGCTGTCACCTGGTCCTGCAGGGCGGCGAGTTACTTACGGGAGCGCTGCTGCTTATCGAGGATAACTGGTGGATTCTTCCGGAAGGCTGTATGCGGACAGGAGATCTGTTATTTGAACAAATTTTATGTCGTACGGTAGATTCTTCATGAGATACATTGTTAGTTTCCCACGGGACGATACACCATCCTTCTGAGAGACTATATTGTAAATAAGTAGATGTTGTGAGCATTAAAACACGCTGATTTATCTCAAGTAACATGCTTTTACCCATTCATACAAATATTCTTTTTATAGTCAGAAAACTTTGTAATTGCTAATAAATAAGCATTTTTTGCTTTAATACTTAAAAGCGTTTAATTAATAAAGAAAAAAGGGCTGACATACTAAGATTATTCGTTTATAATAGGTCCTAATCATTAAGAAAAGCCTTATTTTACAGAAATAATGGAAACTTACCATAAGGAGTGGAGACAAGGATGAGTAATGAACAACTTGATGCACTGAGAGAAAAATTAGATGATGTGAACCTGAAGCTGCTGGACCTGATTAACGAGAGAGCGAGTATTGTCCAGGATATCGGTCAGGTGAAAAGCAAATCAGGACAAAAGCGGTTCGATCCTGTCCGTGAAAGAGATATGCTTGATAAGATCGCTGAACATAATGACGGTCCGTTTGAAACATCTACGATTCAGCATTTATTTAAGCAGATTTTCCAGGTCAGCCTGGAGCTTCAGGAAGATGACAATCGTAAAGCACTGCTTGTTTCCAGAAAGAAAAAATCAGAAGACACGATTGTTGATCTGAAAGGGGAAAAAATCGGGGACGGCAATCAGCGTCTTGTGATGGGACCTTGCTCCGTAGAAAGCTACGAGCAGGTTTACGAAGTAGCATCTGCTATGAAGGAACAGGGACTAAAGCTCCTGCGCGGCGGAGCATTTAAGCCTCGTACGTCACCTTACGATTTTCAGGGACTCGGAAAAGAAGGTCTGGAAATTCTTAAGCGTGTAGGGGAAGAGCTCGATATGGTTGTTATAAGTGAGATAGTAAACCCGAAGGATGTAGAGATGGCAGTTGATTACATCGACGTCATCCAAGTAGGCGCCCGTAACCAGCAGAACTTTGAGCTTCTTAAAGAAGTCGGCGGAGCCGACAAGCCGGTTCTTCTCAAACGCGGGATCTCTGCTACGATTGATGAGTTTATCAAGGGTGCAGAATATATTCTTGCAAAAGGCAATGAGAACATTATTTTATGCGAACGCGGCATTCGGACGTATGAAAAAGCAACCAGAAATACACTGGATATTTCAGCAGTTCCGATTTTGAAGAAGGAAACACACCTGCCGGTGATGGTGGATGTTACCCATTCGACAGGCCGCCGAGATCTGCTTCTTCCAACCGCAAAAGCAGCGCTTGCCATTGGTGCTGACGCGGTGATGGCTGAAGTGCATCCGGATCCTGCTGTGGCTCTGTCAGATTCCGCCCAGCAAATGGATATTCCTCAATTCAATGATTTTCTAAAAGAATTGCGTGAATCCGGGCTGTATAAGTTATAATATAAGAGCAGCGTCTCCCATGAATGGGAGGCGTTTTCGCTTTGTGCACCATGAATAGTGTATAATTTTGTGTAGAGTTTTTACTCTTTCTTCTATAAATTTTCATAAACGTTCCGATATAACTAGGGAAAGCGATTGCGGAACCTCCTTCAGTTATAATATGATAACACTACGTTATGAAAGTAGAATGAAAGGAAAAAAAAGGAGGATTTCCAGTGAACACAACCATTTACGATGTAGCACGAGAAGCAGGAGTATCTATGGCAACCGTTTCGCGCGTGGTGAACGGGAACCCGAATGTTAAGCCGGCAACGAGAAAAAAGGTTCTTGATGCAATTGAAAGGCTTGGCTATCGTCCCAACGCGGTAGCACGCGGTCTTGCCAGCAAAAAAACGACAACAGTCGGAGTAATCATTCCTGACATATCCAGCATCTTTTTTGCAGAGCTGGCCAGAGGAATTGAAGACATCGCAACCATGTACAAGTACAATATTATTTTATGTAATTCCGACCAAAACAAAGAAAAAGAAATTCACTTAATTAATACATTGCTTGAAAAGCAGGTGGATGGAATTCTGTTTATGGGTGGAGAGATTACAGAGGAGCACGTGGAACAGTTCAAACGCTCTCCAGTACCTGTTGTTCTTGCAGCTACTCTTGATGAGCAGCGTGAAATTCCATCTGTAAATATCGATTACTACCAGGCAGCATTTGATGCGGTAACAGAATTAATGGACGCTGGCCATAACAAAGTAGGAATGGTGTCAGGCTCCCTCGAGGATCCAGTCAACGGTTTTCAAAAATTCAGCGGCTATAAGAAAGCCCATGAAGAAAAAGAGAAAGAGTTTGACGAGGGGCTTGTCGCGGTCGGCGATTATACGTATGATTCCGGAATTGAGGCAGTACAACGTCTCATGGATCATGCCGAGCCTCCGACAGCTATCTTTGCCGCAACGGATGAGATGGCTCTCGGCGTCATTCACGGCCTTCAGGATAAAGGAATTAATGTGCCTGAGGATGTGGAGGTTGTCGGTTTTGATAATACAAGACTGTCTACAATGGTAAGGCCAACCTTAACTACAGTAGTACAGCCGATGTATGATATTGGAGCTGTTTCCATGAGACTGCTGACGAAGTATATGAACAAGGAAGAAGTATCGGATGAGGTTGTCGTTTTACCTCACCGCCTGGAATACCGGGACTCTACAAAGCTTCTGTAACAACTGTAATCGGGCCGGCACGTGATTGGTGCAGCAAATTTTATTTACGGGGAGTCAGAAAGATAATATGAAAAAAATGGATATATTGACCCCCATTGGGATAGTCTTAGGGGTAACTACTTTACTATTTGCTATTTTCTCCAATGCCGGCGGCGGTTCTGTCGTTATGTTCATCCAGCTCGCTTCCTTTTTAATTGTCTTTGGTGGTGTAGCTGCAGCAATACTCATAAATTTTTCGTCCAGGGATATTAAGCTGGTCCCTTCGGTCGCAAAGGAAGCATTCCGATATGAAGATAACAATTTAAAAGAATTAATTGAAACATTTATAGATCTTTCCACGACAGCAAGACGAGAGGGTCTGCTGGCATTAGAAGCAGGTCTCGATGAGGTGGAGGATACTTTTATCCGCAAGGGCGTTTTACTTGCGGTAGACGGAATTGAGCCTGACATCATTAAAGATATTATGATGGCAGAGGTCATAGCTATGGAAGAACGTCATAAAAAAGGAAGGCTCCTCTTTGAAAAAGCAGGAGAGTATGCACCTGCCTGGGGGATGGTCGGAACGCTGATCGGCCTTATCCTGATGCTTCAGGAGCTTGAGGACCCTGCCACGCTCGGGCCGAACATGGCGCTTGCCCTTATTACTACTCTGTATGGGACGGTGCTCGCCAATCTTGTGTTTCTGCCGATGGCAAGCAAGCTTGAACAGAAAACAGACGATGAAGTTTTCTTAAAGCAGATCATTGTCGAAGGAGTTATTGGTGTACAGTCCGGTCAGAATCCTAAGATTCTTGAAGAGAAGCTTGGAGCTTTTGTGAGAGAAAGCGGAAAGCAGGAGGAGCTCGAGGAAAGGGAGGAGCTCGCCAATGAAGCATAGGCAGCGTAAACCCGAGAAAGGCTCACCGAGATGGATGGTCACCTTCTCAGATATGATCCTGCTGATCCTTGTGTTCTTTGTGATGCTGTTTTCAATGTCAGTCATTGATGCAAAAAAATTCGAGGCAATCTCAGAATCCTTTCAAACACGTGATATTTTAGAATATTTTCCAGCGGTGGAAGAGGCGGATAACCCGAATGATAATGAGGACGAAGCGGCGGCAGAAGCCCAGACATTGACACAGGAAGAGGAAAGTGGGGCGGAGGAGGATGAACTGGAATTAGAGCGTCTGCTCGTAGAAGTGGAAGAGTATTTAGAAGAAAATGATTTAAATGAGTACATTTCAGCGACCCGTGATGACAGGGGTGTGGTCCTGGTTCTGCAGGAGCAGCTGCTGTTTGATACAGCAGAAGCTGATATCCTTCCAGAAGCGGAACCGTTTTTAAATAAAGTAGCGACTCTGCTTGATACACTTCCAAATCTAGTGAAGGTTGAAGGTCATACGGATGACCGTCCGATTTCTACATACCGTTATCCTTCAAATTGGGAGTTATCCGGAGCACGGGCAAGCAGTGTTATCCGATTTTTGACGGACATCACTGATCTGAACGCCGACCGTTTCATTGCGACGGGATATGGAGAAACAAGACCGATTGCTCCGAATGATTCTAAAGAAAATCTTCGCACCAACAGACGGGTGGTTATCGTTATCTCAGACCCGGCTTTTGAGGACGAGCTTTTAGAATCTGCAGGCGATGTGTAGCAGCATATATTCTAATAAATGAGTAAATCTGTTGTGCTCCCATGTGGACCACAACAGATTTTTATTTTTTCTCGTTTCGGATATGATAGAGGGCTTTCTCCAGAGTTTTTCGATTTTTATCAGTGATTTCTCCCTGCCTTGGAATAACAGGATATAAATCATCTGGATCTGTCCAGTCGGAGGGCAGTGGAACCGGTGCTTTCTGCTGCCAGGCTTCCAGCCATTTTACCGGTATGGGACCATTCATTTTCGAGGTCTGATCAGTCATTTCAAGCCAGATCATCGACCATGCTCTTGGAACTACCCGCCAAATATCATAGCCGCCGCCTCCGACCGCAATCCATTTCCCACCACAGTATTCATGGGCGAGCTCATGGGCGAGCTTTGGCACCTGCCGGAAGGTTTCTATTGAGGAGGATAGATGAGTGAGCGGATCGTGATAGTGAGCGTCTGCTCCATTCTGAGTCAAAATAACATCCGGCTTAATAAATTCAATAATTTCCCGGAAGGCGGTTTCATAGCATTCTAGAAAAGAAGCATCCTCCGTAAAGGCATCCACCGGAATATTAATAGAAAAACCAAAGCCCTGGCCATGGCCTTTCTCATTTACATTTCCGGTACCGGGAAACAAATATCTGCCGGTTTCGTGAATGGAAAGCGTACAGACGTCCGGGTCCTCGTAGAATGCCCATTGAACCCCGTCACCATGATGAGCATCGGTATCTATGTATAATACTCTGGCACCGTATTTTTGGCGGAGGTATTCAATCGCAATGGAACTGTCATTATAAATACAAAACCCGGAGGCTTTCCCTCTAAATCCGTGATGCAGTCCCCCGCCGAGGTTAAGAGCGTGCTGCGATTTTCCCTCCATTACCATATCCACCGCAGTTAACGTTCCCCCGACAAGTAGTGCTGAGGCTTCGTGCATGTTTGTGAAAATGGGTGTATCCTCTGTTCCAAGACCGTAGTTATTGGCTATACCGGGGCTGAGCTCCCCTTTCCCGGCTGCTTTTACGGCATTTATATAAGATTTATCGTGGATAAGTCCGATTTCTTCATCCGAAGCCATACGTGGGGTGACAATCTGATTCTCGTCCAATGCTCCCAAATAGTCGAGTAAATCGTGCGTCAGTTGAAGACGCAGATGATTGAATGGATGATCCTCGCTGAATTTGTATTTTAATTGATCCTCTGAATAAATAAATGCTGCCGGCTGTATCATCTTGACATCCCCGGAATGCGCGGCCACATGACTTCATAGCCCTGGGCCCGTAATTTCTCAATTGGTACGCGGGGGTCCATCATCTGCACACGGAAAGTTAAGATTTTGTATTCAGCGTTTTTATGAGGATATATGAGCACACTCGTTACATTGACTTTGTTGTCCTTTAAAATGGTGGATACCTCTGCGAGCTGGCCGGCGATGTTCGGGACTTTAATTTCCATGCGCGAGGATGGCTGATGAGCACCGGTCAGTTTCACAAGCGTATGCAAAACGTTAGATTCCGTCAGCATACCGATCAGTTTGTCATGTTCATCTGCAACAGGCAGTGCACTGATTTCATTTTCATATAATACAACGGCTGCTTCTTCAATAAAATCAAGCGGATGTGCGGTGATAACTGGATATTTCATAATGGAGGAGACGGGACGTTCCAGATCATCGGTATGATAATCAGCATGAAAAATAGAAGGACTGGCGTCGCGTATGTCACGGTCGGAAATAATTCCAGTAATAGTCTGATCCTGTTCAATAACAGGAATATGGCGGATCCGATGTTTATGCAGCAATGCCATTGCTTCCTTAATGGAAGTGCTGTTTGAGACGGTAATTACGTTTTTTTGCATTATTTCTTCGACTAGCAATGTTTTCACCTCTATTTAGTAAAGCGTTTTCTTTTTGAAAAATGATAAAGTTTCCCTTATGTATGTTAATACATAAACCGATTAGAAAAACGGACACTGTCAAATTTCTGAACTGAATTATTATCTACTCTCGAGCCGATCCGGACCATTAAGCAGTTCGCCGGGTGAGAACTGATTTCAGGATCATCGGTAGCCATCCATTCAAGTCCGCCGGCATTCATCATTTTCTCCATCACTTTCCGATAATCCCACACCGACAGGCCGCTTCCCTTAAGGTCCCAATGCCAGTAATATTCGGTTGTGATAATAATAAAGTCTTCCATGGCGTCGTCAAGCATAGAGAATTTCAATAGATTTGTGCCAAGTTTTGCCCCGCGGTATTCATCTGCGATCTCAATTGCTCCAAGCTCAAGAAGATTATCCATATTCGCCTCGGACCAGCGCTCAAGGGCATCTGGATAAACAAACGTGACATATCCGACAATAGTATTTTCATCGATGACGGCGTTGATACGCCCTTCCGGCAGGTCGGCTATACCAATCAACGCTTTCTTTTGTTCATCCGGCGGGCGAAAGGCGACAAGGCCTTCGTGAAAATCATATTCGTGTATCTTTTTTCCGGAAAGAGGCCCTTCAATAAGAAGTGACTTCCCCTCAAATATTAATTCCCTGGAATAATACTTTTTTTTATGAATCATTCCTGAACCACCTTTATCTCAGGTTTTTCCGCCTGCACGGGCAGCGGAGGACCAGAGCATGAGAATTAATTAATATTATACATGATTGCCCTTTACTGTTGTTTTTTTATATTCAAAAAATCTGTAGTTTAGCAAAATAGTTTCGAATGGTATAGAAACTATAATTGATAAATCAGAGGGGAGCGGGTATCTATTATAAATTGAAGAAAGAATCATAATATATTATACTGTGTATTAGAACACAAAAGACATAGCAGAGAGGAAGATGAAAATGAAAGTGCAAACGCTTCCACCAAAAGAGGGAAATCACAATCTGGAAAGCTACGAGGAATTGGCTGAAAAATTTGACTGGTCCGAGACAGAGAAAGCTTTTACCTGGAGCGAGACTGGAAAAGTGAATATGGCTCACGAAGCAATTGACCGCTTCGCGGAGGATCCAGATAAAAAAGATCAGGTGGCGTTATATTACAGTGACGCAAACCGGGATGAATCATATACGTTTGAAGATATGAAAAAAATGTCGAACAAAGCGGCAAACATGCTCAGTGATGAGGGGATTGAAAAAGGCGACCGTGTCTTTATCTTTATGCCGCGCTCTCCAGAGCTTTATTTTGCAGTACTCGGCGCTATTAAATGCGGGGCCATCGTCGGACCGTTATTTGAAGCCTTTATGGAGGGCGCTGTTAGAGACAGGCTCGAGGATAGTGACGCCAAAGCATTAGTCACTACCCCGGATCTGCTTGAAAGAGTGCCGGTCGATGATCTGCCTAACCTACAAAAGTCTTTCGTATTAGGAAAAGAGGTAAAAGAAGGTGGAACCGTCATCGATTTTCAACAAAAAATGAATAATGCATCCGATTCCTTTGACACCGTCTGGGTGGATCGGGAAGACGGATTAATTCTTCACTATACCTCGGGTTCCACCGGAAAACCAAAAGGCGTGCTTCATGTTCATAATGCCATGCTTCAACATTATCAGACGGCCAAATGGGTACTCGATCTGAAGGATGACGATGTATATTGGTGCACAGCCGACCCGGGCTGGGTAACAGGAACCTCCTATGGTATATTCGGCCCATGGCTGACGGGAGCGACCAATGTGGTGCGCGGCGGCCGTTTCAGCCCACAGGACTGGTATGATACGCTGCAGCGGTATAATGTATCTGTATGGTACAGTGCTCCAACCGCATTCCGGATGCTGATGAGCGCGGGGGATGAACTGGTGAAGAATTATGATCTTTCCAGCCTCCGTCATATTTTAAGTGTCGGGGAGCCGTTGAACCCGGAAGTTGTCCGCTGGGGTGAAAAGGTATTTAACCTTCGTATTCATGATACGTGGTGGATGACCGAAACCGGGGCGATGATGATCTGTAACTACCCGAGCATGACAGTCAAAGCAGGCTCAATGGGCAAACCGATCCCAGGTGTGGTAGGAGCAATTATTGATGATCAGGGTAATGAACTTCCTCCAAACCGGATGGGGAACCTGGCAATTCGCGCAGGCTGGCCATCAATGATGAGAGCGATCTGGAATAGAGAAGAAAAGTATAATAGTTACTTTGAACTGGACGGCTGGTATGTATCCGGAGATTCAGCCTACATGGATGAAGACGGCTATTTCTGGTTCCAGGGCAGAATTGATGACGTGATTATGACGGCTGGAGAGCGTGTTGGTCCGTTTGAAGTTGAATCGAAGCTCGTTGAACACCCGGCTGTTGCAGAAGCAGGTGTTATAGGAAAACCGGATCCCGTCCGCGGAGAGATTATTAAGGCGTTTGTGGCACTCCGCAGTGGATATGAGATCACAGATGAATTAAAAGAAGAAATTCGGACATTTGTGAAAAAGGAGCTTGCAGCTCATGCTGCTCCGCGAGAAATTGAATTCCGCGACAAGCTTCCGAAAACGAGAAGCGGTAAAATTATGCGCCGTGTTCTCAAAGCTTGGGAGCTTGATCTGCCGACAGGCGATCTTTCCACAATGGAAGATGATTAATTACAGAAGTGAATCCTGCATGCCTTTCGAGGCTGCAGGATTTTTTTGTGGTTTCGCTTTGTCACGAATCAACGCGGAAGTAGAAACCCAGAATCGAGTTTTTCAAGTTTCATTAAAATTTCTACATGTATCAAAAGAAACGCCTCCGACTATCATATTGATAATCGGAAGCGCATTTCATACGGCAGACACTGTTGCGGCCCTGCCTCTTATTTCACAAAGAAAATCACGTTCTTCTTTATTCATCATCACTTGAGTCGTCATCGGAATCATCCGAAGTCTCATCGTCTGAGCTGTCTTCGCTCTCTTCATCGGAATCTCCTGAATCTCCTGAGTCTCCTGAGTCTGTTGAACTTGAGCTGGAATCTGACTCTTCATCACCGCTGTCATCAGAGTCATCGCTGCCTCCATCATCAGAATCATCTCCATCCGAAGAACCTTCATCTTCATCCGGCTCTTCTTCTTCACGCCCGTCATCAGAGCCGCCGTTATTTTCATCGTCATTATTTCCATTATCGCTGCCATTGCCATTATCCCCGTCGTCGTCATTATCGCTCCCGCTGCCGTTCCCGTTCCCATTCCTATCGTTATTCTCGTTACCATTACCATTATTATCTCCGCCGTTGTTCGATTCATCCTCCTCTGGACTCGATTCATCCTCCTCTGGACTAGAGTCCGAGTCATTCGTAGAATCGTCATTGTCCTGTTCTTCTTCTGGCTCACGGCTGTCTTCTTCGTTGGAGGTATCTTCATCAGAGGAGTCATTATCCCTGTCGCTGCCGCCACTGCCCCGTTGTGCAGTAGAGGAGGGACTGGATTCTCTTCCCCGTGTGTCAACTGCAGTAACATACAGAGATCCGCCCGATTGGTCGTAGCTGGTAGAATCGTTATCTCGGACTGTTCCTACCTGAGAGCCACTTTGATTATAAATACGGTAACCGACAATATCGTTATCTGAATGCTGGGACCAGCGGAGTTTTCCGCCTTGATATCTCACGTTTGAGACTCTTGATGGAGAGCGTCCATTGGATGGAGCTTCCCGGTCTGGTACGATTTCCTCCCAGTCGTCTGGTAAATACTCACTGACGTCAGAAACATCGAAATAGTCTTCATCAATCGATACTCCGTTTCTTGTAAATTCGCTCGGTGTCGAATCATACGCTGTATAGCGCTCATCGTCTATCGTCACATAACGCTCCCGTGATAAGCTGTCATCTTTTTCCGTCGGCAGAAATTCTTCATTAAAATAATCGGTAGTCGTTAAGTCTGCTTCTTCACATAAATCACTTGGAAGCTTCCCGGAGATACCGCAGATTGTCTGGCGGACAATTCCGTCCGGCTGTTCAAATTCATCGTCCATTCCGAATACGTCCGGATCTGCCTCATAAGAAGCGTTCATTAGATCAGCCCAGATCTGCTGGGTTCTTGCACCGTACGTTAAGCCTTTATAAGGAGTCGATATTTCCTGAGGATCATCATATCCAATCCAGAGGCCGAATGTTACGTTTGGATTTAATCCGACAAACCAAGAATCCTTTGTGTTCGTAGTCGTTCCGGTTTTCCCTGCCCAATCTCCGCCAAAATTCAATTTGCCGGGAAGGCTGCTGGCCGTACCGCCGCTTTGCAGCACATCTTTCATCATGTCAGTCATAAGAAAAGAGGTCTGCGGTGAAAATATCTCTTTCGGCTCCACTTCGTGTTCGTAAACGACTTCGCCTTCCTTCGTTTCAATTTTTTCAATCATATATGAGTCACTTAGCTCTCCGTCATTGCCGAATAAGGAGAAAGCGTTCGTATTTTGCTCAATCGTCGCTCCGTAGGAAAGACCGCCAAGCGCAGTGGATTGGAATGGCTCTCCTTCATGAAGGCTAGTTAACCCCATATCAAGCAATGTATTGCGTGCTTTGTCATGGTCTACCATATCCGCCGCTCTTACGGCAGGCACGTTGCGTGACTCCTGCAGGGATTTTCGCACACTAATAAATCCTTTATGGCTTCGGTCAAAGTTGTTGATTTCATCGCCGCCGTTATAGTCAGTCGGCACGTCCGGCACTATTGTACCAGGCTGAATTAGTCCTTCATCCATGGCAGGACCATATGCCAGAAGCGGCTTCATCGTCGATCCATTCTGGCGGAAGGCCTGAGTTGCATGATTTAAATTTTCCTGGTCAAAATCACGTCCCCCAGTAAAGCTTATTATTGCCCCAGTGCTGTTATCGATCATAATCGATCCGACCTGTTCCTGCTGGGTTTCGCCATTCTCATCTTCGCGGTCAGGCCCGAACCACTGCGAATCAGCCACAGACTGCTGCATGGAATTATATATATCCTTATTTACTGTGAGATGAACATTATATCCTCCGAGTGCAAGTTCATTCCTGGCAGCTAATGTATACTGCTCATTCACTTCTTCCTGTTCTTCTTCGTCTAGTTCATCAAGCTCGATACCGTCCTCCTCCAGCATTTGGTCACGGATAATTCTGGATGCACGGCCCTGTGTTTCATACGTTAGGAATGGATAATCCTCTGTGACAGTAGGAGCGCGCTCGGTCAGGTTTTCTCTGATGTTGTAGTCCAGCGCTTCCTCATATTCAGTCTCCGAAATATAACCTTCTTCATGCATATTGCCAAGTACCAGCTTCATCCGGTTCAGTCCCTGCTGGAAGTCATCCTTCACTTCCCCGCCGCCGGCGAATGGACTATAGGTGAAAGGGTTTTTCGGCAGACCGGCGATAAATGCAGATTGAGCAATATTCAGCTCAGAGGCATCCATTCCAAAAATTCCCTCCGCAGCGGACTGAGCTCCGGCTATGTTACGGCCGTTTGCATTTCTTCCGAAAGGAACGATATTGAGGTATGCTTCTAAGATCTCTTCTTTTTCAAAGTAATTCTCCATACGGAGTGCAAGCGTTATTTCCTTTGCTTTTCTTTCAAAGGAAACTTCATTAGTCAAAATTTGATTTTTGACGACCTGCTGCGTGAGCGTGCTGCCGCCCGTCTGGTTGGAGGAAGCGGCCAGCTCCTGGTATGTAGCGCGCATTAATGCTTTAGGGACGACACCATTGTGATCGTAGAAATATTCATCTTCTGTGGAAATAACAGCATTGATGAGGTGATCGGAGATTTCATCAAGGGAACGTTCCTTTCGTTCGAGGTCAGCTGGTATCTTACCGAGGTGTTTTTCTTCTGCAAAATAAATATCACTGACTTCTTCATAGTCATAAATATTCTGCTCGAGTTCCTCTTTACTGAGCCTTTCTTGATCTTCAGTAAGCGACATAAAGAAGCCTGCTCCGACAGACCCGGCGAAAAGGATAAACATAAGAATAAGGACGATAAAAATCAATAAGATGTTCCACATCACCTGTGAGGTAACGTTGATGCCCTGCACGACAGGCTTGTTTCGGAAAGCATCATATTTATGATTAAGTTTTTCAAAAAATCGATTCACAATAATTCCTCCTAAACGTCACCGACATTATAGCATATTTCGAATGTTCGTTGACAGCAGTAAAAAAAGTATGATAAAAGAAGAATAGTCATTTCAATCGAATAAACATGGCTGTGAAGGACTTGAAGTAGTTTCTTCTTCCCTGAACCAGAGAACCGGCGGCCGCTGCGAGCCGGTACACAGGAAGAAACGAAGTACGCGTCTGGAGCTTTCTTCTTGACATCAACTTGGTAGAAAAGAAGAACGGGGCCTCCCGTTAAGAGTTTAAGTGGAGCATGAAATTCTCATGTTCAATGCAGGGTGGTACCGCGGTAAATATCGTCCCTTCTGTGATAAAGCAGAAGGGGCTTTTTTTATATTCATCAAAAAGGTTTTAATTATGTAAAAAGGAGAGAGTGCAATGAATGTGTTAGAGGATCTCGAATTCCGAGGACTGATTAATCAGGTTACGGATCAGGCAGGACTTCAGCAATTACTTGATAAGGAGTCTGTGACGCTCTACTGTGGATTTGATCCCACCGGCGACAGTCTTCATATTGGTCATCTGCTTACGATTATCACGATGCGACGTTTTCAGCTTGCCGGCCACAAGCCGCTGGCACTGGTGGGAGGAGCGACCGGGCTGATCGGAGACCCAAGTGGAAAAAAAGCAGAGCGCACTTTGAATGAAGAAGAGGTCGTCCGAATGTACAGCGACCGTATTAAAGAACAGCTTTCCCATTATCTTGATTTTGAAGGCGGTGGCAAAGCGGAAATTGTAAACAATTATGACTGGATCGGTTCTATGAGCGTTGTCCAGTTCTTGAGAGACACCGGCAAGCACTTCGGTTTGAACTACATGCTCGCAAAGGAGTCCGTAGAGTCCCGGATTACATCAGGTATTTCCTTTACGGAATTCAGCTATCAGATTTTGCAGTCCCTTGATTTTCATCATTTATACAATGAAAAGAACTGCCGGCTGCAGATCGGCGGGAGTGATCAGTGGGGAAATATTACAGCAGGACTTGAACTTATCCGAAAGCTGGAAGGCAGTGAGGAAAAGCATCCTGGTGCCTATGGATTTACCATTCCGCTTGTCACAAAAGCAGACGGCTCAAAATTTGGCAAATCGGAAGGGGGAGCCATCTGGCTTGATTCAGAAAAAACGAGTCCTTACGAGTTTTACCAATTTCTCATCAACACGGATGACCGTGATGTCGTAAAATTTCTCAAGTTCTTTACGTTTCTAGATGAAGCGGAGCTGGCACAGCTCGAGGAAGAGGTAGAAAAACGGCCGGAAGAGCGGGGCGCTCAGCGCAGGCTAGCAGAGGAGGTTACGACCTTCGTGCATGGAAAAGAAGCCCTGGCCCAGGCGCAGAACATCTCGCAGGCATTGTTTGGCGGAGGAAATCTCAAGGAATTAACAGCCGCAGAGGTAAAGCAGGGCTTTAAGGATGTACCCGCTCATACAGTTGCCGAGCAGGAAAAAGGTCTGATTGAGCTTTTGGTAGAAGCAGGAATTTCTTCCTCGAAACGTCAGGCCCGTGAAGATATCAAGAGTGGAGCGGTCTATATTAACGGTGAGCGCTGCCAGGAGCTTGACAAGGTGGTCGGCAGCACGGAAAAGATCGATGGCTCTTTCACGATCATCCGCCGCGGGAAAAAGAAATATTTTCTCATTCAATATGCGTAAAAGAGAGAAATGCAGAAGCAGAGTTTCTGCAGGAGTATGCCGCGGAAAATTTTTCTGCAGCGAATGAATCCTGACTTGAGCTGAGATCGTGCCCGCGGCAAGCAACCATCGATAAGCGATTCGTGAGAATCCACAACAAACTTTAACAGCTCTTTCTGGCCTCCGGTTTTTCTTAAAAACTCATAATTAACAAACTATCCAGACTGAGTCAGTAGTATCGTCTGGATTTTGAAATAGTAATATACATTTGTCCCAGTTTCTTTTTAGTTTGTCTTTTGAAACAAAAAAAAAGCCCCTGGAATGTTGATATATCAACATTTCAAGGGCTTTTTCTGTGTTATTCTGCAGTAAGCAGAGATTAACGGGAGTAGAATTCGACGATAAGCGCTTCTGTAATTTCAGAAGGAAGCTCAGAACGTTCCGGATAGCGGTTGTATGTTCCTTCGAGCTTTTCTTCATCGAATGTAACGAATTCTGGAATGAAGTTATTAACTTCAATTGCTTCTTTTACCGCAGTAAGGTTGCGGGAGTTTTCGCGAAGGCCGATTGTCTGGCCGGGCTTTACGCGGTAAGACGGAATATCTACGCGTCCTCCGTCCACAGTTACGTGACCATGGTTAACGAGCTGACGGGCTGCACGGCGTGTCCGGGCCAGGCCGAGACGGTAAACGATGTTGTCCAGGCGGGACTCAAGCAGAACCATAAAGTTCTCACCATGAACGCCCTGCATTTTACCTGCTTCTTCAAACATACGGCGGAATTGACGCTCGTTCAGGCCGTACATAAAACGAAGCTTCTGCTTTTCTTGAAGCTGCTGGCCGTACTCAGAAATCTTCTTGCGCTGAGTAGGTCCGTGCTCGCCCGGTGCGTATGGGCGCTTTTCTAGTTCTTTACCAGTGCCGCTGAGGGATACTCCAAAACGACGGGATTTTTTCCAAGATGGTCCTGTATATCTTGCCATATCAGGAATCCTCCTTTTATTTATAAAAGTATTTGGAAAAAAGATCAACATTGGTAATCTCCTGACATGTTCATTTTGTTTTCATGCACCTTCGCCTCGACAGCGGGAGGTTACGCGATACACCTTGATTCGATACTTCAGCCGCAGAATCAAGGAACAAAATGACAAGGGTGTTACACATCAGGCTCACCCTGGCTGTCTTTTTACACAACTGCCATTGTATAGTTTTCCAGAAGAAAAGTCAATATGAAATCCTTTCTATATATATACTTTTAAAGTTTCAATGAATTTTTCGAGTAATTTAGCTTCTTTTTCAGTAAAGCGGTCGTAGACGGGGCTGTCGATGTCCAGCACCCCGATCAGCACATTGTTTTTCTCGATAGGAACGACAATTTCTGATCTGGAGGCTGCATCGCAGGCAATATGACCAGGAAATTGGGATACGTCATCAACACGCATCGTTTTCTGTTCTGCAGCTGCAGTTCCACAGACACCTTTCCCATAGGGGATTCTGATGCAGGCAGGCAGACCTTGAAAAGGACCGAGTACGAGCTCATTGTCCTCTGCATGGTAAAGATAAAAACCAACCCAGTTTACGTCCTGAAGAAATTGATTCAATAATGCTGCCGCATTTGCCAGATTAGCGGTCATATCAGGCTCGCCGTCTAAGATAGCTTCTGCCTGTTTTATAAGAGTCTCATAATTTTGGTCCAAAGTACCGTTGTATACAGTTTGATTAAACATTTCCTCACTTCCTTTCCCGCATTTTCAAAAATTCACGATTACAGCGGAAGCTTTCGCCAATAAAGCCCGATGATAAGCCGGGTTTTCTTTTTTAATGAGTATAGCACAGGTGCGAATCGTTAAAGAAACTGTCGACAAGTCATGGAAGGGAAGCGCCGGCGTGATAGAGAATTTGTAAGTAAGAATGACCAGTGTCAAAAAAGGAGGAGATCGCTTTGTCCGTAACCGAAAGCACCAAAGAAAAGCTGATGGAAGCTGCAGCGCTTTTATTTAACAGTAAAGGATTTCACGGCACTTCTGTTCGAGAAATTGCGGCTAAAGCAAAGATGAATGTTTCCCTCGTCTCGTATTATTTTGGCGGTAAGCATGGCCTGCTTGAAAGACTAATGGTTGAATTTTTGGAGGGGTATATAAAAAAGCTGGAGGAAGCTATTAAAAGCAAACATGAAAACGCGCTCGAGAAGCTGCTTGATATGACATACAAAGGTCTTGATTACTTGCAGGATAAACATCTCCGCTCTCGTTTCGTGCTGAGGGAAATGACGCTTGATTCCATGCTGATCAGAGAAATTACGACCACCTATCTAATGAAAGAAAAGCATTTGTATTCTATTGTTCTTAAAATGGGGGTGCAGGAAAGAGTGTTCTCTAGTGTGGCGCCGCAGTGGGCATTTATGCATATCCGCGGAATGGTGATTATGCCGTTTCTCCATCCCCAGTATATCCGTGAGGTATTTCATTTGCAGCCTCAGGAACAGCATTTTATGGCGATTTATAAAAAAGAAATCAGGAAATGGGTGACGAATGCGCTTGCAGTTCCAGAGGTGAAAGAAGTGCAGCGGCCCGGCAAGGCGAAAAACAGAACCGCTGCTAAGGAGGTCGTCATGTAGACAGGAGCATTCTGCCAATTCCCTGGCCAAGGTCCCTGGCCTGATGGGCATCTGATCCATACACAAGAGGGATTCCTCTTTTTTTTGCTTCCTTAATGACCCAATCGGGGGGATAAGGCTCACGGCAAAACACTTTTGCCGTGCCGGCTCCGTTATAATCGAGTTCGAGCCCCTGTTTGTGCACTGCATCAAGCACCGTTTCTATGAGCGGATGAGGGGTCCAATCTCCGGAAAATTTATGCTGAAACTTCGCGGCGAGAGTCATGTGTCCGATACGGCGGGGCTTAAATGGACCGAGCGGCTGATTTATCGACTGCAATAATGTATCATAGTAAAGCTTTGCCGCCTGCCGGGAGGAAGCACATGCCTCAATCAGCTTTTCAAAGCTATCAGGGCTGTAGTCAAGGCAGATATAACCTGCAGCTGTCCGGAGAAAATGGACAGAAAGAATACTGTCATCCATATCCGGACCGATTTCATTCAAAAACTGTTCTGTTTCTTTCTCATATCCCTCAATAAAATCAACTTCAAGCCCGGCTAAAATCGTGATAGCCTGTGAGTATTCTTTTTTCAGCAGACGAAGCTCCTGAAAATAATCTGCGAGCTTCGCTTCATCCATGGCGCTGTTCTGTTCTGGAACAGGATCCTCAAAGCCGTGGGGAAGAGGAGCGTGTTCAGTAAACGTAATCGTGTGGAGGTTCTGGCGCACTGCCTCCTCCACATACATAGAAAAAGTATCCGCACTTCCGTGGGGACAATAAGGGGTATGAATATGGCCGTCTCTTACCGGCTGCAGCATTATAACTTTCATCCTTTCTGCCAGGCAGAGGCAGGCTTTATTTTTTCAAATATTTCGTTCGACATTTCTCACATAATCTGTCATTCCATGTTATCATAAAGGTACTAACGAAAAACAGCGAAAAACAGGTATAAGGAAAGTATTAGTCATAAAAAGAAGGATTTTAACAAATTAACTCGAAAATATAAGAAATATGATGAAAAAAGTTTATGTTTATTTCCTATAGAGAGGAAACTGGAGTGAAGACCGATGTTGTATACAATTCTTAGCATCGCTTTTGTGATTGCAGCCATTTTCATATACGGGGCTGTGTTCAGGAGAAAGATATATAAAGAAGTAGACCGAATGGAACAGTGGAAGACGGAGATAGCGAACCGGCCGGTTGCGGATGAAATATCACGAGTAAAAGGCCTGACTATCTCAGGAGAAACAGAAGAAAAATTCGAAGCATGGAGGAAGGATTGGGATGAAATTCTCGGCCTCCACCTTCCAGATATTGATGAAGCATTATTTGACATTGAAGAATGGGCGAATAAATACCGATTTAGAAAATCTAAGGAACTAATTAATGTTGTGGCAAAGCAGCTTCAGGAGATCGATGAAAAGATCCAGGAAATCTTTAAGGAAGTTCACGAGCTCATACATAACGAAGAAGAGAATAGAAGCGGCATTTCAGATACAAAAGAAAAATTTGAAGAAATGCAGAGATTTGTTTCTCAAAGCTGGCGCTCTCTCGGTGATGCAGCTCCGTCGTTTGAAAAAAGCCTGAAGCAGATGAAGGATGAATTTGAGCAGTTTGAAGAAGAAACAGTGCAGGGAAATTACATGAAAGCCAATAAGATACTTCAAGATCTGCAGTTAGAAATGGCGGCAGAGGAAGAAAAAATGAAGATTGTTCCTGCGCTGCTCGTGGAAATTGAAGCGGATCTTCCAGAGGATTGCAGGGACCTTGAAAAAGGGATGGAAGATATGGAAAAAAGCGGATATTCCATGGAGCAGTTTGCTTTCCGGAAGCAGATTGACCAATACCGCAGTGAGCTTCCAGCTCTAAGCAAAATGGTGACAGATCTTGAAATCAGCAAGGCAGAAGATAAGATAAAAGAAATTCGTTCGTTTATAGAGAATGTCTATGAAACTCTCGAGGATGAAGTAGCCGCCCGCCAATTTGTGGAGCTTGCTGCAATGGAGACAAAGCAGGATCTCGACAGGATGGAGATTCAGCTGCGCGAGCTGAATATGGAGCGCACAAAGGTTGGTGTCAGCTACCGGATTCCTGATGAAGAACTAAGACGTCAGGATAAAATAGAACACGATGCGGATAAAAACAATAAAAACTGGCGCGTGTTTCAGGATATGCATGAACATAAAAAGCAATCTTTTATCTCCTTGAAGAAAACAATTGAGCCGCTGAGAAAAGACGTCGCATCTTTAGAAAAAGACATCAGAAGTTCGAAGGAAAAGCTTTACAACCTCCGAAAAGATGAGCTGAAAGCACTCGATACTTTGACTAATCTAAGAAAACAGCTTCTGCATGACCGCACCAGGCTGCAAAGGGCAATGCTTCCGAAGGTCCCGTCCTCCCTTCTAAATGAAATCGATGCAGCATCTGCAAGCATAGAAGAAGCAGCTGTTTCTTTAGAAGAGGTGCCGGTCGAAATGGGAAGAGTAACTCACAGTGTCGAGAACTCAGAACAAAATGTCAACAAGGTTCATCAGCAGTTAAAGACTACGCTTGATCAGGCTGAGCTGGCCGAAGATGTCATACAGTATGGAAATAAATTTAGAAGCAGCTCCCGAAATGTTGACGCGGCATTAACAGAAGCCGAGAATTATTTTCGGAAAGGCTACTATGATGAAGCTGTCAACACAGCTTTGCAGGTAATTAAGCAGAAGGATCCGGACGTACTCGAGAATTTAAAGCTCATGAAAGAGCCGAGCATGTTAAAATAGGAAGTTGAGTTTTCAACAAAAGCCCCGGATAAAATTAGGTATTTATCCCCCTTTTCCGATGAATAGTGGTATAATGGTCTCATTCATAGTTGGGAGGGCGGAGTGTGAAGCCGATCCATTTATTAGCCGGGGCATCTGTCTTAAGCTTTGCGATCCTATGCACTGCAGACATCTTTTTTCTGACTGGCCCCTCAGAGCAGAGCTCCGGTTCAGATCAGAGTAGTACTGAAGAATTGGCAGATGAGCTGGACAACGCGCTCGGAATGCCTTCGCCCCTAAGTGAGGCGGACGGTGATAAAGAAATCACCACAAAGGAACCTAAGACAGAAACGAATGAGAAACGTACTGCGGATGAAGAAGATAGACAGGCTGCTGAATCTGAACCAACTGAATCACTCGATCCGAATGCCATTTTTATCGCATCAGAAGCAAATACGATTTCTGTGGATGAGCTATTACAGAGAATTAATGATTGAAGTGAAGGGTATTGAACGATCTCTTTTCCTTGGTTTAGGAAGAGAGATTTTTTATTTCACTAAGGCGGGGCAGATTCTTCGGATGAGCTGTATGAGGACAGGAGATGCGCTGTTCTATCAAAATGCGCTTTATTTGAAAGGTTGGCGGACATCAGGTACGCTATTTGCCTTTTTGACGGGTAATTAAGCCTCTTTTTCGGACGATAACGGAATCCATGTCCGGCAAGGCCGGACAAACTTGCTTTTTGGAGCGTATAGAGGAAACAGTGGACCTCTGTCAAGAAAGTGGACACCCTTTAACAGAATAGGAATGATGCGATGGTGACAGCTACAGATCATTCTTCCCTATGTTTCAATCGTAGATGATCTCGCAGAAGCGTCAAGCCCAGCCCGC